>JACPKQ010000016.1 GCA_016186995.1 Deltaproteobacteria bacterium | reverse complement strand
GATTTTTTACGAAGTAAAAAAGAGCGTCGGCCGAGAGAGAGCGCAAAATTCTCGCAGGGAATTTTGATAGCGTGTTTTTGAGAAATACAGTCCCACCGATGTAATATATCGAAGGAAGTACTATCCCTATCTCTTATGTTGATATGAGTTAGTTAGTGAGAATTTTTAGAACTTAAGTTCGTGTTTGTATAAACGGGTCATTCTAGTCACAATTTGGACAGCCTTTAGCTACTTTATTGACGATAGCATTCCAAAAGGCTTTAAGAATATCTTGAGATTCATTAACAATGAGAAGAGCTATGGCTGCAACGAGTGCTAATGTAAGGGCATATTCAACGGTTGCTTGAGCTTTTTCTTCTTGAATAAAAGATTTGATTAAACTAGGCTTTTTCATGTACTTTTATCCTATCATATGAGTACTTTTACAGTAGAGAAATTTAAAAAAGGGCTTTTGCTATTAGCTTATTTTGTTTTAGGCTACTATGGCGCCGCGCATTTCTCTTTTTTTGAGCCACTTGCTTTACCTCTTCATCCTATTGATAAAATGTTACCTGTTGTTCCCTGGACGGTGTGGATTTATATGTCTGAATATGTTCTTTTTGCGGCTCTTATTTTTTTGATTGATACACAAGAGCTTATGAGTCGTGTTATGATTGGGATGTTTGTGTGTTTAACGACAAGTATTGTTTTCTTTTTTGTTTTTCCAACCGTGATAGAAAGAACACCCTTTATTCCTCTTGATTTCAATGGCACAGTTTTATTATGGTTGCGCACGTGGGAAACACCTCGAAATTGTTTTCCAAGCCTCCATGTAGGGCTTTGTTATGTTATTTCATTTTCTTTCTTAGGCCATTCTTGGAAAAAAGTTATTTTCTTTTTTATCTGGGCAACGCTTATCTCTGTTTCAACTATTACGACAGAACAGCATTACTTTCTTGATGTGCCCTCAGGTTTTTTAGTGGCAGTGTTTTCTTTTGTTTTTTCGCTCTTGTGGGTTCCTTTCTATCTTAAGGAAAGTCCAAGTAAGAATAAGTTTTTTGAATATGATTCAAACCAAAATGATAAAAAGGTATTCGGTATTCTGGCTCGTTTAAGAGGATAAGATCAGCGCGTTTACCCACCTCAAGTGAGCCGGTTTGCTTTTCTATTCCTAAAGAGTAGGCTCCGTTTAAAGTAGAAGCAACGAGAGCTTCAGAAAGCGTCATTTTCATCTGAGTCATAGCGATTGTTCCCATAAGAGGCATTGAAAAACTCATTGAAGAGCCTGGATTAAAATCACTTGCAATGGCAACTCGAGCACCGCTATCTAAAAGCTTTCTAGCGGGGGCTTGGTTTAAGCCCAAAAAGAAAGAAACCCCAGGTAAAAGAGTTGCTGTTGTTTGTGATTGTGAGATTTTTTTTATATTTTTTTCCGAAATCTTTTCGAGGTGATCGATAGAAGTAGCCTTATAATTAAGAGCAAGCGCACTTCCCCCGATATTGTTAAATTGTTCCGTATGAACTTTTATTTTTAATTTATATTTTGAAGCTGTTTCTAAAATTTTCTCTGCTTGTTTAAGAGTAAAACTTCCTTTTTCAATAAAAATATCACAGAATTCGGCCAGCTTTTCTTCGGAAACTTGTGGGATCATTCCTTTACAAAGAAGTTCAACATAAAAATTTGGATTATTTTTATATTCTTTGGGAATAGTATGGGCCCCTAGAAATGTTGGGATGATAGTTAATATTTTTTCTTTTTGAAGTTTTTGGATAACTTTTAAAATTTTAATTTCATCCCGAGGTGAAAGACCATATCCTGATTTTATTTCAATAGTTGTTGTTCCGGATTCTTTTACTTTTTTAAGATAATGAAAGGCTTTTTCAAAAAGTTCTTCTTGAGATGCTTTTCTTGTTTTTTCCACGGTTGAAAGAATACCCCCACCCCGAGCATGAATTTCTTCATAAGTTTTCCCTTGAGAGCGAAACTCAAACTCAAAAGCACGATTACCTGCAAAAACAAGGTGGGTATGGGCATCTACAAAACCAGGAAGAAGGGCATTTCCTTTTGCATTTATTTTTTTGGCAGCTCGGTTTGTTTTCTTAGAGCTTATTTCCTTAATCATACCGCCTTCAATAAGAAGCGAGGTATTATGAAGTAGGGAAAGATCTTTTGATATTATTTTCCTTCCTTTTTTTTGGGAAGCTTTCTCTAGTGTAACAAGAGTACCTATATTTTCTATAAGATATTTCATATTTTAAAAAAGAGCTCCAACTTTTTTCTCAATTTTTTTTAGCAATGAGTTGTCTTGAATAAGGTTTTGTATAAGTAAAAAATCTTTATTAAAGGGGCGATCGTAAATATCAGGGATTTTATCTTTGAGAAATTGAAAAACACAATCAACACCCACACCTGCTTTAAGAGGTGTAAGCCAGTGAAGTGCTAGATAGGAACAAAGAATTTCCATAGACAAAATTTTTTCTATATTATTCACAATTTTTTCTAGTTTAAATGCTGCAATGGGGCCCATACTGACGTGATCTTCTTTATCCATGGATGTTGGAATGGTATCAACACTTGCAGGTGCTGCATGAACTTTATTTTCAGAAGCAAGGGCAGCAGCTGAAACTTGAACCATCATAAGTCCTGATTCTAATCCAGGATGTTTTGAAAGAAAGGGCGGAAGCTCTGAATAAGCAGGATTCATTATTTTTTCAATACGTCTTTCTGAGATATTTGAAATGCCTGTAAGAGCTATACTTAAACTATCAAGAGCATAAGCAATAGGTTGCCCGTGGAAATTACCACAAGAAAGAACTTTATTTTTATCGGGAAAAATAAGAGGATTATCAACAGCTGAGTTCAATTCAATCGAAAGTATTTTTTCCGAAAAAGAAAGAACATCTCTTACAGCACCATGAACCTGAGGAATACAACGTAATGAATAAGCGTCTTGGATTTTTTCACATTTTTTGTGGCTTTTATGAACATGAGATTTTTTAAGAAGCTTTTTAAAGTTTGCTGCACATTCTAAAGCTCCCGGATGGGGACGAACCCTCATAATGTCTTCATCGAAAGCTTTGTGCGAACCTTTGACAGCCTCAAGACTCATAGCTCCTGCAATGTCTGCTATTTTAAGCAGTCTTTTTGCTTTCTCAATACAAAGAGCGCCCACAGCTGTCATTTGTTGTGTGCCATTAATAAGAGAAATTCCTTCTTTAGCATAAAGAACCAAAGGTTTTATTTTCTTTTTTGAAAGGTATTTTTTGGCAGGTACAGGAGCTCCATTTTCCAAAAACTCACCTTCTCCAATAAGGCACAGCGCTAATTGTGCTAGGGGTGCCAAATCCCCGCTAGCGCCTACAGAGCCTTGTTCATAAATAATGGGATAAGTATCTTTATTGAGAAGCTCAATGATTTTTTCTATAACCTCAAGACGCACTCCAGAGTTTCCTTTAGCAAGCGTATTAGCGCGTAACAACATCATAGCCCGAACCACTTCTTTGGAACAAATATTACCTATTCCTGTGCAGTGGCTTCTTATAAGATTTTTTTGTAGTTGAGCAAGTTCATTATTTTTTATTTTTTTATTTGAAAGGTGTCCAAATCCTGTGTTCACACCATAAACAATATGTTTTCCATCAATAATGTTTTCAATGAATTTTCTCCCATTTTGGATTTTAGAGATGGCTTGAGGTGAGATACTTACTTTTGCACCACCCAAAGAAACTTTTTCAACATCGCTCAGTTTTAGTATTTCTCCGTCGAGAAAAATTTTATTTTTCATTTTAAACATCAAACTTTTCTTTGAGTTGTTTTCGATATTTATCAGCAACATGGGCAATGCTTGTAATGAAGTAAGAAAAAGCTTCAAAACTAAGGCTTTGAAACGGATAAAGTGATTTAAGAACAATCTCGTTGTGGGTATTAATACCAAAAGCGGTACCCAAAGTTTCTGAAGCATTATCATTGAGTTCTAGCAAAAGTCTGTAAAGTGTTTGAATATTTGTTTTGGGTGTAGCTATCATTGGAGATTGAAAAATAAGAAAACCACCCGCAACAAGAACAAAAATATGGGCATTACCTTGGCGTATAAGCCATGCATTGTCTCCTTGTTGTGCTTTTTGAGGATCGATTTTAAGCTTTTTAAGAAAGCCTTCTATTTTTTCAACGTCTTCTTTTTTAGGAGTCATAAAGCCCCCCTCATTTTTTGAATTGTTTCTGCATAATCCCTACTTTTAAAAATTGCACTTCCAGCCACAAAAATATTAACCCCTGCGTCTTTAAGTTTTTTAATATTGTCCAGTCCAACCCCACCATCAATAGCAATATCAATTTTTTGTTTTGATTTTTTTATAAGATGGGCAAGTTTTTTAATTTTTTCATAAGTTGATTCAATAAATTTTTGTCCTCCAAAACCCGGGTGAACACTCATAACAAGGATGTATTGGGTTTTTTCAAGGAAAGGGGTGAGTTTTTCGATAGGTGTGTCGGGATTAATAGCAATGCCAGGTTTTGCTCCAAAATTGTGGATCATGTGAAGGGTTTCCGGAAGATTTTTACAGGTTTCAATATGAACACTTATGCCTGTAGAACCTGCTTTGATAAAAGCTTCAATGTATTTTTCTGGATTTTCAATCATAAGGTGGGTATCTAGAGGGAGTTTTGTTACTTTTCGTGCAGCCTCCACCATGATAGGCCCCATAGTGATGTTAGGAACAAAATGTCCATCCATAACATCAATGTGGAAAAGATCAACACCAGCTTTTTCTGTTGCTTTTATTTCTTCTCCAAGTCTTGAAAAATCAGCAGAAAGAATGCTTGGGGCAATTTTATATTTTTTATCCAAGACAGGTTCCTTTTTTAAGTTTTTTCCCCTGTAGAAAAAGGGAGGCAGACATTTTCTTCTTATTTTCTAGCTGGATTTCTGTCAAGAAAAGCCTCTTGTCCTGTGTATTTACTAAAATACCAGTTGGGTTGCATTCTTCAATAGTACCAGGTTTGTTGTTAGCTTTTATTTTTGATATTTGAGAAGCATAAACCTTAAATCTTTGTCCTTCAAAAAACGTAAATGCACAAGGAATAGGCGAAAGTCCCCGTATAAAATTATGGATATGAGAAGCTTTATCATTCCAATTGATGTGACACTGAGTTTTTTCGATTTTTGGAGCATAAGTAGCTTTATTGTGATCTTGTTCTTGAAATTTAAGTTGGTTTTTTTGGGCAAGCACTAGGGTTTTAAGAATAAGTTTTGCAGAAAGAGAGGCAAGTTTTTTATAAAGCGTTTCATAGTTGTCATTGTGAGAGATTTTAACCTTTTCTTGAATAACAACGGGACCGGCATCCAACTTTTTAATAAGTTTAATAATACACACCCCTGTTTCTTTTTCTCCACGAATCAAAACCCAATTAATAGGAGCAGCACCTCGATATTGGGGTAAAAGAGAAGCGTGAGCATTCAAACAACCCAAAGGGCTTAAGTTTAAAATTTCTTCTGAGAGAATTTGTCCAAAAGAAACCACAAAAATAAGTGAAGGTTTTAATTTTTTTAACTCATTCAAAGCTTTAGAAGAGTTTATAGATTGAAATTGAAAACAAGGAATTTTATTTTTTAAGGCATATTCTTTGACAGCACCAGGTTTTAATTTTTGTCCTCTCCCTTGAGGGCGATCGGGTTGGGTCACTATACCTATAAGTTCACAAAGTTCGCTTTTGTGGAGAGCTTCTAAGCTTGGAACAGAAAAAAAGGGGGTTCCCAAAAAAAGAATTTTTATTTTATTTTTTTTCATTTTTAAGTTTTTTATATTTTTTAAGGATCAAATTGCGTTTAAGAGAGCTGAGTAAATCGATGTAAAGATTTCCGTTAAGATGATCGATTTCATGCTGAAGAGCTTGTGCTAAAAGGCCATCGGCTTCGATAATTTTTTCTTTTCCGTGCTCATTTTGATAAGAAACTTTTACTTTTTGAGCTCGCATGACCCGATCATAAATCCTAGGGATGCTTAAACAACCCTCATCATTTATAATTTTTCCTTTTTTTTCTAGAAGTTTTGGGTTGAATAGAATAATAGGATTTTTTCCTTTTTCTTCTGGGCTTCTTGTAGCATCAATAACAGCGAGTTGATAATCAAAACCTACTTGGTTTGCGGCAAGACCTATTCCTGGTGCGTTATACATTGTTTCCAACATATCATGAGCTAATTGAACCATTTTTTTATTAATATTTTTTACAGACGCAAGCTTTTTTCTAAGAATTGGATCTGGAATTGTTACTATTTTTAAAATTGCCATTCTTCCCTCTTGTGCCAAAAAATATAAGCACCAATAAATATAAAAATAATATTAGCCCCCCAAGCAGCTATAAAAGGATATAAAACACCAGAACTTCCGAGTGATGTAAAGGTTGAGTGAAAACTTCCAAAAATAAAGGAGATTGCAAGACCTACAACGATATTATGAGTATTAGATATTTTTTTGTAGTTTGTAAAAGCAAAGGGGATGGCTAAAAAAATCATAACAAGCAAGCTAAAAAGTTGAGAAAATTTACTATGTAATTGTGTTTTGTAATAAAGTGTAGATACTCCGAGTTTTTCATTTTTTTTAATAATTTCTTTAAGATCTTTAATAGAATAAAAACCAAATTTCCTTTTTTGTAAAATACCAAAATCGTCTGGTTTTTTGTTAATTTTAATAGTTTTAGAGTGGAATTTATTTATGGTAGGAAAAACATTGTTTGTGTTTTCGTATGAGAACTCCATACCATCATAAAGAACCCACTGGTTGTTTGAAAACCTACAACTGTGAGCATCTATGTGGCTGATTAATTTAAAACTTTCATCTACAGTGTAAGCAGTAACATTGTGAAAAGTATTATTGATATGATCAAATGAATCAATATTTAAAATAATATTATCTGATCGATACCAAAGTTTTCCAGTTTTAAAAAAAGAGAAGCTACGGTCTTTTCTTATTTCCACGTATTTAATTTGAATAGCTTTTTCAAAATACTTTTCAGTGAGTCTGTCAGAAATTATAAGCACAATACCCCCCAAGAAAAGTGTTGTAAGTATTAACAAAGAAAAAAGTCTATATGAACTTACTCCATTGGCTTGTATTGCGATGAGTTCTGAATTTCTAGCGAAAAATGAGAAGGTAAACAAAGCGGCCAAAAGAATGACTGGGATCATAAGAATATAAACCACGGATGGTAGTAGATAAATATACTCTTTTAAAACAAGAAGAAATTCACTTTTTAAATAATCAGAGTCTGTCATAAATGAGATGATAAAATAGAAAGAGATGAAAATAATATAGCAAGTAAAAAAGTAAAAAATAAATTTTTTTAAAAAATATTGATCAAGTATTGTGAGTTTGAAAGCATTTTTTTTCATCTTACCCCAAGTATACGTCTACTTTATAAGAGATTCAAAGGGTCAATATCTAACGAGAGTTGAACATTATAAGAAGGTTCTTCTAAGTTTTGGGAGATAAGAAGAAGGTTTTGGTGTAAAATTTTTGTTGTTTGGGCTTTTAAAAGTATGTGGAAACGGAATCTGCCTTGAACTTTGGAAAGAGGGGCAGGAGAAGGGCCTCTCATTTCTATTTTTTTAGAATCTTTATATTTTAAAAGTCTATTTTTAATATGCACTGCACATTCCCATGTTTTTTCATAGTTTTTTCCTTGAATTCGAATGTTACACAACCTTGAAAAAGGGGGATAAAGTAAGCTTTCCCTACTCAAGAGTTCTTTTTGTGCAAAACTTTCAAAGTCATGAGTTTGAGCATGTTTCAAAATATATAAATCAGGGTTAAAGGTTTGAATATAGACAAAACCTGGTTTTTCCCCACGTCCAGCACGACCTGCCACCTGAGTTATAAGTTGGAATGTTCTTTCCCCCGCTCTAAAATCAGGAAGGTTTAAAGAAGAGTCAGCCATCAAAATGCCCACAAGTGTGATATCTGGAAAGTCATGACCTTTTGTGATCATTTGTGTTCCAATAAGAATATCAATCTCTTTTTTCCCCATTTTTGAAAGTGTGTCTTGAAGTACCCCTTTTTTATTTGTTTTATCTCGATCAAGGCGAGCAACGCACGCTTGAGGAAACATTTTTTGAATCATCTCTTCAATTTTTTCTGTTCCCGAGCCAATATCTTTAATTTTTTCGTTATGACATTCTGGACATTGTGTAAAAGTTGCCTTTGTTGCGTTACAGTGATGGCATTTAAGATGGTTGTTTTTTTTATGGTAAGTAAGGGTAACACTACAATGAGAGCATTTTGCTGTATATCCGCAATGTGTACAAAGAAGAAAATGAGAAAATCCACGACGATTTAAAAAAAGAAGAACTTGCTCTTTTTTTTCTAAAACCTTTTCAATGTGTTTTTTAAGTTCGAAGCTCATAAGCTCCGTTTTATTTTGAAGACTTAAAATTTTAACTTGGGGTAAGGGGCGTTTGTTGATTCGAGAGGGCAAGTGAAGATAAGTATATTTTCCTTTTTGTGCTGCATAATAAGATTCAAGACTGGGGGTTGCTGATCCTAAAACCACAGGAAAGTTTTCAAGTTGACCTCGGACTAACGCAAGGTTGCGTGCATTATAAAGGAGGCCTGATTCTTGTTTAAATGAAGAATCGTGTTCTTCATCGATAATAATAAGGCCTAAATCTTTAAAAGGAGCAAAAATAGCACTTCGAGTTCCTAAAATAATAGAAACACTTCCTTCTTTTGCTTTTCTCCAATTCCAATAGCGTTCTCTCCCCGAAAGCCCTGAGTGATAGGTTGTAATTTTATTTCCAAAGCGTTTTTTAAATCGGGATTCCATTTGTGGTGTGAGAGATATTTCTGGAACTAAGACAATACTTGATTTGCCCAGCAAAAGGTTTTTTTCAATAAGTTGTAAATAAATTTCTGTTTTTCCACTTCCAGTAACACCATGAATAAGAAAGGTTTTGAAAGTTTTTTTATTCAAAGTTTCTGAGATAGTTTCAAAAACCTTTTTTTGATCTTCTTGAAACACAAGGGGTTCTTCAGGTTTGTGTTTTATATTCTTTTCCTTAAGAGGGCGAAAGTTTTTAAATTGAGGGGTTGCTGTTTTGATAACTTGTCCTAGAGGGTGGTGATAATAATTGGAGATCCAGTTAAAAAATCGGATCATGTGAATATCAAAAATTTCAGGTTCTTCAGAAAACCCCAAAATTTCTTTAATATTTTTAATGTCATTGGGTTTTTCAGAAAGAAGTTCTAGTGCATATCCATAAGTTTTTCGTTTCCCAAAAGGGATAAGAACTCTTTTTCCGAAGGAGTATTGGTCTTTTAAGTTTTCAGGGAGTTTATAAACGTAGACGGACTTAAGAGGAAGGGGGACAATAATATTAAGAAAAAGTTCTTTCAAAATAATCTTGAGTTAGTTTTTTTACAATACCACTTAAAGCTACTAAAGCAAAAAGTGTTGGGATTGCCATACAGGCATTAGCTATATCGCAAAACAAGATGATAGGTGTAAGCTCATAAACAGCACCCACTACAATGAGAAAAACATAAGCCATTTTAAAAGCATAAACAGCTTTTTCTCCTAAAATATATTCAGCACTTCTTTCCCCATAATAGGACCAACTAATCATGGTTGAAAAAGCAAAAAGTGTCGCAGAAAAAATAACAATATAACCCCCAAAATGAGGTAAAACAGATTCAAAAGCTTTGATAGTGAGAGCAATTCCTGCTATACCTTCTGCTTCTGTCCACACTCCTGTAGATACGATAACAAGAGCGGTCATTGAGCAAATAATAATAGTATCAATAAAAGGTTCTGCCATAGCAACAAGTCCTTCTCGAACGGGTTCTTTTGTTTTGGCTGCAGCATGGGCAATAGGGGAAGAACCAAGCCCAGCTTCATTGGAAAAAATACCCCGGGCCACACCTTTAACGATTGTTTTTGAAACAGCAACTCCAGCAAATCCACCTATGGCTGCTGTTCCTGTAAAAGCGGAGGTCATAATGAGAAGAAAAGAGTTTACAAGAACATCTATTTTAATAATCAGAATAAGGATGGCGGCTACTATGTAAAGAAGACACATAAAAGGGACAAGGCGAGAGGCCACTTGACCAATTCGTTTGATACCACCAATGATTACAAGATAAGCTAAGACGGCTAAAATAATTCCTGTCATGTAGTGAGGTATGTGAAAGCCGTCAAAAAGAGCTTTGGCTACTTGATTAGCTTGAAACATATTTCCCATTCCAAAGGCTGCAAAAATACAAGCAAAAGAGAAAAATACAGAAAGAAACTTGAAACGTGGGCCCAATCCTTTTTCAATAAAATACATGGGCCCACCACTTATAGAACCATTTTTGTGAGTCAATCTATATTTTACAGCTAAAGTACAGCTTGTGTACTTTGTAGCCATACCCACAAGTGCTGTAACCCACATCCAAAAAACAGCACCAGGGCCACCCATAGTAATAGCTAGTGCAACCCCAGCAATGTTTCCAAGACCAATGGTGGCTGAAAGAGCTGCGCTTAACGCTTGGAAATGAGAGATGTCTCCCTCGTCATTTTTATTGTCGTACTTTCCTCGAATCAGATCAAGTGCATGTCTCCAGTGAAGAAACTGAACAAAATTAAGTCTTATAGTAAGAAATAAACCTGTTCCTACAAGAAGAGTAATAAGGGGGAGCCCCCAGATAAAGCTATCAATGGTTTCAAGAGTTTTTAAAAGAGTCATGTTTTAGCGATAACAAAGATCTAAGAGTTTTTCCATCTCATTATGAGAAAGGCTTGAATTTTCTTTAATATTAAAAAAATCTGGAGAAATGCGTATGTTTACAAGAACTTGTTCGAATTCCATTTGTGCAAAAGAGGTTTCAGTTTCTTCAAAGCCTTCTTCTATTTCTTTCCTTTCAATTTCTGAAACTGTTATTTTTTTAGGTATTCTTAAAACACCTTTATGAAGATGATAGTCTTCGAAACGCACTTGATATAAAACCTCTTCGTGAAAAAATCTAAAAATAAGAGGAGATGGATAAATTTTTTCAGCACGATTTGTAAAATCCATTAAAATATAAGCCATGTCATTTTGAGGTAAAAATATTTTTTGTGCAAAACCGTCTTCAAACTTAACAGGTAAAAATTGGGCCCGTGCAGTAGTAAATTTTTTAAATTCTATATTATCAATATAAACAATGTTTTCCGGTTCAAAACGCTCTTCTAATTCTTTTAAATCTGTTTTTTCAAGATTTTTTTCGTTTGTAAGAGGGTTCTTTTTAAGAATAAACTTCTCTTTTTTAAAGAGGGGCAGAGGAAGCGTTCCGGAAAAAGTTTCAAGAATATTTTTTTCCTGAAGCGCACTAAATATGGCATTTTCAGATGATGAAAAAAGGATTTTCCACAAACCAAAAGAGAAATCAGATGAGCTACCAAAATTTTTTTTCTCATCCCCACATTGTAATTCCATGCGATAAGAATCTGGGGATGAGAGATAAAGCGATTGAAGACAAGATTGAGAGTTTTCGGAAAATTTAATTTTATAATCTATTTTTAGAGTTCTTATGATTTGTCTTGAAGTTGCTCCGTGTTCAAAAACATAAGTTGGAGTTGTAAAATAGGAATGGGAAAGAAAAGGAATTAAGAAGAAAAGAGAAAATCCACATATTTTTTGAGTTCTGCTTTCCATAATCTGTTTTTAGCCCCAAAATAAAGTTGGGCTTTAAGAAGCCCTAGTTTATCACCTGCGTCAATACGCGTCCCTTTAAATTTATAAGCATATATTTCTTCCTTTTGCAAAAGGAGGCTTATGGCATCTGTAAGTTGAATTTCGTTACTTTTGCCCCGAGGGGTTATTTTAAGGCATTCAAAAATACCTGGGGTTAAGAGATATCTTCCAATAATAGCGAGTCTTGATGTTGTTTCGCTTGCTTTAGGTTTTTCCACAACCCTTTTAATTTTATAAAGACCTGGCTCCACTTCTTCTCCTTCAACAATGCCATACATAGGAACTTCAATATCACTTACTTCCATAACGGATATAATGGAAGAGCGGGTTTTACTAAAAACATTTTTAATTTGTTTAAGTACCGGAACATCGGCATCAATAATGTCATCAACAAGTGTAACGGTAAAGGCTTCGTTCTGAACAAAATCCTCTGCCAAAAGAACAGCGGCTCCTAATCCGCCGGCTTCAGGTTGGTGAGCCGAATGAAAACGTAAAGATTGGTGATATTGAGGAAGTTCTTCTAAAAGATCATATTTCTTTTTTTCTTCAAGATAGTGATTGAGATTCTTATCTTCTAGAAAATAATTTTTAATACTTCCTTCTTTATCTGAAGTGATAAAAAGAACCTCTTTGAAATCAGATTTTAAAGCTTCTTCTACAGCATACTCAACGGTTGGTTTATCAATAATAGGAATAAGTTCTTTTTGAACAGCTTTTGTTGCTGGAAGTAACCTTGTGCCACGTCCAGCTGCTGGAATGACAACCTTTGTAAGGTTCATAAACCTTTTCTTTGTTCGGTTTCCTCAGCTATTTCTTTACACTCAACACAATGTGTTGTGACAGGGCGCGCTAAAAGACGTTTTTCATTAATTTCTTCACCACAACTATCACAAACCCCAAAGGAGCCGTCATCAATTCTTCTAAGGGCTTGTTTGATTTTAAGCATGAGATTTCGTTCCCTATCTTTAATTCTTAGAGAATTGATCCAATCTATTTCAATGGAAGCTAAATCGACATTATCAAGCTTTCCTTTTTCGTCAGAAAGAATAGTATCATCAGCTACTTGGATAGCCCCTCGAAAAAGTTCTTCTAACTGGGTTGTCAGTATTTTTTCGAATTTTTTAAGTTTTGTTTTATTCATATAAATCACTTAGTTCCTCCCCACAAAGGCGCCAATTTTTAGCATAATTAAGTATTCAAAGTCAACCCACCTTTGAGAACATCCTTCCCGCTGATAGCGCAAAGCGCACAAGCAGGAATCTAGTATTCTTCTTTTCCAAATTAAGTTCTTAAAATGGTTACTATCTTTCGCTTCATGGCTCGCTGTAATTGTTCCACATGAATTCTTCGTTATCCCGTAAGTGCTAAAGCACTGTCCGGGATGAGAGAATTCTGAATATTTACAAATTTTGGGCTCCGCTTTACTTCCGCTCCAGATAGTAACCATTTCTTCACATGAACTCGAAATAAATCTATAGGGCAAAAGATAGGGATAGTGCTTACAGAGGGTCGTGTCGGAAGGAAATCTGGCTTGGTCCACATAGAATATGTGGCAGATTGACTGAGACGCGAGGCGCACTTTTTCGCAGGAAAAAAGTGACGCCGTACCCGAAGGAAGTACTATCCCTATCTTTTGTTACCATTTCAAGAGCTTAAAATTAATACTGGATTCCAGCTATTGGCTTCACCTCAGAGCGGAAATGACAAGGAGATTCAAATCCATGAGAGAATTGAGGCGTGTTGTTAAGCACCATTACAAAGACCTTTGTTGAGGGGGTAACGTATGTATGCTAGCTTGTGAAGATATGAAATTGCCGTTATCTGTTTTATTTTTAGGAGCTTTAGTTTCTTCTGTAAGTGCTGTGGGCCCACGGTCTTTAGGGCTATCAGGTGCTTTAAGAGGGGTTATATCTTTAAATGAAAGTTTAAGCTCAAATCCAGCTTCTTTCGCCTTTACGGATAAATATTCTATTGAAGCTTATGTTGATGTAAAACCTGGGGTGCGATCTTGGAATGCTTCAGTTGTTGATTCAAAAACATCTTTTTACGGGGCTGCTTTGGGATATTCAAGAAAGGATTTTGATGTGGAAAGTCCTCAAAACGTTATACAAGGGGCTTTGGCAAAAAGATGGGGTGTTTTTTCTTTAGGAATAGGAAGCGATTATACTTTTAATGATACTTTCAACCATGTGAATCTTAAGGCAGGGGGGCTTTTAGAAGTGCACTCAAATATTCATGTTGGACTTGTAGGAGAGGATCTTTTAAGTGATTCCAAAATTTTAGGAGTGGGTGTTCAATTAAATATTTATGATATTCTTCTTCTTTCTTCAGATGTTTCAAAAAATTTTTCAGAAAAGAATTTTTCACTTCAAACGGGTGCCGAAATTCATCATGAAAAAACTGGTCTTTCGTTTAGAGGGGGTGGGCATTTTAATACCACACCTTCTTTCCAATCTTATTCTTTAGGTGCTGGTTGGGCGCTTTATAAATTAGGCTTTTTTTATGGTTTTGAACAAAGTCTTAAAAAAAGAGAACTACAACACTCTTTATCAATGAGGGTATTCTTCTAAAGGAAATCCTTTAAGCGAAGCTTTAGGTAAATCAAAGAGTTTTGCAATATTAGATGTTGTAAGAAGTTCTTTTGTGTTTCCATATTGGACCACTTCTCCTTGTTTTAAAAAGACAGTATGATCACAGCAATTTTTTAAAAAACTTAAATCATGGGTTGCTAGGATAACAGTGAAGTTATTTTCACTTTTAAGCTTTTTAAGAAGATCAGAAAACTCAATCTGATGTTTTAAATCTAAAAATGTTGTAGGTTCATCAAGACACAACACTTTTGTTTCTTGCGCAAGGCATTTAGCGAGAAGCACTTTTTGTTTTTCCCCACCGCTTAAAGTTTGAAAATATCGATCTTGCAAATGTTCAACACCTGTTTTTTTTAATGCTGAAATAGAAATATATAAATCTTTTTGGTTATTAAAAGTTAAAAAATTTTGGTGAGGCGTTCTTCCCAAAAGGACAAGATCTAAAACCTGAATAGCAAATGGAAAGTGAAAGTTTTGTGGAAGGTAAGATACATTTTTTGAAAAATCTCGTAAAGATACTGAATTAATTTCTTTATCTTCAAAAAAGAGTTTTCCTTGTGAAGGTTCTAAAACTCTTGAAAAAATCTTAAGAAGAGTTGATTTACCAGCTCCATTGGGGCCTAGAAGTGCAGTGAAAGAACCACTTCCAATATTAAGTGAGATATTACTGAGGATCTTTTTTTCCTCGATCCAAAAATCAATTTCTTGCGCTTTGAAAATCATAACCTTTTTTTAAAAAATAAATAAAAAGAGGGGCTCCAATAATGGCGGTTAAAACACCCACAGGAATTTCAGCAGGTAAAAAAAGAGTGCGTGCTAAAGTATCTGCTATCATTACAAAACTTCCTCCTAAAAGAAGGGAAGTAGGAATAAGAATGCGATGATCACTTCCCCATATATTTCTTGCTGTGTGGGGAATAATAAGCCCCACAAAACCAATAATACCACT
The DNA here is from genome assembly GCA_016186995.1 of Deltaproteobacteria bacterium. Taxonomy (GTDB): domain Bacteria; phylum Bdellovibrionota; class JACOXK01; order JACOXK01; family JACOXK01; genus JACPKQ01. The sequence goes on along the minus strand of JACPKQ010000016.1, from coordinate 57,698 downwards.
TAAAGAAACAACAATAGCTGTTAAAAAAGAAGTTATAAGAAGAAGAATAAGATTCCATTTTTGAACGGATACACCCAGCGTCAATGCCTTTTCCTCTCCCAAACTTAAAATATTAAGAAGATGTGAACAATAATAAAGAAAAAGTATACTTATCAAAATAAAAGGTAAAAGTTTTAATAAGAGATCCCATGAAGAAAAGGAGAGACTTCCTAAAATCCATGTGTAAGAAGAACTCAGTTGTGCTGGAGAGGCGAGCGATAAAAATAAAGTGAGTAGGGAGGCTAGAAAAAAATTAAGAATGACACCTGTTAAAATAAGAGAATGTGAGCTTGTTCTTTTTGCAACAAAAAGCACAAAAACAATACTTAAAAAAGATCCAAAAAAAGCATAAAGTGGTTGTAAAAAAACAAGCCCTAAAAGAACAGCTAAAGTGCTCCCAACGGCCCCTCCACTTGAAACACCCAGCACATAGGGGTCTGCAAGTGGGTTTTTAAGAATAGCCTGAAACACAACACCAGCAAGAGAAAGCGATGCCCCCACAATCAAACTTAAAATGACACGTGGAATACGAATAGAAGTAATAATTTTATTTGAAAAGTCAAAAACCTCACCCCAAGAAAATGAGACTGCCCCACTTTTAATGGATATTAAAAAACAAATAGCAAGAAAAAAAAATAAATAAGAACAAGTTAGAATAATTTTTTTAGCGCTTAACACCCTTAAACGTCACCCTTTATTTTTTTCAAGGGAGGTGGGTATGTGAAAAATTTTAAAAAGTTGTATGAGTCCTTGAGTGACCCTTGGGGAAGGTCTTAAAATAATGTTTGGATTAATGTGATAAATTTTTTTATTTTTGACGGCAGAGACACTGGAGAATGTTTTCCACTGTTCTTGAATAACTTTAAATTGGTTTTCGTCTGAAGCTACAATAATAATATCTGGATTTTTCTGAACAATAGCTTCTGCGTTTAATTTTGGATAATTAATACCTGATTCAGCTGCAATATTAATGCCACCTGCAATGGAGATAAGATCATGTACAAAAGTATTTTTATTAGCACTCATAATAGGTTTTGCATTTAATTGAAAAAGTACTTTAGGTTGTTTTAAGGGTGTTACTTGGGTTTGTATGTAAACCTTTGTGGCATTCATGGCTTCTGCAATTTTTTCTGCAACTTCTTTTCTATCTAAAATAATACCCAACTTCCCAATGGACTGAACAATGCCATCATAGCTTCTTGGATTAATAACAAAGCTGGGTACAGAAATTTTATTAAGTTTTGTTACAGATTGTTCTGGGTTGCCATCAGCTGTTGCAATCACAAGATCAGGCTTAAGTTCTGCAATGAGTTCTATATTAGGCCCTGCAAAGCCACCTACTTTAGGAAGCTTGACAGCCTCGGGAGGATAATCACTAAAGTCTGAAACACCTACAACAGATGAACCCATACCCAAAGCAAAAAGTATTTCAGTAATATTAGGTGCTAGGGAAATAAGGCGTTCTTTGCTTTCCGGCAAAGTAACACTTCGACCTAACTCATCTTGAAGTGTGTGTGGCTTGTTAGTGTTCTCTGTGTGAGGTTTGAAATAATAAAGAGAACCTGTGAACACAAGCAGAAACGCCATAAAAACAAACAGGTATTTACGCATGGAGGGCATCCTAGTCGAGCCTTGAAATGAGGTCAAGTGACTGCTACTAAAGAGGTTAGGTTCTTAAAATGATCTATATCTTTCGCTCCATGGCTCGCTGTATTTGTCCCACACGAATTTTCTGTCATCCCGGAAGTGCGAGGCACTATCCGGGATCCAGTATTTTGAGTATTTACAAACTTTGGGCTGCGCTTTACTTCCGCTCCAGATACAGATCATTTTCTCGCAAGACCTCGAACTTTAAGTTAAGTAGAACTCAATTTTTTATGGATATGAGCTAGTCTTATGAGCACATTTTTTAAAGCGCCACTTGTCTATGTAGATGGAGAATTTAAAGAGAACCACACTCTTGTATGTAAAGATGGAAAAATCACAGATATTCTTTCTCAAGACCCCAAATCTAAAGATGTTGTTCAATTTAAAGATCAGGTTCTTATTCCGGGTACTGTGAATGTCCACACTCATTCTTTTCAATCCTTAATACGAGGATTTGCTAATGATCTTCCTTTTGAAAAGTGGCGTGATGATGGCATTTATAAATATTCAAAACTTTTAAATAGCGAAGGTATTTATATAGGAGCTCTTTTTGCGTTTAGTGAAATGGTTAAATACGGGGTTACAACAGTGTGCGATTTTTTCTATATTCATAATGGAGGCAATGAAAATGCAGAAGCGGTGGTTAAAGCAGCTCAAGAGGTAGGAATTCGTTTTGTGATGGCTCGCACCATGTATGATTGGAAGGGAGCCCCCAAACAATACCAAGAAAAGGTTTCAGATGCCCATGCGCGATGTCTTTCTTTAGTTGAAAAATATGAAAATAATTCTATGGTTCATATTTATCCAGCCCCGCACAGTCTTCATGGCGCAAGCGTTGAAATGATTGAAGCAGGATTGGATATTGCAAAGAAAAAAAATTGTTTTCTTCACATGCATATTGCAGAAGCTCCTTATGAGGTAGAACAAGTAAAGAAAAAGTTTGGGAAAACTCCCATTTTATTTTTAGATTCTTTGGGGGTGTGTTCTCAAAAACTAGTGGGTGTACACTGTGTGTGGGTGACAGATGAAGAAATAAAACTTATGGGTGAAAATGAGGTTAAGCTTGCTTACAACCCCACAAGCAATATGTTTTTGGGTGACGGTGTTTCTCCTATTTTAAAATATTTAAAAAACAATGTTGTGATTGGTTTAGGAACAGATGGGGCTTGTTCTAATAACCGAACAAGTGTTTTTGATGAAATGCGAATGACTTCTCTTCTTCAAAAAGTGTATAATCTTGACGGTTCAGTTTGTGGAGCCAAAACCAGTTTTAAAATGGGTACTGAGAATGGGGGTAAGGTTTTAGGTTTATCTATTGGAAAATTAGAAAAGAATTATCACTGTGATTTTGTAGGGTTAAATCTTAAGGATATTTCGCTGTATCCAAATAAAAAAGAGAATCTGATTAATAATATTGTTTATTCTCTTTCACCTCAAGCCATTGAAACGGTGGTTGTAAGTGGCAAAATTCTCAAACAAAATGGCAATCTCATTTCTGTAAAAGAAGAAGAGATTTGTGATAAAGTTGCACAATTGACAAGCAGTTGGTGAGGGTAGTATCACCGCTTTTGTCATTGCGAGGTGAATGAAGTGAACCGTGGCAATCTGATCTGGATACTTATTTTTCTAGCTGCTAATATTTCCTACGCAGAGCCTCAGTTTTCAGAGACCCTTGAAAAAGGGCAAAAGCTTTTTCATGAGTTTAAGTTGGATGAATCTATACAGACTTTGAACAAAGCCATTCACATTCATGATGAAAATAACCTCAAAAAATTTAAAGATGTTGCTCATGCCTATTTTTTACTTGGGGTGGCCCATTTAAGTAAAAATGAACTTTATAAGGCAGAGGGGGCATTTAGAAAAGTTTTTGAACTTGATAGTCATTTTAAAATTGATGAAAAGGCTTTTTCTCCAAAAGTAGTAGAGCTTTTTAAAAAAATAAAACCACAATCTCAAAAAGGTACTGATTCAAAAGAAGCACCGATTCTTTCACAAAGTGTTTCACAAGAAGAATGGGATCTAATGCATTCTTTTTTTAATGAAGAAGAAGAGGCTTTACAAGAAAAAAGCTTTTTTAAAAATTCGTGGTTTTGGGTGGGAAGTGCTTTAGCTGTAACAGGAGCTATTTATTTTTTCTCACAATCTCAAAACAAACCTCAAGAAACAGTGCCTTTAGCCTCAGGTGTTACAGTTCATCTGCCATAACAGACTTGGGTTCTGAGTAGGGAGGGTGTTTTGTTTCCTGAACGTGCAACAAAACACCCAGTCCCTACTCTCTCATGGATACGTGTCATTGCGAGCGTAGCGAAGCAATCTCCTAGAATTGCTTTAGCAATTCTAGGACAACACTTGCGTGTTGAGATCGCCACGGGTTCTTTAAGAACCCTCGCGATGACAGGCCAAGGTCATCTGCACATAGACTCGAAGTTTCTGTCATTGCGGACGGCCCCTCTGTCATTCTGAACGCAGTGAAGAATATATAGAAAAACACCTTTGAAACAGCGTAAAAACACTTAAAATTGCTAAAATATCAAGAGCTGCAATAAGTATTGTAAACTCTCCAAACCCAAAAACCTCAAAAAAAGGGCTTGTGCAGCTTGCTATGATCAAAATGAAAAGTCTTTCGGCCCTTTGGATAAGCCCTACCTTTGTATAAAATCCAAGGCCTTCAGCCCGTGCTCGTGCATAACTAATCAAAAATGAAGTTAAAAGAATAATGAGAACAATATGAAAAACAGAAGTGAGTCTAAAAAAAAGAAGAAGCCCAGTAAAAATAAAAATTTCACCTATTCGGTCACAAAAACTATCTAAAAAAGCACCCATTCTTGTTGCTTTGTTTCTTCGACGTGCAATTCGACCATCTAAAATATCAAAAACAGCATTAAGAATCAGAGCTGCTCCGGCTAAACTAATATATCCATAAGAAAAAAGGATGCCCGATACAAAGCTTAAAAATAGCCCACTAAGAGTTAAAGTATTTGAAGAAAGTTTTGTTTTAAAAAGAGTACTTTCCAAGGGACTTATAATTGCAATCCACCAATTTCTTAATTTTTTATGAAGAAGAAGAGATCCACCAACGTGGTGATCCATCTCAGATGAAATTTTTTTAAAGAATAAAGAATACAGTAAAGATATTAAAAGTGGACATGCCACGCTCATTATAAGAAAAAGAGAAACATAAAAATTAAGAATAGCTTGATACATAATTTATTAACTCTGAAATCTGAATTTTCTTTACTTTGAGTGTACCTATTTTTTCTAAAAAGATAAAATCAATCTCACCCTTTTTTCTTTTTTTATCTTTATAAAGAAATTTCTTAATGGTTTGAGAAGGGGGAAATGTAGTCATCCCATTGGTATTAAATTTATTTAATAATTCTATACACTTATCATATGTTTTTGGGGTGCAACATCGCAACTTTTTAGAAAGAAAAAGCGCTGTTTTTAAACCTTCTTGAACTGCTTTGCCATGGCTTATTTTTTGAGATTGCTCAAAAACATGACCTAAAGTGTGACCAAAATTAAGTTTTTGTCTTAAACCTTTTTTTTCTCTGAAATCTTGAATGACAACCTTTTCTTTAAGTTGGATACATCTTGTAAAAACTCTGTGAAGATTGTTTGTTTGAGAAAGATCTTTTTTTAAAAGTAATGAATAAAGTTTTTGATCAAAACCCAAAGCCATTTTTATCATTTCTGAAAAGCTTTCTTTTAAAATGGTTTTAGAAACTGTTTTTAAAAAAATAGTATCAATAAAAATGGAGTGGGGAAGATAGAAACTCCCAATTGTATTTTTACCTTGATAATTAAGTGCTGTTTTTCCACCCATGGATGCATCCATTTGAGAAAGAGGCGTTGTGGGAATTGTCATCCAATCAATACCGCGAAGGTAAATAGAGGCACAAAAACCAGCTAAATCATTGAGTGATCCACCACCAATAGAAATAAGTACACTTTCCCGATCTAATTTATTTTTAAACAATTCATTTAATATTTTTTTAAATTGAGAAAAGTTTTTATTTGTTTCCCCGTCTTTAATATAAAAAAGAATATATTCTTTGTTTAAAGAACCAATTATTTTTTTTATATAAGTTTTAGGAACTGAATGAGAAATAACAAAGAAAAAACAAGAATAAGAATTTTTATTTAAAGTTTGAGAAATGAAAGAAAGTTCATTGTGACCTAAATAAACTTTACTTAATTTGTTTGCAATAAGTTTCATAATGTTTTTTTGTTTGTGATAGAGAATCACCCCCAAATTTTTTAAGAAAAGCGTTTAATATTTGAATTCCTAAAACAGCCTCTCCTACAACGGCAGCAGAAGGAACAAAGCACACATCACTTCGGCTTACAAACGCTTTAGTTTTTTCCTGGGTATCTACATCGATTGAAGAAAGAGGTTTTAAAAGTGTTGCCGGTGGTTTTACAGTACAAGAAACTATTATTTCTTCCCCGTTTGTCATGCCCCCCTCGATACCACCTGCATTATTTGTTTTTCTTTGTGTAGTGCTTATGATTTCATCATGAGCCTGGTGACCAGGTGTTTCTCCATAAAGAAACCCAATCCCAAATTGAACACCTTTAATACCTTGAATGCTCATAAGATCATGCGCAATCAAGGCATCTAGTTTTTGATCCCACTGGGTATAAGAACCAAGCCCAATAGGTAAATGCGTCATTCTTAATTCAAAAATTCCCCCCAAGCTTGTTTTTTCTTTTTCTGCTGATTTTATTTTTTCTTTCATCAATTCTTCTATTTCTGAATCAGAACAAAGCAAATTCGAAGAAGAAAGTGCATTTTTAAGTGAAGAAAAAGTATTTTTTGAAGGTGGAGTTTTAACGCCTCCAATGTTTGTAACATGAGAAAGAGAGTCTATTTCAAATTCTTTTAAAAATTGAAGTGAGAGTGCACCACACAAAGTTCTTACAACGGTTTCTCTTCCACTGGCTCGTTCCCATACTAATTCAACATTTTTATGATCAAACTTGAGCATGCCAGCTAAATCTGCATGACCTGGCCGTGGAGTTTTAAGATGATCTTTAAAAGGTTTTTTTTGAGATTTACTATTATTTTCAATAAAAAAACTAAGTGGAGCTCCTGTTGTGACACCTTCAGAAACGCCTGAGAGAATTCTAAAAAGATTTTCCTCCCAACAACTTCTGGTGCTTCTTCCAAAGAAATTTTGTCTTTTGTTTAAAAAACTTTGAAGATGGTTAAAATCAATTTTAAACCCTGCTGGAAAACCATCGATGATGAGTGTGTAACCCACACCGTGAGATTCTCCAGCCGTTAAATAACGAATCATTCCTTACGAATAGAAGAATAAAACTCATGCGTCAATGAGGTGTATGCCAATGATGAGGTTCATGGGATAACCTAAATATTCTTGATAGTAGGGGTAATCAAGATAAAAAATTCTTTTCCTGAGGTTGTAAAACCTCCCACAACAGAGGTGTTATTATTTTTAGTAAGAAGGTGAGTTTGGGCATTAATAAAAACTTCACTTTTATCAGAAAGTGGATGTTCTTTTTCAAACTTTACTTCTAAAAGAATATCATCGTTTTCAATAATTCTTGGTAAAACCGAAAGTTTAAAAACAGTATTTTTGTTTTCTGTTTTAACAGTTGCAGAAACAGATGTGTTTTTTCTATCTAATGCAGAAAGCTCAGGAAAGGAAACCCGGCTGATTTTATGGTCGGCCTCAGCACGTTTTAAAAACTCTTCAAGGTTGTAGTAGTTTTTGACGTTTCCTTGAAATTGAGAATTTTCCATTACTTCTATAGCTTTATCAAGGTGTTCTTGTATTTCTTTGTGAAATTCAGAAGAGGCTTCTACGATCTCTGCTTTAAGAATAACGTGGGCTCTTTTAAAATCAGCATTAGAAAGAAGCTCATAAATTTTTTGAATACGGCTTGGATGGTCATAAACCATGAGGGTATTTGAAGATTCATCAATAATAAGATTTCCTTGTTCACTTAAAAAGCCTTCAACTTTTCCTTTAAACTGTGAGACCTCAATGTAGGAGAGAGGAAACACAGCAGCTTCTTTTTCTTGTAAAGCAGCTTGTGCGGCATGGGCACGATAGGCTAATTCTTTTTCTTTTATGAGGGATAAAAGACTAGCAACGCGTATAATGTTCCCTTTTTCTCTTACAAAACCAAGTCTTTCAGATTGAAGAAGCATAGTAAAAGCTGCATCCCAAGAGACATCTTTTAGTTTTAAATTTGTACGGCCCTCAATGTTTTTATCAAGTACAAAGTTAAGATCTGTGTAAGAGGCTAAAAGTTTAAGAGCATCGTAAATTTTTATATCTTTTAAGTTTAGTGTTATTTTTTTTTGTGAAATTTCTTCTTTAATATCAAGATAACTTCCAAAATCGTCTAAGGGTGCGTGGAGTTCTTTAAAAAGAATAAGTGTTTTTCCTGTAGTATGCTTAAGTACAGGGTAAACATCTTTTTTCACTCGAATCGCAATCGAGATTTCATTGTTGTTTATTGAAAGTGTTTGTATGGATTGGATAGCATCATTAAATTTACCCTTAATAGATTTAAGATAATTAAGTGTCGCAGAGTTTATGCTCGAGTTAGGAAGTTTCAAAATATATTCTCGTGGGGAAGAAAGGCTTAAAGTAGCTTCTTGAATGGAGTTGGTAGCTTCAATAATAAGGCTATTTCCTTGAAAGAGAGCACCTTTAATCTCAATGGGGCCTGAACTTTCGAAGGAGGGTGTTTCTTGTGGAGTTTCTTCTTTTGTGGGTGTTGTTTCAGATTCGACAAGGGGTTCTTCTGTGGGTGTAGCTTCCGGTTGCTCTGGGGTTGCAGGTTTTTCTGCTTTTTCAGTCTTTTCCTCAGTTTTTTTAAGAAACTTCTCTAAAGGAGGTTTGTCTTTTAAAATTTTGATTTCATAACCAAAAGGCTTTTCCATAACTTGGTAAGGGTAATCGTTTGTTAAAGCAATGTGGATAAATCCACGCGTGGATTCTGCTACATCTTCATAGCGAGTTGTAATTTTATGAATAGCATTGGTTCTAATATCATTTGTTGCAGGTACAGGTGTATTAGCAACATCTACATTTTTAAGACTTAAGATAATGGTGGGTGGATTATTAGGATCTGTATCATCTTTAATAACTTGGTAGGTGACGGATTTGTCCTGTATTTTTGGAATAAAAATGCCCACATGAGCAGAAGTTTGTTTATCAATGATTTCAATTTGTTTAACAATGGCAAACTCAGGTCTTCTTGGTTTTACCGTTGAACAATGGGAGACAAACAGTAAAACAAACAAAACCACAAAACATCTCTTTAAATAGACCATTTCCACGTTTTTCGGAACCATTGATCGTCCTTATTTTTATAATTTAACTTTAACACAAGGTGATCGTCCTTAATAGCTATGATCTCAGCACCTTGATAGCCAATCTTAGACCCAACGATGACTATGAAACTTGCACCTTGTGCTTCGAGAACTGCACTGTGGTTTGTGATGAGACCACGTATTTTAAATGAGGAAAGATCGAGAGTATTTAAACTTTTTTTTCTTTTTTGACTCACGTGTATGGGTTCAAAAGGATTCCGATGCGTGTTTTGGGTGACAGCAAAAGATGTGCCACAAATAACAAAGGCAACCGATAAACAGATAAGTTTTTTTTTCATTGCCCTCTGCCCCTGTCACCCTGAACAAAGTGAAGGGTTAGAATCTTTGAAACGTTGTTATAACAGCATCTGCTTTAACTAACGATGCATCTTTTTCTGCCAACGTTAACTTTAACCCACTTACTGTAATCAGTTTATCAGTGTCGGTAATTTTGTCAAAGAATCCAAGTACTTGTGGAAACTTGCCTTGAATTTTAACATGAAAAGGAATGAGAATATAATTAGTTTTTTGAACTTTTTCTTGGGGTCTAAATTCTAAAAATTGAATTTTAAGACTTTGTCCTATTTTTGAAATGTCTTTAAGAAAGCTTGCGACTTCAACTTTGTTAGGTAAAGCATGAGAAATGGTAGAATCCATATCTTTTTTGTCAGAGGGCAAAGAAACACGTTTTTCAAGCTCTTCCAATTCTTTTTTGTGTTGGGTGGTAAGCCCATCAAGTTTTTTAATGTTTGATTCTAAAGTCAGTTGTACATCCTGTGTTGGTGAATAAATAAGCGAAAAATAGATCAGTGCTAGAAAGCAAATACAAAGCACAACAATCAACTTTTGTTTTAAACTTTGATTCATGTTCTTTTTTTATAAAAACACGTTATAGCGAATTTATGAATACGTGTTTTTATTTGTTTTTCTGAATAAAGTAAATTAATTTCATAAAACTCGTTTGTTTTTTCAAGATTATCAATATAGTTTGAAATCATCTCGTGATTAAGTGCAAACCCAACTATTTTAAAGTGATCACTTTCCTCTTCAATTTTCTCAAGCCAGGCTTGGCGTGGAAGAGTTATTGTTACTTTTTGAAGAAGCTCAATAGATCTTTTTTTGCTCTCAATAACTTCTTGCATTGAAATTTTCTGAATAGGCGGCGGTACTTTTGAAAGAAGTTTTTTTCGCTCAATTTCAAGTTTATTAGCAAGCCTTTGTTCATTTTTGGCAAACGTTTCATGTTGTTCTTGAAGTGAAGCCACCCTACTATCTTGAAGGCTTGTAAGATAAATAAATAAAAGAGTTTCTCCTAAAAGACACAGACATAAGATAAGCCAAAATTTAAGGGTACTTTGAGAAGGGGCTTTTTTATAAAGATTGAGTTGTGGCATTATGTTCTTAGGGCCAACCCTACAGCTATCGCTGCTTGTTTCTCCACACTGTTAAGTGATTTAATGTTAAGCTTTTTGTGTTTTTTGATATTTTTGAAAATTTCTAAAGGTATAAGTTGAAAGCCACATTTTTCACTCAATCGAGAAACTAAATCCCCCATTTTTGAAACCCCGCCTGTAATGTATATTTTATCTAAAGATACAGAAGGCTCAAAAGATATAAATGTTTTTAAAGCTTTTAAAACCTCTTCTCCCATTTCATCCAAATATTCAAAAATCACATCATCTATTTCTTTTGGAGCTTTATCTTGGGCACCTTGTTTGAGATTTTCAGCCTCTTCAAAAGTCAGTTTAAGTTTTTTTTGAATCATGTGGGTGAGCGTACTTCCATTTGAAAATATGGGATAATTCCAATGTAAATGGTGGTTTTGAAAGATAGAAAGCTCTGAATAGCTTGCCCCAAGTGAAATGATAGCTGCTGTTTTATCAAAATCTTCTGGATAGTTTGTTTTCCAGATTTTTTCTAATGCCATACAATTTGTTTCAACGGTATCTACAGGGGTTTCAAGATCTGTTAAAAACTGTGTGTAAGTATCTACCAGATTTTTTTCGGCCGCGACAAAAACAACATGAGAATCTCCTAATTTATAATAATCAAGGTAGACACCTTCTTTATCAAAAGGAATGTATTGTTCGATTTCCCATTCAATGCAAGGTGTGCTTTCTTCACGTGTGAAGCTTGGAACCTGAATTTTTTTAGTAACAACTTGAGAGCCTTGAATAGAAATACATATTTTTTTGGGTTTTTTTGATTTTTTGACGATTTCTTTAAGACTTTTGGCAACGGCTGCAAAATCTCTAATTTTGCCATTGACTATTGCATTATGAGGAAGGGGTTTTTCATAAAAAGAAAGAAGGCGGTATTCTGAACCCTTTTGTTGAACTTCTGCCCATTTAATAGAGTGAGCACCAATATCACAACCTATTGTAATCTTTTTCGAAATAAGAGCCATATACCTTCACTCTACAACGTTGCGATAGAACGCTCAAGTAAAAGTCAGCTTAAACTGAGCTTTAAGAGTTTTTTGATAATAATGGGCCCCTTCTAAGATTTTTTTCCTCTTAAGGGCACCCTGGGCAAAAATGCGACTTTTACAATAGAGCTCTTCAAGGGTTTTCTTTTTTTCATAAGAAGAGATCTTGTGAGATAAAAGCATTTTTTCCAATGCTAGAATGCGAAAGCGGTCTAATCCCCAATATTTTTGAGAAAGTTGTTCTTCATGACCATTTCTTTTGATAATGAGTGGTTTCCGAATAAGATGTATAGGGAAATGTGCTGAAATTCTAAGCCATAAATCATAATCTTCGCAGGCGGGGAGGCTTTCATCAAAAAACCCCGCCTTTCCAAAAACAGATTTATGAATCATGACCGAAGAAGAGCTAATAATGCAAAGAGGAAGGCATTTTTCATAAATATAGCCAGAAAACTTTTGATGTTTATCTTTAGGATTGACTCTTTTTCCTTTTCGATGCCAGATTTCTTCTGTGTAAGAAACAAGAAAACCACTGTTTTCAGTTTCTTTAAGTTGTATTTGAAGTTTCTCCTTTGTCCAAAGATCATCAGAATCAAGAAAACAAACCCAGTCGCCTTTAGCTAGAGAAATACCCTTATTTCTTGCAGCACTGACACCTTTGTTTTTTTGGTAATGATAAATCATTTTGTCTTTAAAGGTATGAAGTGTCTCAAAAGTATGATCATGAGAGCCATCATCAACAACAATGAGTTCAAAATCTTGAAAGGTTTGACAGAGGATAGATTGAATAGCTTCTTTTACAAAAAGTGCTCGGTTGTGAGTAGGAATAATAATAGAAACTTTTGGCATGAGATGAGTTTTTAGTTATGTTTTATGCCATTGTCAAAAGGCCTGTTTGATTGACTTAAACAACACGTTTGATTAGTGTTTCGTCATTATGAGTGAAGAACTGACTTCAGAACAAAGTGTTCATTCTTTTGAAAGTGAAATGAATCAAAAAGAGTTCTTTACAGGTGAGTTTTTAAGACAAGTAAGAGAGTTTCGAAAGATTTCGTTAGATGAAATTGCAGATAAAACTCGAGTTGGGAAAAACTATTTAAGAGCTATTGAAGAGGAAGATTTAGATGTATTTCCTGCCCTTGTTTATCTTAAAGGGTTTTTAAGACAGTATTCCAAATATATTGGGCTTAATCCAGAAAAAGTTGTTGCAGGCTACGTCAAGCTCAGAAGCTTTAAAAAAACTTATTAATGTGCCAGCCGCTTTGAGAGCCAACCACATTAAAAAAACAAAGAGTTTTTGATTAAATTTAAAAGAAGATCTGGTTTTATGCCTAGGTAAAGTGTGAGTGCTGCCATAATAACAAGAGTCACAATAAGTAAAGGGTGAAAAGATGTTTTTGTCTCGGATACTTCAGATTCTTTCATATACATAGTGACAATAATTTTTGTGTAGTAATAAATGGCTATAAAAGCGTTAATAACAGCTAAAACAACGAGCCAATAAAATTTTGTTTGAAGAGCTGCAGCAAAAATAAAAAACTTAGCTAAAAATCCTGCTGTGGGTGGAAAACCTGCTAAAGAAAGAAGAAAAAGCGAAAAAACTAAAGCGGTCAAAGGTTTTTTGGAGCTAAGCCCTGCATAATCATCTATGTCTTCTTGACCTAAAGCAATAACAATTGCAAAAGCACCGATGTTCATAATGCAGTAAATAACTAAATAATAAAAAAGAGAAGTGGATGCCTCTATTTTTGTATTAAAAGTATAGCTTACAAAAGGAATGAGGAGATAACCTGCATGAGCAATAGAAGAATAAGCTAAAAGTCTTTTCACATTTTTTTGAATAAGAGCCCCTAAATTTCCAACAAACATGGTTAAAATACACAAAGCATAAAAGACAAACTCCCAATGTGTTTTAAGCGGAGCCAAGTAAACAAAAAAGATCTGATAAAGAGCTGCAAAGGCAGCAACTTTAACCCCTGTTGCCATAAAAGAAGTAATGGGTGTTGGAGCTCCTTCATAGGCATCAGGTGTCCACATGTGAAAAGGAGCAGATGCTATTTTAAAACCTAAAGCCACAATTATAAAAGCAATCCCTATTGTGAGGTAAGTCATATTTACTTCCGGGGTAAGAAGTATAGAAGATGTATCTTTCATTGAGAAAGAGCCTGTCGCTGCATAAATAAGAGCAATTCCAAAAACAAAAAAACCAGCTGCAAAAGCGCCCAATATAAAATATTTAAGAGCTGCTTCATTGGCTCTCAAATTACTGGTTTGGTATGTTACAAGAATATAAAAACAAAGAGAAAGAAGTTCTACTCCTAAAAAGAGAGTCAAAAAATTCCATGTTGCAGGGATAAGACTCATGCCAAGCGCTGCTATTAAAATAAGAAAGTAGTATTCATTTTTAAGACCTTTGTAAGGGTAAGAAAGAAGAAGGGTAAAGAAACTTACAAAAACAATAAGGCCTGCTACAAAAAGCCAGTAATTATTAAGGGTGAGAAATCCTTCAAAAAGAGTGATTTCACCGCTTCCAAAAAGAGTTATTATATAATAACCGCTTATACCAAGAATAAGAAGTGAAAGAAAAAAAGAATAGGATTTTAATTTTTTTGAAAAAACTTCGTAAAGTAAAACTAAAAAAGATCCACCTGCAAGAGCAAGAAGTGGCATCAATTTTAAACTTGTTTCTACCATTTTAATCCTTTTTAGAGGTAGCTTCGCTTTCTGGGTTCCCGCTTGTGCCGAGAGCTTCGGGTGGGAATGACAAAGTTGTTAACGAATATTTATAAACGTTTTTAACAAGATGATCGATAGAATTTTCCATCTTGTTTGTGAGCAATTTTGGGTACACCCCAATTGAGAAAATCATAATAATTAAAGGTGTTAAAACTAAAACCTCTTTCCATTCAAGATCTTTCAAATCTTCAAATTTTGGTTTTCCAAACATTACTTTTTGAAACATATTAAGCATGTAGATAGCACCCATAAGTACGCCAAGAATGCCCACTGTTCCAAAAATAATATTTCTTATGTTGATCAAAGTTTCCCCACCCCACGCAAAACCCTGTACGCCATATTCTTGGAAAGCTCCAAAAAGACAAAGGATCTCACCTACAAAACCACTTGTAAGGGGTAAACCAATACTTGCCAATGTTGCAATGAGAAAGAAAAAGAAAAGTTTAGGACATGAACTTGCAAGCCCACCCAATTCTTCAATTTTCTTTGTGTGAGTACGTTTGTAAATCATTCCAACAATAAAAAAGAGTGCCCCTGTGGCAAGCCCGTGAGAGATATTTTGAACTAAGCTTCCTGTAACCCCTGTATGGTTTAAAACAAAAAGCCCTAGCACTGCATAACCTAAGTGACTGACACTTGAATAGGCCACAAGTTTTTTAAGATCTTTTTGAGCCCAGGCCAGAAAAGCACCATAAATAATTCCTATAAGCGCAAGGGTAACAACATAAGGTGTCACCGCCATGCTTGCTTGAGGGAATAAAGGCAAAGCAAAACGAAAAAGTCCATACATACCCATTTTAAGTAAAATCCCTGCTAAAATGACGCTTCCTTCTGTGGGAGCCTGAACGTGTGCATCAGGCAACCATGTATGAAAAGGAAAAAGGGGCACTTTAATAAGAAAGGCAAGAGCAAATCCTAAAAACAACCACATTTCTAAAGAGCCTAATGGTGTGCCATAAAGTTTTAAAAGATTTGTTGTAAAAACACCTGTTGTTGAATGGTGAATCATCACAAGTGCAATCAAGGCAACTAACATTAAGAAGCTTCCTAGAATGGTATAAAGCAAAAACTTGATCGTTGCGTACAGCCTTTCTTCCCCACCCCACACTCCAATCATAAAATACATGGGGATGAGCATGGCCTCCCAAAAAATGTAGAAAAGAATAAGGTCAAGCGCTGCAAAAGTACCGAGCATAGCCGTTTCTAAAAATAAAATAAGAATCAAAAAGGGTTTTAGCTTTTTTTCTTCAGGAGATACATAAAGAAGAACAAGGGGTGTCAAAAAACTTGTAAGAATAAAAAGATAAAGGCTTAAACCATCGATACCAATAAAATAAGAAACCCCAAAAAGAGGTATCCAGGAATATTTTTCAACAAATTGTACTTCAGCCGTTCCTGTAAAATAACACAAAATGCCAAGGGTCATTAAAAAGGTAAGAATACTTCCGTTTAAAGAAACAAATTTTAAAAACCTTGTTTTACTTTGAGGTATAAAAAAAAGAAAAAGGCCAAAAAGGGCCGGTAAGAAAATAGTAATGCTTAAAAAATGTTTTAACAATAAATCCATTTACAACTTCACTAAATAAAGAAGAATTAAAATCATACCTAAAAACATCATAAAGGCATAATTAATGACCCTTCCCGTTTGAATAAGGCTCAAGAGTATTGAAAGATTTCTTCCTAGTGATCCAACGCCGTTGACTATTCCATCAATCACAAAAATATCAATTTTTTCCCAAAAAAACTGAGCTTTCTTGTGTGCAGTTTTCACAAAAACAAGATCGTAAAACTCATCCACATAAAATTTATTTTCTGAAAGTGTGTGAAGTTTTGAAAATTTGTTTTTCAGCGCTGTTACTTTTGCTTTGTCTCCACTAAAAAGCTTTGTGGCTGTGTAGGCGGTGAGTATGACCAATGCTGAGCACGCACCCATCAAAAACCACTCTGTTTGCCCTGAAAGGTGAAGAGAGGATTCCCATCCCAAGAATTTTTCAAACAGATTTTCAACATGAAAAAGGTGAGAAAACATGGGGGGTAGTCCTAAAAAACCAACGAGCAATGTTCCACAAGAAAGCAAAACAAGAGGAACAGTCATAGAACTAGGGGATTCATGAGCATGAATATTGCCTAATTTTCCATGAAAGGTGAGAGATAAAGCTCTAAAAATATAAAAAGAAGTGAGAAGTGCTGTGAAAGCAGTTAATCCCCAAAGAAGGGGGGATTTTGCAAAGGCAAATGCAAGTATAGTATCTTTACTGAAGAAACCCGCCAAAGGGGGAATACCTGAAAGCGCTAAGGCCCCCACAAGAAAAGAAAGGTAAGTAATAGGCATGACATTTTTAAGCCCGCCCATTTTAAACATATCTTGCTCCCCGTTCATGGCATGAATGACACTTCCTGAACAAAGAAAAAGAAGGGCTTTGAAAAAAGCATGTGTTGTCAGATGAAACATGGCAGCCCCATAAGCTGCGAGGCCAGCTGCAACAAACATATAGCCCAATTGAGAAACCGTTGAATAAGCTAAAACTTTTTTAATATCTTTTTGTGTAAGAGCAATCAGTCCTGAAAGAATCGCTGTAGCCATTCCGATCACAATAATAATATTTTGAACAATGGGTGTTAGATCATAAAAAAAGCTCAAGCGACAAATCATATACACACCGGCTGTTACCATGGTAGCAGCATGAATAAGAGCTGAAACAGGGGTTGGGCCTGCCATGGCATCTGGTAACCATACATAAAGAGGAATTTGTGCGCTTTTTCCTGTTGCGCCTATAAAAAGAAAAAGAGTGATGCAAGAAAGAAGACCAAAGCCCATTTCAGGGGAGCGGTTTAAAGTAGAAGTGTAAAGAGATTCAAACTCAAGCGTTCCAAATAAAGAAAAAATAAGAAAAATTCCTAAAATAAAGGCAGCATCCCCAATTCTATTAACAATAAATGCTTTTTTTCCACAAAAAGCTTTAAAATCATCTTCAAACCAAAAACCAATCAAAAGATAAGAGCACAAACCAACACCCTCCCAGCCCACAAACATAAGAAGAAGATTGTCTGCCATAATAAGGGTAAGCATCATAAATACAAAAAGATTTAAGTAACCAAAGTAACGAGAAAAAAGCGGATCTTCGTGCATGTAACCTGTTGAATAAATATGAATTAAAGTACTGATACCTGTTACAACAAGCATCATAAGAAGGGATAGCTGGTCTATTTTTACGGAAAAATCTGCTTTGAAATCTCCAATATCAAACCAAGAGAAAAGTGTATGGGAAAAGCTGACATTGTGGAACTCAAAAAAGAGAAAAAGACTTGCTAAAAACGAAACAAAAACAGCAAGAGAAGATATTGTTCCAGAAATAGTTTTGGAAAGCTTTCCACCTAAAAAAATCTGTATTAAAAACCCTAAAAAAGGGCTTAAAAGTGCAACGTAAATCAAGTATGAAGACATCAGGTTTCCCCTATAATCTCAATGACTTGAACAAAGCTACACGCCTCCTCTTGGGCTGGCAAGTAAAGAAATTTTAAAGACAGAAGTGGGATTGGGGTTTTCAGTTTGGGGGTGGTGCTTTAGATGGGCTGTTTTTTTAATTATCCGTGAAGTGATGTAAACTGATCAACGTTTTCGGTCTTTTTATTTTTATAAATAATAACAATCAAAGCAAGGCCTACAGCTGCTTCAGCAGCGGCAACAGCAATATTAAAAAGTACAAAAATATGTCCGTGTAAATTGCCAACATGAGAAGAAGCTGCAATCAAAGCAAGATTACTACTTGCAAGCATGATCTCAACAGACATAAGAATAACCAAAAGATTGCGTCTCATAAGAACACCTGTGACTCCAAGTGCAAAAAGAATACTTGCTAAAATAAAATACTCATTCATGTTTGCTTTTCCTATTTAAAACAACAGCCCCTACCATAGCAACAAGTAACAATAAGCTAATGACTTCAAAAGGAAGTACATATTTTGAAAATAAAAGCTCTCCTATTTCTGAAATATCGCCTGTTTTTAAAACAGGATGTGAAAAAGTGGGTGTTTTTGAAAAAATATAAAATAGATAAGAAGCAAAAAGCCCAGCAAGAAAAAGACTAAAAGGTCTTAAGCGAATACGAGGAAGAAGTTCTTCATTTAGCTTCATAACCATAACAACATAAACAAAAAGCACCATAATGGCACCCGTATAAACAAGCACCTGTACAATAGCTATAAAATAAGCTTTGAGAAGTACAAAAAGGATGGCTTGAACAAAAAGAAAACCTACAAGTGATAAAGCTGAATAAACAGGGTTTTTATTCAGAATAACGCTTAAAGCACTTATAATTGCTAAACCACTTATAACATAAAAAAGTATGTGTTCCATCGTTTTAAGCCCCGTATATGACAAATCCTGTAGCTAAAATATTTAAAAGAGCAACAGGTATCATAAACTTCCAACCTAATTTCATAAGTTGATCATATCTAAATCGTGGGAAGGTCCACCTCACCCATACAAAACACCATAAGAAGAACGCAACCTTAATCATAAAATTGATAAAGCATATAAAAGCAAATAAATTTCTAGAAAGGCCAAAGTTGAGAATCCATTCCTGAATGCCGGGTGGGAAAGCCCAGCCACCTAAAAAAAGGGTGGCCGCAAGGGCGCTTCCTGTAAACATAGCCATATATTCAGACATAAAAAAAAGTGCAAACTTCATTCCTGAATATTCGGTGTGATAGCCTGCTACAAGCTCCGTCTCGCCTTCTGGTAAATCAAAAGGAAGTCTGTTTGTTTCGGCAAATATACAAATCCAAAAAAGAAGAAAAGCCACAGGTTGAGTAAAAATTCCCCATTTAGGTAAAACTCCCCACAAAGGAACTGATTGTGCTAAGACCATGTCTTTTAAACTAGTGGTTTCATAAATCATCAGAAGCCCTACAATAGAAAGGCCCAAGGCAACTTCGTATGAAATCATCTGAGCACTGCTTCGAACGCTTCCTAAAAAGCTGTATTTATTATTAGAGGCCCAGCCACCTAAAAGAATTCCATAAATACTTAAAGAGGCGATAGCCAAAACATAAATAACCCCAATATTGATATCAGCAATTTGAAGAGCGGTTGTGTATCCCCACAACGTAAATTGTGGGCCAAAAGGAATGGCGGCAAACGCTAATATAGCAGGAATGAGGGCTAAAGCTGGGGCAATGATAAAAAGAATTTTATCAACATGAGGATAATAAGTATCCTCTTTCATGATGAATTTGATACCATCGGCTATAGGTTGAAAAAGCCCCAAAGGCCCTACACGATTTGGACCAATACGGCCTTGTATAAAAGCACTTCCTCTTCTTTCAACCCATGTCATGAGTGGAACAACATTGATGACAACAAAAGAAAGAACAAGAACTTTAAGTAATGTAACTAACAAAATAGTAAGCGTCATCGCATAATCACCGGTTTAGGTGTTTCTCTTCTAGGTGCTCGTATTCTTTTTTCAAAATCTTCTGGAAATTTTTCTACAAATCCTTTTAAAGGAATGGCAGCACCATCAGCTAAGGCACACAGTGTTGTGCCACTGATATTTTTCGCTATTCTTTTTAAGGTTTCAATATCTTCCCGTGTTCCTTCGTCTTTCATGAGACGATTCAAAATTTTATAGCTCCACATCGTGCCTTCTCGACAAGGTGTACACTGCCCACAAGATTCTTCAGCATAAAAATGCATAATGTTATGAAGAATCTCAACCATATCTGTTGTTTCATCCATCACAATGATAGAAGCGGTTCCTAGAATCATCCCTTTTCCACGGAAGGTTTCAAAATCCATAGGTGTATTAAGTTCCGAAGCTGTTAAAACACCAGAGCTTGATCCACCTGGAATAACCCCTTTAATTTTTCTTCCTTCTGGGACTCCACCACCATATTTTTCAATAATTTCTTGAACTGGCATTCCAAAAGGAAGTTCATAAACGCCCGGTTTGTTCACATGTCCACTAATTGGGAAAAGTTTGTAACCAGGATTTTTTTCAGTTCCCACACTTTTGTACCACTTCGCCCCATGTTCTAAGATAAGCTTAACTCCACATAGGGTTTCAACGTTATTAATAACTGTCGGTTTTCCAAAAAGCCCTTCAATGGCTGGAAAGGGTGGTTTTACTCGTGGAAGTCCGCGTTTGCCCTCCAAAGCTTCTAAAAGTGCAGTTTCTTCACCGCAAATATAAGCCCCTGCGCCACTATGAACATAAATATCAAGATCAAAACTCTTCCCAAAAATATTTTTACCCAAATATTTTTGTTCATAACATTCTTTGATGGCTTCTTTTACTTTTTGAGTTGCATTGTAAAACTCACCGCGAATAAAAATATAAGCTGTATGAATATCAAGTGCGTAACTTGCTATCATAATACCTTCTAAGAGAAGGTGGGGGTCGTTATCCATAAGCCATCTGTCTTTAAAAGTGCCTGGCTCCCCTTCATCTGCATTGCAGACAAGATATCTGGGAGAAATATTTTTAGGAATAAAACCCCATTTCATTCCTGTAGGAAATCCTGCACCCCCTAATCCACGAAGACCAGAGATTTTTACTTCTTCCACGACTTTTTGGGGTTCAAGTTTAAAAACTTTTTGAATAGTTTGATACCCACCACTTTCTTCATAAGTAGAAAGCTTGTGTGAGTCTTTTTTACCAATATTTTTAAGAAAATATTTTTCCATAAAATCCAATGTCATTCCCGCAAAGGCGGGAATCCACTATTCATATTTTTTTAAAATTTCATCTACCTTTTCATCAGAAATTTTTTCAAATGTTTCGGTATTTATCTGCATCACAGGGGCTTTATCGCAATAACCTAAACATTCTGCTGTTTCAAAATGAAATTTTTTATCTTCTGTAGTGCCTTTCTTTTTTAAACCCAATTTTCTTTTTAAGGTTTTTTCAATTTTTTTAGCCCCTAAAAGCATGCAAGAAACATTAGTGCATAGTTTAATTTTATTTTTGCCCACAGGTTCTAAATAATACAGGGTGTAAAAACTTGCTGTTTCATGAACTTCCATAGGGGAAACCCCAATAAGCTCTGCAACCCACACACAGGCTTCTTTTGAAATGTATCCAAATCTTTCTTGTGCAAGCGTTAAAAGTGGGAGGGTTGCTGCCCGCTTGTTAGGGTATCTAGAAAAAATTTCTTCAATGTATTTCTGATCAGTATTTTTCATTTTTTTCTGTTTTATCATCTCCAGGGCGTTGGATAAGGTTGTAATCTTTTCTTAATGGGTAGTCTTCTGTCCCACGCCCACTCCAGCTTTGAGAGCTCGAAGCCAAAATTCTTGTAAGGTTGGGATGTCCATCAAAAATAATTCCAAACATATCAAAGGCTTCTCTTTCTAACCAATTAGCACCAGGCCAAATATCAGTAATGGTCAAAATATGAAGGTTTTCTTCTGGAAGAGGAACTTTAAGAATAATAGATTTTCCTTCTTTCATATGAGTAAGAATATAAATGACATGAAACCGAGGCTTTTCTGGATAATTGTCTCTGGCTGTAAGATCAGAAAGATAAGAAAACCCCGCTTCTTTAAATTCCCACACGCATGATTTCATATCATCGGCGGAAACCTCTAGCTTTCCGTCTTTAATTCTGTCTATAAATCCCATTCAAGTGCCTTCTTTTTCCAAATATAAATAAAACCAACAGCTAAAATACCAATGAATACAACCATATCAAGAATAATGACAAATCCTTGCAGGATTAAAAACTTTTTAAACATCACAGCCCATGGATACATAAAAACAGCCTCAATATCAAAAAGAATGAAGAAAATGGCAATGATATAGAAATGAACAGAAAATTGATGACGTGGCGTTCCCTGTGGCTCAGGGCCACACTCATAAGGACGCATTTTAGCTGGGTCTTTAATTTTAGGACCCAAAAGATGTGTAGCAATCAAGATTAAAGTAGCAACGAGTGCTGCAAAAAGAAAAAGCATTCCAACGGCAATGTATTCGTGAGTTTGATACGCCATTTTTTATCCAACAATAAAATAAACTGATGCTTTAACCCAGTGGATGAAAGGTTCAACGTAAATCCCCAGGAGCATAACAGCTACCGAAAGAAAGACAAGAACGTAGGAGTCAAAGAAGTTAAGTGTAAATGAAAACTCTTTTTCGCTTTTCTCAAGGTACAGTGCCTTAAGAATTTTCGCGTAATAATAAAGAGAAACGACAGAATTAAAAATAGCAACAATGACAAGCCAGAGTAAACCTTTGTGAAGAGCAGCATTAAAAAGATAAAATTTTCCTATAAAGCCACTTGTAGGAGGAAGTCCAATAAGAGCAAAAAGAAAAAGGGTCATGCTGATTCCTAGAAGAGGGGATTTCCACCCAATTTCTTTAAATGAGCTCAGTTCTTCATTTTTAAATTTATTACCTACACATTGAGTTACAAAAAAGGCTCCTAATTTCATAAAAATATAAACAAGGGTATAAAAGAGGACGGCTTCAAGCCCCTCCACCCCAAGAACGACAAAACCCATGAGGATATATCCAGAATGAGCAATGGTTGAGTAAGCTAAAAGTCTTTTGACATTAGTTTGAGAAAGAGCAGCAAAGTTACCTACTGTCATAGTTATAGCTGAAAGAAGAGCTACTATCTCAGGCCAGTGTAAATCAGTAGTTGCCCATATTGTAACACCCCCTTCTGTCATCTGAGTTGAAAAAACAACATAAAAAAATCGAATAAGAACTGCAAATCCAGCAACTTTAGGAGCTGTTGAGAAAAAGGTTGTAATAGGTGTGGGCGCTCCTTCATAGACATCTGGCGTCCACATATGAAACGGAACCGCAGAAATTTTGTAAGCAAATCCACCAAAAATAAGAAGAGATATAAATAAAAGTGAAAAATCATGGGTGTTGTAATCTTTAAGTTGGGTAGCAATATCTAAAAGGTTGAGAGACCCTGTCATGCCATAAAGAAGACTCAAACCATACAGCATACCACCACTTACAAAAGTACCGAAAATCATGTATTTGACGGAAGCTTCATTGGAAAGAGCATGTTTTTTTCGAATACCTGCTAAAACATAAGAGAAAATGCTTACCGTCTCAAGTGAGAGATAAATCATAAGAAGATCACTGCTGCTTACAAGAAAAAACATTCCTAAAGTGCTTCCTAATATGAGGAGAAGCGCTTCAATATGGGATTTTTCGTGAAGTTCGTAAGAATTTAAAGCAAACCAAGAACAAAAAAGTGTTGGGAAAAGAATGAGTATTTTAAAAAATCGAGATAAAGGATCGATACTTAAACTGTTGGAAAAAATAGAAACACTATTTAAATATCCACCACCACCCCACACAAGAAAAATAAAAGTAGCCAATACACCCATTTTGACAAGACTATAAAGAAGAAATTTATTTTTAAATTTAAGTCCGACAAGTAAAAGAGTACACAAAGTGAGTGTTAGGGAAAGTTCAGGAAGGATGAATGATAATGTTTCTAACATGACTTTTTAAACTCCCATTAAGTGCAATAAATTATTTAAAGTTCGTTGCATAAGATCAAGCATCGGTGTTGGATACACGCCTAAAAAAATGACAACCACAGTGAGTGGAACAAGTGTAATAAGCTCTCGTTTTGTCATATCTTGAAAGTTTTCATATTGAGTGTTGAGTGTGCCTAAAAATATTTTTTGCAATGCCCACAGTAAAAAAGCAGCATTTAAAATAATACCCAAAGTAGCTAAGACTGTAAAAGTACGAAGCCCTGGGAGAGTTGATTTAAAAGATCCTAAAAATACAAGAGCTTCAGAGATAAAACCAGAAAGCCCTGGTAAACCCAGTGCCGCAAAAAAGGCAACTGATACAATACCTGTGAGCACGGGTACTTTTGTTGCCAAACCTCCAAAGCCATCAATTTTTCTATGGTGAGCTTGGTCATAAATGACACCTACAAGTAAGAAGAGCATGGCAGTGATAGTTCCGTGATTAAACATTTGAAACACAGCTCCGTGCATAGCTTCACTTGTCATGGCACTCATTCCTAAAATGACATACCCCATATGGCTGATACTGGAGTAAGCGATCAGTTTTTTAAGATCGTTCCCACCTTTTTCTTCAGGTAAAGTAATTTGGGCCATGGCACAGCAGGCGCCATAAATAATATTCACCACCCCTAAAAGAGGAAGAAGCGGAATATCTTTAATAAAGTAAAGAGTTTCTCCTGGTAAAATAGGATAGGAAATTCTAAGCAATCCGTAAGTTCCCATTTTTAAAAGAACGCCTGCAAGAATTACAGAAATAGCAGTAGGTGCCTCAACGTGTGCTAAAGGCAACCATGTATGAAATGGAAAGAGTGGGACTTTAATAGCAAATCCGATAAACAAAAATATCCACAGGAGTATTTTAAAACTGTGGAAAGATAAGGAGATTCCAAAAAGTGAAATTTGATTGCCTACTAAAATACCAGGTTCTGAAAGTTTAATAAGATTAAAAGTGTGGGGATCTGTGTTGAGATAAAAAGCAATCAAAGCTACAAGCATAAGAACAGATCCAACAAGTGTATAAAGGAAGAACTTGATGGCTGCATATTCTTTTTTAGGACCACCCCAAATACCAATAAGAAAATACATAGGAAGAAGCATGACTTCCCAAAAAATAAAAAAAAGAAAGAAATCAAGAGCACAAAAAACCCCAAGCATTCCTGTTTCTAAAAGTAAAAAGAGAGCAAGATAACCCTTAAGACCTTTTTTAATATTCCATGATGCAATAATGCAAAGAGCAGAGAGAAGTCCTGTTAAAAGAATCATAGGAAGTGAAAGCCCATCGATTCCTAAAAAATACTCAATATTAAAACTTGGGATCCAGTTGAGTTGCTCTACAAACTGCATTTTAGAAGAAGTCAAATCAAAATACTGGTAAACATAAAGAGAAAGA
Source organism: Deltaproteobacteria bacterium (assembly GCA_016186995.1). Classification (GTDB taxonomy): domain Bacteria; phylum Bdellovibrionota; class JACOXK01; order JACOXK01; family JACOXK01; genus JACPKQ01. Next base: position 32,596 of record JACPKQ010000016.1, on the reverse strand, counting down.
ACAAAAGGAGTAGTTGCAAAAGCAAGGGCTGTATATTTTAGAACCGTTTCTTTTGTTTTGGGTATACTTAATACAAGTAATATTCCTATGATGGGAATAAAAGTAATCAGCGAAAGAGTGTGTTGTCCAAACCAACTATGCATAAAGTCCTCCTACATCAGTATAAATGCAATCAGTAAAATAATCACAAGACCTAAACCAATCTTAAGATAATCTTGAACTTGGCCTGTTTGGATTCGAACAAGTTTTAGTCCCCCCGAAAACACAGTGTGGGCTGTGCCATCAACACCACGGTCAATGACAGTATTATCAAAATCGCCTTGCGCGTGTGCTGTTTTGACGGTGATTAAAGCGCTCCTATCGATAAACCCTTGGTCAATAATTTCTGAATCTATTTTTTTATAGAGAAAATTGTTTATTTTAATAAGTGGTCCAATAAAAAGAAATTGATAAGCCTCATCAATCCAATAAAGATTTACTAATGTATTATAAACAGATTTATATTTTTCTGAAACTTTTTCCGGATCTATAACTCTTTGAATGTAAAAGAGCCATGCTAAGAAAATAGAAAAAAAGGCAAAGAATACAGAGGCAACCATAGCTTGTGTGTGTGCTTTCTTTTCATTTTCTGTTTTATGAGGCTCAACATAGGCAACTTGTGGTTGATCTTTTACGTCATCCCCGAGAACCTCTCTGTCATCCTGAGGCGTAGCCGAAGGATCCACATTCTCTTTTGTTTTTTCTTTGATTTTTTTAAAAATAGGTAGTGTCTCGGAATTAGGTGCCACAACAACACTTGATTTTATAGCAATGAGTTGAGGCTTTTGAATAAGGTGTTCAAACCAATTTTGTTTTTCGTAGATAAACCCCAAACTTAGAATAGCTAAAATAATAAGGGGAAGTGTTATTACAAAAGATGATTCATGTGCATGAGAATAAAGTTTTTCATCGCGTGGTTTTCCAAAAAAAGTTAGAAAGAGTAACCGAAACATATAAAAAGCTGTAAGAGCCGAAGCCCCAAAACCGAAAAAAGCAAGAAGAGAATGTGGAGGATGGTTATAAGCAAAAGAGAGAGTGCCTGCTAAAATTTGATCTTTACTCACAAAACCTGAAAATAAAGGAACTCCTGCAATAGCAAGTGTTGCTATAAGGCACGTTCCAAAGGTAAGGGGCATTTTTTTCCGAAGCCCACCCATTTTAAAAAGATTTTGTTCACCATGAAGAGCATGAATCACGCTTCCTGAAACAAGGAAGAGACAAGCTTTAAAAGAAGCGTGAGTCACAAGATGGAAGAAACCCGCTGTGTAGGCACCCACACCTAAGGCGAGCATCATAAGCCCTAATTGGGAAACAGTTGAATAAGCTAAAACTTTTTTTATATCTTGATGGGTTAGAGCCATCGTGGCGGCGAACAAAGCGGTGAATCCACCCACATAAGCGATTGTGAGAAGCGCATCGGGAGTAAAAAAGACAAAAAGACGAACCACAAGATAAACACCAGCGGCAACCATGGTGGCAGCGTGAATAAGAGCGCTTACCGGTGTTGGGCCTTCCATGGCATCAGGTAACCAAATGTGAAGTGGGAACTGAGCACTTTTCCCAACAGCACCCATAAAAATACAAAGCCCGGCAATCGTTCCGAAAACACCAGAAAAAAGCCCGGAAGCTTTCGCTTCAAAGATTGAGGAATAAGAAACACTTCCTAATGTGGTGAAGACCATCATGATACCAATGAACAGGCCAATATCTCCCACACGTGTTGTTAAAAAAGCCTTCTTACAAGCATTAGCAGCACTTCTCTTTTCAAACCAAAAACCAATCAAAAGATAAGAGCACACCCCAACAAGCTCCCAAAAAATATAAAGAACAAAAAGATTGTCTGTCAGTACCAGCCCAAGCATGGAAAAAGAAAACAGAGAAAGATAGGCAAAAAATCGTGAATAATGAGCGTCACCCTTCATATAACCTATTGAATAAAAGTGCACAAGAAAACTGACCGTTGTCACAACCACAAGCATAAGAATTGAAACATTATCTAAAAGAATGCCCACAGGAAGTTTTAAAGCAAAAATGTCTAAATCACTTGAAAACCGCGCCAAATCAAACCAAAGCCATTCTTTTGTGATTTTAAGTTGTGGATCATAAAGAGAAAAAGCATTCCACAAAAGCTTAAGGGATAAAATCCAAGAAACAAAAATACTTGCAAGAGAAATAAAATCTCCATCTCGAGGTAGGCGCTTACCCACAAGAATTTGAATGGTGAAAGCTATGAGTGGAAGAGTTACGATAAGTAATGAAAGTTTGATCATGTCCATTAATTTCTAAGCGCGTTTGCTTCCTCCACATCAATGGTTTCTTTTGTTTGAAAAAGTCTTAAAACAATAGCCAGTGCAACGGCTGCTTCAGCAGCTGCAATGATAATAATAAATAAAGCAAAGACTTGGCCATGAAGATGAGATTGTGTAAATCTTGAAAAAGCGACAAAATTTAAAGAAGCTGCATTAAGAACAAGTTCCACCCCAATAAGAATTGCGATAATATTTTTTCTATAAAAAATAGCGGTAATACCCAAGCTGAAGAGAAGAGCACTTATAGTAAGGAAGAAATAAAGATTATTTATCATCTGAAGACCTCACTAAATACACAGCCCCTATGAGGGCCCCTAAAAGAAGAATGGAGGCAAGTTCAAAGGGTAAAATATATTGATCAAGGATTAAATGCCCTAAACTTGAAACAGTTTCATTTTGTCCTGTTTGAGAAACAAGATTCCAATTTGTTGAAAAAATCACATAAGCAATAATAAAAAAAATGGGGAGGCTTAAGCCAAGAGCAGGAATCAATTTTTTTTGTAAATCCCTAAGGGGACTTCCAAAAAGTTTATGGGAAAGCATAATGGCAAAAAGAAAAAGGATGAGAATGCCACCTACATAAATAAGCACCTGAACCCCAGCTACAAAATCTGCTTGTAAAAAAACATAAAGTCCAGCCACTCCAAAAAAAGTAAGCATGAGGGAAAAGGCTGCATAAACAATGTGAGGATGAAAAACAGCGAGAGCAGCTGAAACTACGGTTATTAAGCCAAAAATGAGCAAAATAATATCTGTCATTTTAAAATAACTCCTGAATCATTTGTACAAGCCCACGTCCTTGAAAAACAAGAACCCAAAGAGCTGTAAAGATCAACATTGTAAAAGCAAGTGGGGTTAAAAACTTCCAGCAAATAGCAAGCAGCTGATCCACACGATATCGTGGCAAAGTCCATCTTAACCACATGACAACATAAAAAAGAATGAGGGTCTTTGTAGTGACAACAAAAAACTGAACAAAAACTTTTAAGTTTGTAGAAAGAGCATCAAGTGGAATGAAAGGTAAGTACCATCCACCTAAAAAGAGAGCAGAAGAAATAGCACAAATGACAAAAATATCAGCGTATTCTGCCATAAAGAAAATAGCAAAACGCATACCTGAATATTCTGTATGGAACCCTCCAACAAGTTCTGATTCTGCTTCTGGAATATCAAAGGGTGTTCGATTGACTTCGGCTAAAGCAGCAGTGAAAAAAATAAAAAAATTGATAAAAAGAAAAGGATTATGAAAAATATACCAGTTCAAGTGAGATTGCTCTCTTACAATTGTTCCAAAACTCAAACTTCCAGAAACAAGCACAACTGAAAGGCCTGCTAAAGCACTTGGTATTTCATAAGAAATAACTTGGGCTGCAGAACGCATTCCGCCTAAAAGAGACCATTTGTTGTTAGAGGCCCAACCTCCCATAATAATACCCAACCCTACAAGAGAACCCATCGCAAGAAGATAAAGAAAACCGATGTTTAAATCTGAAATAATAATTTTTTCTGAAAAAGGAATAACAACAAAAGAAGCGAAACTTCCTACAATAACAATCATGGGGGCAAGAATAAAAGGGGCCCACACGATTGGGGCCAATGCGTGCTTGAATATCAGCCGAAACCTTTCTTTCCAGATAAGTGGCAATGCCTGCAAATGGAAGAGCCACAACACCCAAAATAAGTAGAATGGCAATGAGACTATAAGCCCAAAAGGGAAGCACATTGTTTGTGAGTTCTGCTAAAAAACCTGCAAGTGTTTCCATAATTAAGTTGTCAGTTTTTTAATCCAGTTAAGATCCTTTTTGACCCAGGCGTAGATAAGCCCTAAGACTAATATAAGAACAAAAACAAGAATTTCTATAAAAACTAAAAGCCCTGTATCCCATGTTGATTGAGATGCTTTTTCTCTAAATACAGCAATAACAGGAAATATCAGAGCTACTTCAACTTCAAAAATAATGAAAAGAATGGCAATGGTATAAAATCGAAGGTTAAATTGAACCCAAGCACTTCCTTGTGGTTCCTCTCCACATTCATAAGTTGTCTCTTTTTCTGCATAAGGGTTATGAGGTCGGACAAACTTTCCTACAAACAATGTTAAGGGTACAAAAACAACCCCTACGATGAGCATAATAAGAACGTGTGCGAAGTCTTCAAACATAAAATTCCTTGGGAATTAAAAGTACTTACGAAGTCGTATCAAGGGCCCATTTTCTTGTCAACGAACGATAGGGAAATGAAAAGTTCAAACCAGAATTTTGGTTATTTATTTTGCAAATATATTTGAGAACCCTTGAAAAATCATTCTTAGAGAAAGCAGAATAATGAGCACTTTAAATAACCAAACGAAAGATTTTTCTGAAATTCGATGAAGAATGATTTTACCCAAGTAGTTTCCGATAAAAACCATAATGAGCATACCACTAAGAAGTAAAAGGTGAGGGCTAACAACAAAGCCTAATAGAAAGAATGTGATAACTTTAAGAAGATGAATAAAAATTTGGCATGCAGCTTTGGTTGCCACAAGTGTTTCTCTTTTTAGCTTTTCTGAAAGGTAGTAGGGGGCAAGTAATGGCCCTGTCGCACCTACAAAAAGGCTTAAAAAAGTAGCTATACTTCCTAATATGGGCCATTTTAGAAAAAATTTTTTCTTCGGTTTAGGAAGATTTAAGAAAGTAATAATCAAAATAAAAAATCCTAAACCAATTTTATAAAAATTTTCTGGAACTTGAATAACAAATTGAGAACCTAAGGCAGCCCCAAAAAGTGCTCCTAGAGCAAATTGCAAGGTTAAACCTCGATTTACAGATTTATAGCTGTAAATAACCCTAGAAGTATTACTTCCTAACTGAATGAGCCCATGAAGAGGAACTAATATTTGTAAAGGAAAGTACTGAGCCATCACAGCAAAAAGAAGGATGCCTCCACCCATTCCAAGCGCACCTGAAAGGATAGAGGTTATTAATGCTGTTAGAAGAAGTATAAGTGTTTGCGACATGGCATGAGAATGCCAGGCACAAAAAGAGTTGTCCAATGAACCATTAAAGGTAGTGTTCAAAAAGTCTGAATTTTTGAACACAATCCATTATAAATGAGGTTGGAATTGAAGTGAATAAAGTTTGTGATAAAGCCCTTTTTCTCTGACTAGTTGTTCATGAGATCCATTTTCAATAATTTTTCCCTTATGAAGAACAAAAATACGGTCTACATTTCTAATGGTTGAAAGGCGGTGTGCAATAATCATGGACGTTCTTCCTTCAATCAATTTTTCCAAAGCTTTTTGAATCAAAATTTCTGTATGGGTATCAATATTAGATGTGGCTTCATCCAAAATAAGTACTTTCGGGTTAAAGGCAAAAGCCCTTGCAAAAGAAATGAGTTGTCGTTGGCCCACAGAAATATTACTTCCTTTTTCGGCTAATTTTGTGCCATACCCTTGCGTAAGTGAAAGAATAAATTCATGAATACCAACAGCCTTACAGGCTTCTATAACGTTTTCTTTTGTAATAGAAGGATCTCCTAAACTTACATTTTCTGAAACACTTCCAGAAAAAATGAAAAAGTCTTGAGAAACAAGGCACACATTTTTTCTTAAAAACTTTAGATTTAAGTTTCGAACATCAATACCATCAAGCAAAATTTCCCCATCGTTAACATCATAAAGGCGTGTGATCAGTTTCATAATGGTTGATTTACCACTTCCTGTAGGGCCTACAAAGGCTACTTTTTCACCATTTTGTATTTTGAAAGAAACGTTTTTTAAAACAGGCTCATTTTCTTTGTAAGAAAAAGAAATATTTTTAAATTCTATGTATCCTTCTACTTTGTGAGGAATCAAAGCTTGTGCAGAAACAGGAATCAACTCTTTTGTTTCAAGAAGAGCAAAAATTCTTTCAAGGGAGGCCAAACCTGATTGCATAATGGCATATTTTTGTGACAAGTCTCGAATAGGAATAAAAAACCTTTGAATATATTCTATAAAAGCAACAAGAGTTCCTGCAGTAATCAACCCTTGAATAAGACTTCCAGAACTAAACCAAATGATCAACCCCATTGTAATAGCACTTAAGGCTTCAACAATAGAGTAAAGAATGGCGTCATAGGTAATATTTTGAAAGTGAAAGCCCATAATTTTAAAGTTGAGATCATTAAACTCTTTAAAGGCTTGTTCTTCTTGATTAAAGGTCTGCACAACATCCATGCCATTTAGGTTTTCTTGAAGATATCCATTTAAATTTCCAACGTATTTTCGAATGTTTCTAAAAGCAGAGCGCATCTTTTTTTGAAAATAAAGGGCTGCTATAACAAGAAAGGGAAGTACAAGAAAACTCGCCAGAGTCATTTGAGGACTCAGATAAAAAAGCATAAAAACAATACCTATAATCATAAAAAGATCGGCAAGGATAGCGACAAGCCCTGAGGTAAACATTTCTGTAAGGGCTTCAATGTCTGTTGTGCATCGGGTGACAAGGCGTCCAATAGGTTGTTTTGAGAAAAAATCTGTTTTGAGACTTTGAATGTGTGCATAAAGTGCATTGCGGATATCTCGAATTGTTTCTTCTCCAGTTTTTTGCATGAGAAAAACTTGCATACAACGAAGACCGTATTCGACCCCGATCACAAGCAAAAGTGTAGAGGAAACCACAAGAAGGCTTGATACGTCCTTGTGTGCTATGTAATCATCAATCGCTTTCTTAATAAGAAGGGGTTGAATCAGCCCTAAACTTGCAATGCAAAAGATAAGGGCAAGACTTAAGAATATAGTTTTTTTATAGGGTTTTAAAAACCCCCAAAATTTTTTTTTTTTTTTTTTATCTGTGAGAAAGTTTTTATTTTCGCTCATACTCATAAATCCTCTGTCATCCCTGCAGGCCCCTTCTGTCATTCCCGCGGAGGCGGGAATCCAGTATTTTAAATACAACCTTGCTTCTGAATTGGGGGCATATTTTTTGCTCCTAAACGTGCGCAAAAAACAGCGCCCCAATTCTCTCATGGATTCATTTGTTCCCTGTCATCCAGAGCCTATCGAAGGATCCAGCCCATCCAAATTCTGTAGTGTAAAAGTTCTAAAATAATCTTTTTTATTTTCTAACAGTTCTTCATGGGTGCCTCTTTCAGAAATACCACCTTGTTTAAGATAAATAATTTTGTCACACAGTTTTAAGGTTGAAATTCTATGAGAAATAAAAATACAGATTTTATCATGAAAGATATCTTTTAGATTTTTTAAAATTTCTTCTTCTGTTTCATGGTCTACAGAAGAAAAAGCGTCATCAAAAATATAAATTTGGTGGCTTCCAATGATGGCACGTGATATGGCTGTTCTCTGTTTTTGTCCTCCTGAAAGAGTAACTCCTTTTTCCCCAACAACTGTTTGTACACCTTGATAGAGCTGGTCAAGATCATATGCCAAGTGGCTTTTCTGGATGGCTTTGTTTAAAAGATTTTCATTTTCATTTTCTTCTTTGAGCCCAAAATAAATATTTTCCCTAAGCGTTTTTGAAAAGAGAAACGAGGACTGAGGTACGTAGCCTATAGAATCTCTCAAAGCTTTTAAAGCATAGTGGTCAATGGGTTTTCCATCTAAAAGAACATTTCCAGATACGGGTTTTTCATTTCTCATTAAAAGGTTTACAAGGGTTGATTTACCAGCCCCTGTTTTTCCAAGAATGCCCAATGATTGTCCTGGTTTGAGTTTAAAAGAAATATTCTCAAGAATGTTTTCCTGATTTTCTAAGTAGCGAAAACTCACATTTTGAAATTCAACTTCTCCTACAATAGGGTTTTGAGTTTGAGTATTTTCTAGTTCAATGGGGGCGTGAATGACTTCTATAATGCGATGAAAGGCACTTCTTCCGCGTTGTAAAATGTTAATAACCCATCCAAAAGTCATGGTTGGGTTTGCAAGTTGTTTGAGATAAATCACAAAAGCAGCAAGAGTTCCTAAAGAAAGGTTCCCACCAATAATAGAATAACCACCTGTTACAAGAATAAGAGGTAGTATGAGATTTGGGAGATCTCTAAAAAGGGGAAAGATGACACTTTCAACTTTGGCTAGTCTTAAACAATCTGAGAAATATTGTTGATTCAGTTTTTTAAAGTCTTCATATTTGTTATGTTCTTGAACATAAGACTTAATAACATGAATACCATTAAAGTTTTCTTGAACTTTTGTGCTTAAATCTGCCATTCCTTCTTGGCATGCATTGGCATAGAGATAGAATTTTTTAATAATGTTTTTAAGACCATAAATAAGAATAGGAAATGGAATAATACAAACCAATGTTAGCTTCCAACTTAAACTAAACATAGAAACTAAAACAAAAGCAAAAGTAAGAACAGCATTGAAAAGCCCTAACCCTGCAAAACCAATCATGGCTCTAAATGAATGAAGATCATTGGTGGCACGTGACATAAGATCACCAATGCTTGTTGTTTGAAAATATTTAAGGGGTGAATTCAAAAGTTTTTCGAAAAATTTATTTCTAATTTCATACTCAATTCGTCTTCCTGGATTGAACATGAGAATTCTAGAAAACACACGTGTTATGGAAAAGATAAAAGAAGCGCCTATGATAAGAAAAGCCATTTTTTGGATAGTTGTACTGTCTTGAATACGAATAGCATCAATAGCTTCTTTAAGAAAATAAGGAATGCGAACACTTAAAACAACGGTTGTAACCAAAAAGAAAATGCCAGCAAAATAGGATTTTTTGTTTTTTACCAATAAAGGCCACAGATTTTTAAGAAGAGACTCTTTTTTCATGGGAATCGCTTGCTAACATAACACAAACCCCTTTTTTCCTCAATTCTGTATTAACGGAAAGCTCGTGTGGGAGTGGGTTATTTATTAATATTTATTGTTTTGCCGAATGTATCATTTTGATCTCGGGCAATGGAAATATCAAATTTCCAATCTCCCCCCATTCCCAAAAAGATACTTTTTTCATAAACTCCACCCTCTTTTTCTACGACAGGATTATCTGGTGGATTCATAGGCATTGTGGCCATATCATACTTCACTGTAACCTTGGCTTGAGATATAGATTGGTTTTGAGAATCCGAAATTTTTAGGATCAAAGTATTCCACCCGCGTTTGAGAGAAGACCAGTTGCCACTCACTTGATATATTTCCTGAACTGTTAACTCTGCAGGATCTAAGGCACCCTCATCAGAGGCAATGATAGGTGGTACGATGACCAACATCACAAAACTCATTACGAATAGAATTTTTTTCATAAAACCTCCTTAAAATATCCCATAATTAACGGACAGTGAAAGTGTGTGGGAATTGGGTTGATTAACGCCATATTTATAAAATGGAAATGGGGTCTCATAATTTAAAGCCATTCCCCATGAGACATCGTACGCATAACCAAGAGAAGCTGTCATTGAAAATAATCGTGCGGAAGATCCTTCTACAACATTTTGATCTTTTTTTGATTTTAAAATCCAAAATCCTTTGATACCGAGGGCTGTCGCCCAGTGATTGCTAATGAGATAATTTGCAACCCCATTGAGCACAATACGATTGCCACTTTTAAAATCATAGGGAGCCACACTTCTATTTCGAATCTGGTCCACTTCTTTTTCTAATGGGTAGTAAAAAATCCAATTCACTGTAAGTTTAAAAGGACGGAAAAGTTTGGCGGCACTCATTCCACTGTGAACAAAACTGAGACCTTCCCCAACAACGTCAGCTCCATAAGGGTCAGATGAATTATAAGTTGAAGTTCCAAAAGGAAGTCGTATTCCACCATAAAAACTAAGCTCTGGCTGATACCATAAAAAACGGACATCTTCTAAAAATGTATATCTTGTTTCAAAAACTGGATCCCCAAAAGAAGCCCTTGAGTGATCTTTTCCTGAATAAACATATTTATTATAAGTAAGAGGAAGGGCCCATGAAAGTTGCCACGACTCACTCAGCCTTACCCCACCACTCCATGACGTGGTTGTGGAGCTGATGGAAGAGTTTTTAGACTGAGAAGTATACCCACCATAAGAATCAAAAGAACCTTGAATGAAGCGATAAGAGGTTGAAAAGCCGAATTGATAACGTTGTCCGGAGGGTAAAACAAGGGTTTCTCCGCCTCCTCCACCATGACAACTTGAGGCTAGGAGCCATCCAGACCAAATGAGGGAAAAAAAAGTAAAAATAAGAACATATTTCTTAGAGAGTAATTTCAAAAGCATATTCATCCTGAACGGAGTCATCCTCTATTTTTAAAATAATATGCCAACGGCCTGCCATCGAAAAAAAAAGTGTTGTTAAAAAAGTTCCATCAGATTGTAATGTGGCATTTTCTTTTTCTTCACCCATTTGCGGCATTTCAGGCATGCTATAAATAACGGTGATCTTTGCTTTGTCAGAAAGTGATACCAAAGTATTGGCGTAAACAAATCTCATTGTGATTTCATTATCTCCTAAAATAGGTTTCGAATGAAAAAGTGAGTTATAAATATAAAACTGAGCATTTTTTGAAAGATTTTTGCCCTCACCCGGTTTTACAAAAGAAGAAGTGTCAGAATCAAGATTTGCTAGTTTTTTATTCATGGGCCCACATGAGACGAGAAGGAGCAAACAACCCATACCGAGTATGATATTTTTTAGTATTTTTTTCATAAAACTTATTTTTATTAAATCTCTTTTAAAGCTTTTTCTAATCCTTGCACCACTTCGCCATCACCATATTTTTTCTGAGAAGCAAGAGCTTCTTCTTTTGTTGTAAATGCCACCACATGAGGAGGCATTACCATATCACCTAAGTCTTTTTTAACATTTTTGCTTTTGATAAGGAAAAAAGCTTTCTCACCGTCCAGAAACTTTCCTGGATGATTAAAATCTGGAACCTCTATCTTTGTATATTGAGCCGAGCTTTTTTTTGCCTTTTTTACACAAGGGATTGAGCATGCATTGAGAGCTTTTTCAGAAGCTACTGCTTTTTTAAGAATAAAGTGATTTGGAGCTTTATCTTTAATGACCATTCCGCACACATCACAATCAATATCAACAGCCCAAATTGAAAGACTTAAAAGCATGCAGCTCGTTAAAATTAAAAAAAATATTTTTCTCATAACACCTCCTATTCGTTAAACTAGCTATTTATTTTTTAATAGAAACGGCTTCCTTGGCAAGTATTTCTTTGAATAAGGGTATCATTAATTTCTTTAAGTATTTGATTTTTGTTAAGAGCCCACAGAGGGGCGATCATTTCCTCTTTAGAGGTTTCCCCTGTAAGTCTTTGAATAATAAGATGAGGGGGTAAAAGCTCTACAAAATCAGCCACGGTTTCAACATATTCTTTTTGCGAGGGAAGGCTGATTTCTCCCTTGGCATGTTGGGAGGCAAGGGCTGTTTTTTTAATAACATGAAGGAGATGTACTTTAATGCCTGTTACAGGCATTTTGGAAAGGGTCTGAATGGTCTCTTCCATGTGCTTTCTAGTTTCTCCGGGTAGAAAAAGAATAATATGAGCACAAATTCTTAAATTTCTTTTGTGAGCCCGCTCAACAGCCGATACAAAGTCTTTAAAAGTATGAAGACGGTTTAAAGATTTATTAATATTATCATGCATCGTTTGAAGCCCAAATTCTAACCAGGTGTAATGATCTTTTGAAATGTCAGCTATCAGGTCAAGTGTTTTATCAGGAACGCAATCAGGGCGGGTCGCAACTGAAAGCCCTACAATATCTTTTTGATTTAAAGCAAGTCGATATTTTTTTTCAAGTTCTAAAACATCGCCATAGGTATTTGAAAAAGATTGAAAATAAGCTAAAAATTTCTTAGCACCATACCTTTGACCGAGAAAAACTTTTCCTTTTTCAATTTGTTCTTTGAGTCCAATGTAAGGATCAGCCCCTGGAGCTAAAGAACCATCTTGGCTACAAAATGTGCAACCACCATGCCCTAAAGTGCCATCCCGGTTGGGACAAGTAAATCCCCCATCCAAAGAAACTTTATAAACTTTCTCACCAAAGTGTTCTTTAAGATGTTGTCCAAAGGAGTAATATCTTTTTCCATCTAAGTATTTGTTCATAATGCTTGTCATCCCCAAACCATTTATCCTTATGAACTGTATTAATCAAGTGCACCATTGTGGATATCCTGTGATTATTCATAAAAATGATTATTCATAAGAAAATTTTTTGAATATCCAACCTGGATGTGATAAAAATAAGGTAGAGGGCTTTGGTGACGATTGAAAAATATCTTAAGTTGAAGTTCCTTGTGTTTCTTCTTTTTGTACCGCTCGCGGTGCCTGCTGCCGGACTTCTTTATTTTAAAACCCCACTTGTTAAAAATATCAAAACAAAAATTCGAAAACAGAGTTTAGTACTTCAAGGTGAGTATAATAACTTTGAAAAAAATATTAAAAATATAAAACCTCTCAATACTGTTGTTGATAGTGTTGATCATTATGCATTAGCTCGGGTTTATCGTGTAAGAAATAATTTCGAACTAGGATATTTGCAAAAAAGCCTTGATCATCTGACACCGCAAACAATTGTAGCCACAACCCAAACAAGCCCTCAAAGTACTGACCAAACCCCACTTGTGGTTGCTACGCAAAATTTGGAAAATAAAAAAACTTTCCTACCGCAAGTCGTGACCCAAAAAGCGCAGTGGATAATTTCAGGACAGGTGATCGATTACAATCGCGACACAAATGATGTGGGTCATTTTGAGGTTGGTTTATACGATGACGTCGGTTCCGACGGCCTTCCTAAACCAACCTCGCGCCTTCTTGCTCACCATATTTTAGAAAAGGGTGTTTCTCGATTTTCATTTATGTTTTCTAAAAAAGTTCAAGGGCATCTTGTGGCCCGTTATTTTAGTGATAAGAAATCTCCTAAAACGGGAGAATCTTATCCATTAAGAACAACAGCTGTATATTCTGCTAACCCTGTTAACTTAGAAGAAGATTTAAAAAATGTTTATTTATTTATAGGTCAGCATAAGCCAAAAAGTTATGCTCTTTCTGGAAGAGTACTCAATGGATATTCTTCTCTTAATCCTTATACAACACCAGCTCCTCACGTTGAGCTAAGGTTAGAAGGAACAGATATTATTCTTAAAACAAATTTAGAAGGCTTTTACTATATTGATGAGCTTTATTATTTTGATGGTTATCTTGAAATTCTCAATAATAAAGAAGTTGTTCAAAGAGTACCACTTTACATGGACACCAGCCGATATGTTGATGTCGCTTTAGTGGATCGTAAAGAAAATACAAACCAACTTCATGGGCAGGTTTTAGATAAATTTGGATTCCCCCTTAAAGGGGTAAGGCTTGTTCTCAAAGAAAGTGGAGAAGAGTCTTTATCATCTCAAGAAGGGATTTTTACTTTTTCTTTTGTACAAGAAGGCATGTGGACTCTTGAGGCTTATGCAGGGCAAGAGTTTATAGGTTTTATAAGATTCTCTCATAAAGAGGGCATAGTGACAGAACTTGTACTTCAAGAGAAAAGCCCTATTTATCTAAAAGGAAAGGTTTTAAAAACTTCTCTTGTAAGAAATGAAAATGAAGGAGGGGTTACTCAAGTACAAGTGAGGGTTGCAGGATACCCTGTTCAAACACAAACAAATGAAGAAGGTTCTTTTTCTTTAGGTCCTATTGCAACCTTTCAAGATTTTGTAGAGTTGGAGCTCGAACACCCAGAATACTTTTTAGGAAATATAAAATATAAACCAAGTTTGAGTTTTGTTTATTTACCCTCACTTTTTTCTTTAGAAGATCAAAAACTTCCACTACCACTTAATCCCCAAGCAGGTAATTTGTGGGCAGATTTTTCTTTCTTTAATGAAGAGCTTCGAGTTTATACAACAAACAACGTATCTTTTAACTTTTACATGCGTGAAAGAGGAATTGATTTTTTAAGTCAAAACACAGATGTCAAAGGACATCATCGGATGAGCTTTTTAAACATTCCCCAAGGTGAGGAAGTTATTTCTTTCTATTCTAAAGACGGATTTTTTAGAGGGCTCACAACACTTTATTTTCCACCAGGCTACGCAACACTTTTTCTACCATAGGAATTCAAATCCATGAGAGAATTGGGGCGCTGTTTTTTGCGCACGTTTAGGAGCAAAAAATATGCCCCCAATTCAGAAGCAAGCTTGTTATTATGCCATTTTAAGATTTTAATCCTTCCATAAATTTTCTGGCTTCTTCAGCTTCTTTATGGAACTGATCCATGTATTTTTTCTTACCCTGAGGGAGTTTTAACCAGTGGTTTTCTGGTAAATAATAACTTGATTGAAAAGCTTGGGTTTTGAGGTCTGGGTTATAGAGTTTAAGTTCTTCTAAAGAAATACGACAAATGTCCATGATTGCTTTTACACGCATAGAGTATCCCAGAATAACATCGTCGTATTTGAGGGGTTTTTCTTTTTCTAAATCTTCAAAGAGTTTGTCATGGTATTTCTCAGTATAAACAGCAGCTAAAAACTCAGTGTAGTAGTTTTTAGAAGCAAATTGATATTGAGGGTGGTTAAATGTTGAGATCATGACCCCAAGGTCATTTGTTCCAAGAACCTTTTTGGCTTTAAGGATGAGGCCAGGTCCATGGTGATAAGCAGAAACGGCCAGAGGCCATGATCCCAAAATTTGAAAATTTTCTTTTAAAAGTTGTGCAGCTGCCTCAGTTGCTTTAAATGGGCTGAGTCTTTCATCAATATGAGTATTAATACTCTCTAAAAAGTGTTTTCCTGTTTTTCTCATAAATTGCCAAAGTCCTGCAGCACCTACCTTAGAATAAGCTTGAGGATTGAAAGAAGATTCTACAATAGGAAGTCTTACAAGTTCTACAGGCAATTTGTTTTCTCTAAAAATCTTTTCCATATTTTTCATGTAGCGGCCCGATTTTTCAAGAGCAAAAGCAACTGAGTTTTTCATTCCTTGCTGTTGACGAATTTGATTTTGATATTGTGGAAACTGTTTAAGAGCTTCCCTTACTTTGAGGAAGCGTTCTTTCCCCGAAAGTCCTGAGGTATCAACAACGGTATAAATCTTCCAAGGTTCGTTAATATTGTGAAGAATAATATCTGTATTTGAATAAATGTTAAAAACTTTAAACCAAAAAAGCACTTGGTTTTTAAGATTTTTAGGTACTTTAAAATTTTGAGAAACCCTTCCTTCAGGATCGTTAAGAAGATTTTCTAAAAATCTTATTTTCCCTTTATCTGATAAGGTTTCAAATTTTTGAGGATTAACTTGGAGGTGTTGTGAAAGTTGTTCTGTGACGGTTTCAGCAAAGGTATTAGTGAGAGTTTGCGTTACCTCTTTAATCTGCTTAAATTCTTTAAATCCATCTATTTTTGATTTATGGCGATAATTGGCATATAAGCTTAAGGCAAAAACAGAGCTTAAACTTGAGTAAACACCTAATTTTATTATTCTTTTTAGGGAATAGGCAAAGCCCTTGCCTCCTTTAAGCAACCTCATCCTTTTCATACAAAGAGAGGGTTGCAGACTTTATGCCAGTATTTTAATCAGATAAGTTATTGAAAATACTAAATTTTTATTTTTCTAGAGAAGCCCCAGGCTGCCCAATTTTGTTCTCTTTAAAAAAACTGGCCTGGCCTCTTAAACTTAAAAGGAATAATCCTTTAAAACCCTTATGGCCGCTTTAAAACCACTTTTTACAGTTTGCTCCATGATTTTAGGAGAAAGGTTGAAGTGGTCTCCAAAGAAAAGCTGATGATCTTTAGGTTCTGGGTGAATGTAAATATAATCTCGATTCTCATTATAATCGAGTGTTTGAGATAGCTGATCACACAGAAGTTTTCTTTTATCTTCGGGAAGATGGTTTTTTTTAAAAAATTGGCTGACGGTATCAAGAACAAATCCCTTATCTTTATAAATTCGTCGTGATGTTTGAATTTTTTGTTCAATGGCTTGGTAGACGGACTGAATCATAATAGAAGGCATACCGTAATCAATGAGAGAACCTATGCTTTTAGTATAGTGATAAGGTTGGTGTGTGTAGGAAGCAATAATAAGATCTGCCCCTGCATCTTTAGCAACATGGGTTGAAAGAGTTGCTTTGATTTCTCCATCTGTATAGTAAATTATTTTTTTCTTTTTTTTCACAGGATAGGGTTGATAAAAAGGTGGTAACGATGCAGAGGCAGCACTAGCTATAGAAATAGGTGTTATTGTATTGTAATCACAATGATGTTTTGCACAATATCCACCTTCAGTTAAAGAACGGGGGCCAAAAATAGTTTTGGCAGAATGATCCAGTTTTGTTGCTACAATATACAGTTCAACGCAAAGATCTTGAAATTTATTTGTTTTAAGAGCTTTAGTTCTAAGATATTTTTCGATTCCTTCTGTTGTTAAAGGGCTATTTAAAGTAATAAAATTTTTAAAAAAAGCTTCAATGGTTCCATTGGCAACTTTTTTAGAAGAAAACCATTTTTTGATATTTTTATAAATTTGGGGGCGAGCAATACTAAAAAGATTCATGTAAGAGAAAGAAAGTTTTGAACTTTTTTTCTTTCGATGCATAAAAGAATCAACAATTTCTGAAAGTGTGTATCCTTGTGCAATGAGTGAGGTCAGTACCGAACCTGCGCTTGAGCCTACATAAATATCAATAGGATAGTGAGCGTTTTCTAATTTTTTTGGACTTTGAAGTGTTCCCCCTTTAAAAGAAAACCCTTTTTCTTCTAAGGCGAGACACACACCCATGTGAAAGCAGGCAGCTTTGACAGCACCACCGCTTGCCACAAAGGCAATTTTCTTTTTATTTTTTAAACTTTTTTTCCTAGTCAAGTTCGTAGGCCTTTGTTAAGCTGCCATTATAAGCATAACGGAGGTTTCTAAGTCAATGAATGAGCTTGATAAAAATTGGGTGCCCCTTCAGCAATACTCTCTTAAAAAGGGTGTTTCTACATCGACTTTAAGAAGGCGTATTAAAACCGAAAAAATTAAGTACAAGCTCCATGAAGGCAAATATTATATATTTTGCGATGCCGAAGAGTGGGCTGATTTTGAAAAAGAAACGCTCAATCATGAAGCTTTGAATGAAACTCTTAGTTTAACAAGAGAAGCACTTCAAAGTGTTGTTTCTGTTTCTGAAACTGCTTCTACTTACAAAGACCAAGTTATTCTCGAACAAAAAGCAAAAATAGAGCTTCTTGAAGAAGAAATCCACGATCTTAAGACTCTTATTTCTGTTTTAGAAGAAAAAGCAGAAAGTTAAAAACTTCGATACTGTTTATCTTCGTTTTTTCTGATGTGGGTGAAAATTTCCATCAGTGTTTGATCATTTGGGTTAAATTGGAATCTTTTTTGTTCAAACCACCATTTTTTATAAGAAGCATAATCAGAGTTTAAAAAAGCAGGAATGAGTTTGTTAAGATATGTCCATGTTTCAAGATAGTTTACGTCTTCTTGATGAAGGGCTTCGTCTTGTGGGTTCATAAATTCTATAAGAAGTGGTACGGCCAATTCATCTTTTTCAAGAAGAAAATGATAAGCATAATAATGAAGGAATCTTCTTTTTTCATTAGATAAAGATCGGATAAAACTCAGAATGTTTTTTCTATTGTTTTTAATCTGTTCTAGAGTTTTTTGAATGTCAGGTAAAAAGTGATAAAGGTTTTGTACAATAAAACTCATGCTTTCTTTAAGTTCTTGTGAGCCTTCTTGAAGAAGATAGGCACCAAAAATCCAACCTTCTTTCCCATCAGAATGTATTCGAATTTTGTACCAATAATCTTCAACAGATCCAATTTTTACTTTTTGAGAGGCTTTACCTAAAACTTGGATGGATGTTGCGGTTTGAATTGTAGTAATAATTTCGGAGCTTCTTGTTGTTGGGCTTTCTCGAACTGGGATGTTTTCACCCCAGGTTTTACTAAAGACGATATTCTCTGCTTGAAGAAATAAAAAAGGAAAAAACAAAAGGATGAAAACCAAACGAAACATACTCTTTATTTTTATTGGTGATTATCCGAAAAATCAACTGGAATAAGTCCTTCTTCTTGAAGTTTTTTAAAAAGATGCACACTTTTGGTTTTGAGCCATTTTTCATATATAACAAGAAGGCTTTCATTGTTAAGAATTGCTGTGCTTTGACTCATTTCAGCTAAGATATCGACAAATTTTATAAATTTTTGACTGAGTTCTTTAAAAATGTGTTGAAAAACATCCTTATCTATTGCATAGGAGAGATTTCCATAAGCAGCTTCTCCCATTCCAATATAATAGCTAATATCAACAATAGATCTATTAAGGCTGTCTCCAAAAAAACCAGAAATATAAAGAGAAAGATCCCCTGTTTCTTTAAGAAGTGTTATTTTTTTAAATGTATCTGAGGTAAGGGCTTTGTGGTATTTAATGGCAAGAGGTTCGTATTCAAGGCCATTTTCTGTTTTTTGTTGATAGAGATTTTCTGTTTCCATAAAATGGGTGAGAAGATTGACAAGATAGTAAGAGACTTCGGGAGTTGTTTCGATGTTTTGATTTTTAAGTGCGTCTT
This sequence comes from Deltaproteobacteria bacterium, assembly GCA_016186995.1. Taxonomy (GTDB): domain Bacteria; phylum Bdellovibrionota; class JACOXK01; order JACOXK01; family JACOXK01; genus JACPKQ01. The sequence goes on along the minus strand of JACPKQ010000016.1, from coordinate 13,754 downwards.
CAAGAACTTCCTTGAAATAAAACTGAGGATTTTTAAGGATATCAACACCCATATACTCACCTCTATATTCATAATATCAAAAGAACTGTGTAAAATCAAATAGTTAAGTTCTTGAAATGGCCCTCATGAACAACCTTGGTTCTGAATTGGGGAGGGTGTTTACTCAGTCCCTACTTTCTCATGGACTCGGAATTTCTGTCATTCTGAGCGTATGCGAAGAATATAATTCGTATTATACCCTTCATTTCATTCAGGGTGACACGAATTCAACATAAAGTTACCTAGTATGTTTTGAAGGCCGTCTCGGAGGCCTAAGCGGGCATGGATTTTTTACGAAGTAAAAAAGAGCGAGGCCGAGAGGCGTGCGACATTTTCCTCGCAGGGGAAAATGATCGCTATGCCTGAGAAATATGCTAGGTAACTTTATGTAAACTAGCCATTTCAAGAACCTAGGCTGTGGAACGAAATAAAGTTGCTTAGGAAAAACTCTTTGATAAGAGTAGTTTATGAGCGAAATCCTTAAATACCCACTTCAGTACGTCAAAGGTGTGGGGCCCAGGCTTGCAGAGCTCTTTTCTCGTAAAGATGTTGAAACGGTAGGCGATGCATTTCAGTTTTTACCACGCACTTATGAAGATAGAAGGACCTTCACTCCCATAGTAAAACTCAAACCAGGTTTAAAACAAACTTCTTTAGGAAAGATTTCTTCTTTGAGAGTGATTCCTCTAAGAAACAGAAAGCTAAAGATTTTGGAATGTGTAGTTTCTGATCAAAGTGGTTCTATTTCTTTAAAATGGTTTCGCTACCATGCTCCCACCATGAGAAAAATGCTTAAATCTGGGTGCAGTCTTATTTTTACAGGGGAGGTGCAAGAGTTTCGGTGGCAAAAACAAATCGTACATCCTGATTTTGAAATTGTTGAAGAAGATGAGCACAAAGACTTACTTCATTTTGGACGTATTGTTCCTATTTATTCGGAAACGGGGGGGCTTTATCAAAAAACCATTCGAAGAGTTTTAAAAACTATTGTTGAAAACTATTCTGATAAGTTAGAAGATCCTTTGCCTGAAGTTATCAGAAACAAACATGCACTTATTTCTTTAAAAGAGGCTTATCAAGAAATTCATTTTCCCCATGAAGATGTAAACATTGAAGATCTTTTAAGAGGAGAATCCGAGGCACGTAGAAGACTTATTTTTGATGAGTTCTTTTTCTTAGAATTAGGACTAGCACTTAAAAAATCACAAATAAAATCTCAAAAGACATATGCATTTGTAGTTTTGACAAGTTTCTTAGAGAATTTTTCAAAAAAACTACCTTTCAAATTAACTGGAGCACAATTTAAGGTTTTAGATGAAATTATAAAAGATTTAGTGCAGGAAAAACCTATGAACCGGCTTGTACAAGGGGATGTTGGAAGTGGAAAAACAGTTGTATCTATGGGCGCAGCGCTTTTAGCGTTTCAAAACGGCTTTCAAGTAGCTATTATGGCCCCCACCGAAATTTTAGCCCATCAGCACTTTTTAAGTTTTGAAAAAATATTATCAAGGTTTGATAAGAAGATAGGGCTTTCAATGAGATTTCTTGTGTCAGCTTTGGGAGCCAAGGAGAAAAAAGCTGTATACAGAGAGATCGAACAAGGTGTCGCGCGCATTATCATAGGAACTCATGCCCTTATTCAGGAAGATCTTACATTTCAAAAATTAGGACTTGTTGTGGTTGATGAACAACATCGTTTTGGAGTGGATCAAAGAAAGGCTTTATCTTCAAAAGGACAAGAGCCCCATGTTCTTGTTATGACAGCAACCCCTATTCCACGAACACTTGCCTTAACAGCCTATGGTGAACTTGATGTTTCTGTTATTGATGAAATGCCACAAGGAAGAAAGCCAATTCAAACACATGTTCTTTTAGAAAAGCAAAAAGATAAGCTTTATCGAAAAATGGGAGAGGAGCTATCTAAGGGTAGACAAATTTATTATATTTATCCTTTGATTGAAGAATCAGAAAAAATAGACCTTAAAGATGCAACAGAAGGAGCTAAAAATTTAAAAAATATTTTTTCTTCATATCAAGTAGAACTTCTTCACGGGAAAATGAATCAAAATGAGAAAGATAAAACTATGGAAGAGTTTAAGAAAGGAAAGATTCATATTTTAGTTTCCACGACTGTTGTTGAGGTGGGGGTGGATGTTCCTAATGCCACTCTTATGGTGGTAGAACATGCAGAGCGTTTTGGTTTGTCACAACTCCATCAATTAAGAGGGCGGGTTGGAAGAAGCGATTTGGAATCTTATTGTTACTTGTTAAGTTCACTTAAAAATTGGGATGAGGAAAAAAATGCTGTGAAGCGCTTAAAAATTATGGAAGAAACAACAAACGGTTTTCTTATTTCTGAAGAAGATTTAAAAATTAGAGGCCCCGGGGAGTTTTTGGGAACTCGCCAAGCAGGATTTGTAAGTTTCAGGGTTGCTGATCTTTTAAGAGACCATGAGCTTTTAAAACTAGCCAGACGTGAAGCTTTTTATCTTATCTATGAAGACCCAAGGTTGGAGAAAGAAGAACACCATTTGTTGAAAGAGACCTTTGAAAAGCTGTGGAGTCACAAATTTAAATACGCAACTATTGGCTGATTTAGCATCGAATGTTCTCGTCATTGCGAACGAATGTGAAGCAATCTCATCGCTAATGCGATGGGATCGCCACGGTTCATTTCATGAACCTCGCGATGACAGACTCTGTTAAAAAATTTCTTTTACTTTCTGAACGTGTTTTTTTGAGGCGACCAGCAACTTTCCGTCTTTTTCAATAATAATAAGCCCTTGAACCCCTACAGTAGCTACTACTTTATCTGCATGAATCAGGTTGTTGTGAGAATTAATTTCGTAAAGTTTTCGGTAGCAAGGGTTAATTTTTGTAAGACTTCCTAAATCATCAAATTGAAACTGAGCTTTAAAAACAACAGCATTTCTAGCTTTTTCCATAATAGCGTAATCAACTGAAATGTTGTGAAGGTTTTTATAGGCTTTTTCGAGTGAGTTTTTTTTACTTTCAAAACATTTTTTAAGTTTTTGATAAGTTTTCGGAAGGTGTCTTTCTAAGGCCTCTAAAAAAGTAGAAGCCTTCCATGCAAAATGCCCACTGTTCCAGTAAAAGTTTTTTGATTTTATATATTTTTTTGCTTTTTGAAGTTTGGGTTTTTCAGTAAATTTTTTTACTTTAAATACATTGCTAGAAATCTCTTCGCCCTTTTCGATATAACCAAAACCTGTAGCAGCAAACGAAGGTTGAGTGCCAAAGGTAATAAGAACATTATTCTTGTGAGCCAAATGAAGCGCTTTTTGAAGATCTTTTTGAAAGGCCTTTTCTGGAAAAAGTGAGTTATCTGAGGGTGCTGCAAGCATCACAGCATTGGGATTCTTTTGATAAAGAGTGAAAGCAGCCAAAGCAAGACAGGCAGCGGTGTTTTTCTGGTAAGGTTCAAAAATAAAGTTTGAGGAAGGAATGATTTTTACAAATCTTCTAAGAAGCTTTTCCTGTTTTTTCAAAGAAACAACATAAATATTTTTTTTTGAAATCAATGGCAGCATTCTTTGAATTGTTTGAACAATCAGAGGTTCTTTTTTACCAAAAGTAAGAAATTGTTTTGGAAAATCTTCTGTTGAAAGAGGCCACAGCCTTTTTCCACTACCACCAGCCATAATAACGGCATAAAAATTATTTTTCACATCTTCCATAGGCATCTTTAAGGCGAACTACATCTTCTAATTCTGGGCTTGAAACTTCAAAAACTTCGCATTCTTCAAGGGCGCTCATCCTGTGTTTCATTTTAGGTGGAATATGAAATGTGTCGCCTGGGTTAAGTTGTAAAGATTGGGCAGTGTTTTCTTTTTCAAATTCAAAAAGCATTTTTCCTTTATAGAGAAGAATCGTTTCTTCTTTGTTGTTATGATATTGGTAACTTAATTTTTCGCCCTTTTTAATATAAAGAATCTTCCCAGCATACTTTTGCGTGTGTGCGAAGATCAGTTCATGTCCCCAGGGCTTTTCGATTTTTCTCATACTCATGAAAAATAAGTTAGTTTAGTTTGTGAATGTTAAATGTTTCAATAATTTTTTTCTTTTTAAGAAGGGTGGCAAAATTTTCTGCTTTTTTTTCTGTAGAAAACCCCCCTAAACATAGTGTTAGGGTTGAGGGGTCTTCTTGTGGGCAAAAATAGGCTGAAGGAAACCCAGCTTCATGTATTTTTTCTTTTTCGTGAAGCACTGCTTCTACTTTGGCGAAAGTTCCAAGTTTTAAGGTAAAAGGGCCATGTTTAAGAACTTCAGATAGTGTTTTTAAATTTTCTTCCGAGACAAAGAGGTTTATAGGTTCTGTAGTTTGTAAGTTTTCTTTTTGAGCGATTGTTTCTTTGGGCAACTCTTGTGGAATTATTATGGGTTCTTTTGTCTGTTCTTTAGGTTCTTCAACTTTTTCAAGAGGTTCGGGTTCTATTTTTACAGGAACTAAAGGCTCTATCATAGGGGGAGGACTACTTTGTTCTATTTTTGCTTCAAGAGTTTGTGGGTTTTCTTTTTTTACACCTACACCTATATAAAAACCAATACCAAAGACAATGAGAGAAACCGAAATAAGAAGAAAAAACGAGAATATCAGCTCTTTTGAGGTTAAAAGAAGATGTATTTTTCTTTTTTGAGTCATTAAGTCAATTTGTAACGAGTGTTTCACCTAATTTCAAGTGTTTCATTTTGACACACTTTTCCATGAGTTATGACCATAAAAACTTGGTACGGGCTTTGCTAAGAAAGCTTTTGCCCAAAAGCAATGGGTATTGGAGGTTTTTATGAAAATAAAAAATTGTAAGGGGCAAGGCATGATTGAGTACGTCATTTTGGTAGCGCTTATATCAGTAGCATCTATTGGGATTGTCAGTATTTTTGGCCATACTGTGAAAGCAAAACTTTCTCAAATTACAGCGGCTCTTCAAGGTAGGAGCGCTAACCATATTCAAGTTGAAAGCGTGGAAGAAAAGCATTGGAGAAAGCGGGGGCTCAATGATTTTTATAAATCTGAAGGACGAAGTGATGATTAAAAATAACCTTGGGCAAGCCCTTATTGAAAGTGTTTTAAGCCTGCCCATTTTAGTTGTTCTTATTTTCTTCTTTCTTTTATGGGGGCTTTTTGTAAGTGAGAAATTTCTTTTAAAAAATATTCTCTATCAAGAGTGTCGAAAGCTTTTAGTACAAGAAGAAAATGAGGTTTCCAAGGAAAGGCTTAAAACCGTTATTTTAGAAAAATTGTCTTTATTACCTTTGAGGAAAAAGATGAAGTTTCTCTTTTTTGAAAATACAGATTCTTTTTTAAAAGTAGAAATTCAAATGAATTACTTTGTTCCTTGGGGCACATTTTTGTCCCAGTCACTGTCATTTAAAGAGAAGTGTTATCTTGAAAAATAGTTCACAAGGCCAAGTTGTGCCCTTTTTTCTTGTGCTTATGGTACCTTTTATTGTTTTTATTTTTTTTATTTTTGAGTGTTGTGAAATTTATTCTTACCATATTCGTACCCAAAAAGTTTCAGATGAGGTTCTTAAAAGATGTGGAGAAATTCAAAAAAAGGGGCTTCAGTTTTTAGCAATAACGAACCAAACATTGGTCACTCTCCATGCTTTTTTAAGAACACTTCAAGCATTGAGTCTTTTAGGAGGTGTTTCAAAGGTGGCGAGCCTTCACGTCGAAGAAATGCTTAAAGCAGCCATTAAGTCCCTTGCAAAGCTTCAAGATAGAAGTTTAAACCCCATTCTTTATTCTTCCCTTATTCCATTTTTTAAAATGAAAATAGAATTTCCTCAAATGTGGTTCTATTTAAGCCCAATAGAACCGCACTATCACATAGAAAGATCTTATATTTTAGAACTACCAGGGCCATATCGCTTGAAAGAAGATTTTTTTGAAAAGCAATATTTAAAAATAAAAGCTCTTTTTTTATACCGTGGAATTTTTCTTAAAAGATTTCTAAATCAGGGGAGTTTATTGATCCATAAAGAAGGTGAGCTTCGATTTGAAGGAGAAAGTTTATTATCACGACAATGGAAAACAAAATTTGTGAAGTAAAAGGGCAAGCTCTTATAGAGTTATGTCTTATTCTTATCATTTTGATTCCCTTATGTATTGTGGGACTTCAAAAAATTGGGGTTTTGGGAGACCACAAGATAGAGAAAGAAAAAAATAGGAGTGTGCTGTCATTCCCGTCACTAGCCACAGGCACAAGCGGGAATCCAGATAGCGCAGCCACCTTAGGTTTTAATCTTGAAAGTTTGAATGAGGAAGAATTTGAGATCATGGCAGATTTGCCTCATAACTTTGAAAAATATGAAGGGGAAGGGGCTCTTACAGTTGGATTGGGGGAAAAAGTACTTCATACTTTAGAGGGTGCCGAAGACGCACATGATGCTTTTTCATACTATAAAGAACAATTTTTAAAACAGGGTTGGGAGGTAAAAAATGAAATGGGATGGTTTGTTTTTGAAAAAGAAGCTTCTCAAGCTTATTTATGGCAAGATGAAAAAAACTTATTTTTATTCTTTTATTAGATGGTTTTTTGAGCACAAGAAAGGGTATACTTTTTTGATACTTTCTTTTGTTTTTGCTTTGATAGGATTTATTTTTTTCTACAGTAAAATTTGTGCTGAACGGGCTTATTATGAAGGATTGCTTTCTCAAAAAAACAAAAGAGAGCCCCTTCAAAAAAAGGGAAGGATTGTTGAAATTATTACAGATAAAGGAATTAAAATTCTTGAGTTTTAAAGATTGTGCTTCTACTTGCCAAGATGAGACCTGATAAGCTATGGTTTGGAAACTCATGAAAATCGATAAAAATCGGGTGGACTATGTTGCTACTTTAGCACGTTTAAAGCTCAGTGAAGAAGAAGAAAGGGTTTATGCCTCCCAATTGAGTCATATACTTGGGTATATTGAGACTTTAAACCAAGTTAATACAGAAGGTATTGAACCTACTTATAATGTTATTGATCATAAAAATATATTTCGCTCGGAAGATTTAAAAATAGAAAAAGAAGAAAATAAATCGCTTTTTGAAAATGCCCCAGAACTTAAAGATAGCTATATAAAAGTGCCTAAAATCATCGATGTCTAAAAATACATTATTTTTAAAAACAGTGACTGAATTAAAAGATCTTTTCCACAAGGGAGAGGTGAAGGCTTTAGAAATAACTCAAAGTTTTCTTGAAAGAATTAAAGAGACAAATCCAACACTTAATTCTTTTATTACAGTGTGTGAAAAAGAAGCTCTTTTACAAGCAGAAAATATTGATTTAAAGTTTTCCAAAAAAGAAAAATTGGGTAATTTAGCAGCTATTCCTTTGGGTATCAAAGATATTTTAACTCTTTCAGGTGTGAGAACCACTTGTGGTTCTAAAATTTTAGAAAATTTTGTTCCTTATTATGACGCTACAGTTATTGAAAAGTTAAAAAAAGAAGATGCTATTTTTCTAGGAAAACTCAATATGGATGAGTTTGCTATGGGATCTTCCAATGAGAATTCTTATTTTGGAAGTGTTAAAAATCCATGGGATTTAGATTATGTTCCAGGGGGGTCTAGTGGTGGGTCAGCTGCAGCTCTCGCAGCCTTTCAGTGTAGTGCTTCTTTGGGAACAGATACTGGTGGATCTATACGCTTGCCTGCTTCTTATTGTGGTGTTGTCGGGTTAAAACCCACTTATGGACGAGTGAGCCGTTTTGGACTTGTTGCTTTTGCTTCTTCTTTAGATCAAATAGGACCTTTTACAAGGACAGTTCGAGATTGTGCTCTTATTTCAGAGGTGATGTGTGGTCATGATCCCAAAGATTCAACTTCATCTGAAAGATCTACCCCATCTTTTTTAAAGAGTTTAGGAAAAAGTATTAAAGGTCTTAAAATTGGATTGCCTCAAGAATATTTTCAAGAGGGTTTAAATAAAGAGGTTCAAAAAAGTGTTCACAATTCTTTAAAAATTTTAGAATCACAGGGAGCCTATTTAGAAGAAGTAAGTCTTCCTCATACTCAATATGGAATTGCAACGTATTATTTAATTGCAACAAGTGAGGCAAGTTCTAATTTAGCGCGTTTTGACGGGGTTCGATATGGTTACCGTTCTCCAAACTCAAAAAATGCTATTGATCTTTACTTTAAATCACGAGGTGAGGGTTTTGGTTCTGAAGTTAAACGAAGAATTATGTTGGGTACTTTTGCTTTAAGTGCTGGATATTATGATGCTTATTATAAAAAGGCGGGCCAAGTAAGAACGCTTATCAAGAAAGACTTTGAAGATGTTTTTAAAAAGGTTGACCTCATTGTAACACCAACGGCTGCTGATGTTGCTTTTAAATTAGGGGAGAAAATACAAGATCCGCTTCAAATGTATCTTACCGATGTTTACACAACGTCTCTTAATTTAGCAGGGCTTCCTGGGCTTTCCCTCCCTTGTGGGTTTAGCTCAAAGGGGCTACCTATTGGTTTGCAAATGATTTCTCCTTGGTTTGAAGAAGAAAGAATTTTTGAAGCCGCTTTTCTCTTAGAAAGTGAACTTAAACTATTTCAAAAAGGATTTAATATTAAGGTGTAGAATGAAGTACGAAGCAGTTATTGGTCTTGAAGTACATGCACAACTTAAAACAAAGCAAAAAATATTTTGTTCTTGCTCGACTCTATTTAACAAACCCCAAAATCAAAATACCTGCCCTGTTTGTACAGGAATGCCAGGGGTACTTCCTGTTTTAAACAAAGAAGCTGTTCAGCGTGGTCTGAAAGCAGCTTTAGCTCTTAATTGTAAAATTAATAAAAAATCTATCTTTGCGCGTAAGAATTACTTTTATCCTGATCTCCCTAAGGGATATCAGATTTCTCAATACAATTTACCCTTAGCTCAAGATGGATATCTTGAGATTGAGAGTGATGATAATATAAAAAAAATTAGAATTCATAGACTTCATCTTGAAGAAGATGCAGGAAAAAACATTCATTGTGGAGAGGAAAGCCGCCTTAACTTTAATCGAGCAGGAGTACCCCTTGCAGAAATTGTAACCGAGCCTGATTTTAGAGGAGCTCTTGAAGCGGCGACTTATGTGAGAGAATTAAGAAGTATTTTACAATATCTTGATGTGTGTGATGGGAATATGGAAGAAGGGAGCCTTCGTTGTGATGCTAATATTTCTTTACGACCCAAAGGGCAGAAAGAGTTTGGGGTTAAAACGGAAGTTAAAAACATGAACTCTTTTAAGTTTATAGAAAGAGCTATTTCTTATGAGATTGAAAGACAAACGGAAATTTTAGAAGAGGGGGGTAGAGTTATTCAAGAGACAAGACTTTGGGATTCCTCAAAGGGTAAAACACTTCCTATGAGGTCAAAAGAAGAAGCTCATGATTATAGATATTTTCCGGAACCTGATTTAAGACCTCTTTTAGTGGATGATGTATGGATTGAAAAAGTAAAATCAAGTATTCCTGAACTTCATCCTGAGAAGAAAGCACGTTTTATATCTCAGTATGGGTTACCCGCTTATGATGCTGATATTCTAACTCTTTCAAAAGATTTGGCTGATTATTTTGAATCCTGCACGAAAGAGGTTCAAGATCCTAAGATGGTGAGTAACTGGATGATGACAGAGCTTTTGAGAGAATTAAAAGATAAGAATCAAAGTATTCAAAATTGCTCTGTTTCCTGGAATGCCTTGGCTGAACTTCTTAATTTAGTGAAAAAAGGTACTATCAGTGGTAAGGTTGGGAAAGATGTTTTCAAAGAAATGATGAAAAGAGGTGTGAGTGCTTCTTCTCTTATTGAAGAGCAGGGGTTAAAACAAGTCGATGATAAAGAGTTTCTTGTTTCTGCTATCCATCAGGTTTTGAAGGAAAACCCCAAAGAGCTTGAAAAATACCGAGGAGGGCAAGAAAAACTGTTTGGATTTTTTGTAGGACAAGTGATGAAGCTTACAAAAGGTCAGGCTAATCCAAAAGCAGTGAATGAGCTGTTAAGAGCTAAATTAAAAGAATGAAAAAGTTTTTCATTATAGGTGCTGTTCTCTTAGGTATTGTCTTTGTACTTCTTCTTTTTGTTCCTTATTTTATTGATTTTGATAAGCAAAGAGAAAATATAGTTCAAATCATTAATCAAAAGATTTCAGGGCGTTTAGAAACAGGAAAACTTTCTGTTTCTTTGTGGGGTGGTTTTAACTTTAAACTTGATGAAGTTTCTATTTATGCAGCTAAATCTAAAGAAGCCCTTTCTATTGTTTCAGTTCCGTCTCTTAAAGGAAGGGTTTCTATTTTGTCTTTTCTTTTTAAATCTCCAAAGCTCTTCTTTGTTTTAGAGAAACCAACAATTCATATTAAGAGATTTAAAAATCAGAAAATTAATCTTGTTGAGGCGCTGTCATTAGGAACTCAAGAAGAGGATCAAAAAAAAACAGAAGATTCTAAAATTTTAGGATTACTTTTTAATTCTAAATTAAGTTTAAGTTTTATAAATGGTGAGCTTAGTTTTGAAGATTTCTACCAAAATAAAAATTATAATATTAAAGGGTTTCAACTCAATGTTTCCAATTTAGGATTAGGTTCTACCATAAGTTATGATTTAGAAACATTCATTCAATATCAACCTTATATTGAAGGTTCGGTTCAACTTGGCGGCAAAGCTAGATTATTATTGGACACTCACCTCACATTTAAGAAAATTGAACTTATAGACTCCACTTTTGTTCTCACTTCTTCGCGTATTAAAATTGGAAGGACTTTTGATAAAAAAGCAGATATTCCTCTTAAATTTCGTTTTTCTGGTGATTATTCTGATAAAGGGCTTTCGATTGAAAAGCTTCATCTTAACTTTTATGACCTCATTTTACAGGCTCAGGGAAGACTACAAACAGATCATTTAGATTTTAGTTTTTCAACGAATAAAATTGATCTGAGTAATTGGAATTCTGTTTCTCCTTTTATAGGAAAGTATGGGCTTAAAGGGGAGTGTTTTTTTAACGGAAGTATTAAGGGGACACCTAAAGATCCAGACTACGAAGCTATTTTTTCCATTCAAAATGGCGAAATAGGGTTTTCTCAAATCAAACCACACATGACTCAACTCATAACAGATTTTGAGCTTAAAAAAGATAAGCTTAATCTTAAAAAATTTTCGTTTCAATTAGGAAAATCTTCTCTGGCTCTTACAGGAGATATTCACAATTTTAAAAATCCTGTTGCAAACTTAAACCTCTCATCCCCGATGATTCATTTAAAAGAAATTGAATTTCTTAATGCTCAAAAGAAAGAAGGGGAAGCCCTTCCCATCATCTTAAATGCCGCACAAGCGGAACCTAAAAAAGGTTTTCTAGACAATTTTCTAAAAAAACTAACGGCGCGAGGAAGTCTTAAAATAGATAAACTGATTACACAAAATTATGTTGTTGATAATATTGATGCGAGTTTAAACTATTCACATGAATCTTTGAGTCTTCAGAACTTAAGTTTTTCTTCAATGAATGGAAGCTTTAAAGCACAAGCACAGGCTCGAGATGTTTTTCATTCTAAACCCCTTATTTTTTCCGGCAAGGTTCAAAAGCTAGATGTTAATAAGCTTTTCACTTCTTTTTCGAAAGAAACAAAAGATAACTTATTCGGTAGTTTGTTTGCTGATTTTAATTTAAGAACTCGTGGCCTTCGAAAAAAAGAAGTTCTTTCAAATTTAAATGGTAGTGGACATATGACTATCTTAGAAGGTTCATTTAGCACTCTTAAAATTGGAGAGGCTATTCGAGAAAATCTTAAAGGGAATCCACTTTTTGCAAATTCTCCTATTTTCAATCAAGATTTTGGAGAAAAATTTGAAAAAGCAGAGGCTAATTTTAATGTTAGAAATGAAAGAATCAATCTTACAGATCTTGTGGTTATTTCTCCTAACTACCAGTTTTCAGCCCGTGGAGAAGTATATTTTAATGAAAATCTTAATTTGAATGGTTTCATCCGATTTCCAGCTGATCTTGTTACTAATGGCGAGTTGCTTGCAGATAATGCAGGAAAGATAAGGGTTCCTTTTTCAGTACAAGGTACTTTTCAAAAACCTCAAGTTTCTGTAGATGTTGTAACACCCCTGTTAGAGGCCCTTGCTAGTCGTAAGGGGAAAGATTTATTAAAACCCCTCGAAGATATTTTTAAAGGATTACCTCGTTGATTTCTGAAGTTAAGCATATTCAATGGACAAAAGGTGAATTACTTCTTCTTGACCAGAGAGATTTACCTACACAGGAAAACTTTTTTCCCTGTAAAGATTTAGACCACGTTTGTTATGCTATTAAAGAAATGGTTGTGCGTGGAGCACCTGCGATTGGAATTACAGCTGCTTATGGAGTTGTGATAGGGCTTTTAAATAAATATCCTTTTGAAACGGTGAAACTCAATCTTTCAAAAACAAGGCCTACCGCTCACAATCTTTTTTGGGCACTTAACCGTATGGAAAATGTTTTTGAAAGGAATAAAAATCTTTCTTTTTCAGATCTTATTTCTCTTTTGGAGAAAGAAGCCCTTAAAATTCATGAAGAAGATATCAAGATGAATTTAAAAATGGGAGAATTTGGTGCTTCTCTTCTAAAAAAAGGGAGTGTAGTGCTTACTCATTGTAATGCCGGAGCATTGGCAACAGGGGGTTATGGAACAGCCTTAGGAGTTATTCGGAAAGGTTTTAAACTTGGGAAAGTCTCACATGTTTTTGCCTGTGAAACAAGACCTTATTTACAAGGAGCACGACTTACTTCTTGGGAGCTTTGGAAAGATCATATTCCTGTCAGTGTTATTACAGATAATATGGCAGGATTCCTTATGAAAAAAGAAAAAGTAAATGCTGTTATTGTAGGGGCTGATCGTATTACTCGAAATGGAGATGTTATTAATAAAATTGGAACTTACACTCTTTCTATTTTAGCTCGTGAGCATAACATTCCTTTCTATGTTGTAGCTCCCCATTCTACCGTAGATTCAAGTCTTAAAGAAGGTAGCGAAGTCATTATTGAAGAGAGAAATGCTATGGAAGTTAAAAAAATTAAAGATGTTCAACTAACCCCAGAAGAGGTGAGCGTTTGGAATCCTGCCTTTGATGTAACCCCTTCTAAATATGTCAGTGCTATTATTTTAGATTCTGGTATTGAGCGTTTTCCCTACGACTTTTCAGGATTATAAAAATTACAATCTGTATGAATCTATGACGAAACGGCTAAGTTGCCGTAAAATGGCTGAAATTCTCATTTTTAAGAAATTTTCTTTAACACATGTGTGCACACTACACACCCTGAAAAAGAGGGTAAATAGCTAAGTATTTAAAAATATTGGTTGTTTTTATTATGGCACTAAGCTTGCTGTCATTTCTTTGCTCATGAGCGGCCAAAATATAAGTTTTGATAATATTCTCAATAATAAGCTTTTTTTGAGGTTTCTCTTTGCTGGTGTTGTGGATGCTGTTGAAGACATTATTTTTGTCGCTGATTGTGAGGATCGCATTATGTATGCAAACCCAGCTGCTTTGAGAAAATTTGGTTATACGATGGAAGAGTTTTTAGGTCAGAAATCTCATTTTTTTAGTTCTCCACATAACCCTCCTCATATAACAGAGGTGATTTTGAAAGAGACTCTTTCAAAAGGATATTGGAAGGGCGAGGTGCTCAATAGAACAAAGGATGGGGTTGATTTCCCTGTTTATTTAACCACAGGCGTTATTCGTAA
>JACPKQ010000018.1 GCA_016186995.1 Deltaproteobacteria bacterium | reverse complement strand
TAAAGGGCTTGAATATTATCACCGAGTTTATTTTCCATTCTTAATTGAATTTTTGTAACCGTATTAAGATCGGTTTTAACCATATTAAGATCGGTTTTAACTTTATCAAGATCATTTTTAACCATATTAAGATCAGTTTTAACTTTATCAAGATCATTTTTAACCATATTAAGATCAGTTTTAACCGTATCAAGATCAGTTTTAACCGTATCAAGATCAGTTTTAACCGTATTAAGATCGGTTTTAACTTTATCAAGATCAGTTTTAACCGTATTAAGATCGGTTTTAACTTTATCAAGATCCTCACCCTGTTTAATTTGAACCTTTTTTATTTCACCAACATCTTTTTTCAGTTCACCAACATCCCCCTCTAGCCTATCTAAACGAGTGTAAATAGGGGAAATAAACTTTTCAAGTGTTACCCCAAGTTGATTCAACGTAACGGGTTTATCGTTTTTACCTTTTTTCATACTACTTTCTCCTTCAGGTGCGTGTTCAACAAATTTTCAGCCTATCAAATGAAAAAATTTTGTCTAGAATAAAAAGTGCCCCCACACCCCCAAGGACTGTCCTTCGAGGGACAGCAGTGTGGCTAAACTTCTGGGACACAATACTTAATTAACAGATAAAGCTATTTCAGGGGTTTTTTCTCTTGTGCTCGTGTCAGGTTTTTTTGTACCGAGGTGACTTCTTTTTTTAATCTTTTTTTCTCAGCCGGCATCCTACCCACTGATGTTAAAGCTTGATTGTAGTACGTGATTGCTTTATCGAATTTTTTGTCCTTGTGATAAAGCTGTCCTAAAGAGGAAAGAAGTTGAAAGTGTTGCGGGTTTGTTTTTAAACCTTGCACAAACAACTCTTCTGCTTTCTTGTTATTTTTCTGAAAAATATAAAGGTCTCCCACTCTTTTATAAAGATCTGACGGCTCTGCACTCTTTGAAATAAGGTCATTTAAAATTTTTTCAGCAGCTTTGTAATCTTGAAGAGCTGTTTCAACGGTGGCTAAGTTTGAATAAGCGAGATAATCATCTTTCTTTTGTTTGATGATTTTTTGAAGTGTCTTTTTAGCCTCATTCATGACCTCTGGGTCATATTCATATTTTCCCTCTACTAAATAAGTACCTTCAAAAACAGTGATTGTGGCAAGATTATGAAGAAGACCCAGGTGGTCTGGAAAATTCTTGAGCCCTGCGAGAACATTTGTTTTGGCAAACTCTCTTTTCCCGAGATAAAGATAGATATTACTTGCATGAACATAATCCTGTGCTGTTTTTTCCTTAATTTTGGAAAAAGCCGCGAGCGCTTCTTTGAACTTTTTAGCATTTAAAAGTTTCAAACCTTGAAGACGGTTTTGATCCATTTTTTTATTTGCTTTGGCAATTCTTTCAACCCCATTAAAGTTTTTTGTAAATTCAAGATATTTTTCTTTTTTTTCACCAACGGGTTTTTTTTGAAATGCTCTTAAGATGACAAGATACTGTGTTTTTTCTTCAAAGCTTTTCTTCTTTATTTTTTCAGGGGCATAAAAGTGATAAAAATGTGTCAGGAGATCATAGTTTTCATAGGCAACTTCTTTTGAGTTTTGTGGATCAACCTGTGTTTGAAAGCTAACGAGATACATGCTGATAGGAGCTGGCGACCACTCTAGCGTTTCAAAAATAGTGTAGCTTTTACCACTAGCCGTATGCCACATGTTTTCCTGGAGGCTTCTATCAAACGTATATCCTAAAAAGGGTATCCAAAGCGTTAAGCTTAAAAGCATTGAAAAAAGTTTTGTTTTTTTCATCGTGTCTCCTTATGTACCTATAGTATATCTAGTATATCGGGTTGTCGCAGTTAAATCTTAAAATAGCTAGGGATCTAGTAATTTAGATCCCCGCTTGTGCGCTTTGCACTATGGGCGGGGATGACAAAGAGAGGGTTGTGACAGAGAAAACTGTCCTGGCCTTGATTTTAAACCCTTCCGTTTTAGATAGTTCTAGTTCCTGCTGGAATTTCAACTGGTGGTGTTGTTTCTTCTGCAGGTTGTAGAAGTTTTTTAATTTCTTTTACAAGATTCAGAGCATTCACTCTTCTTCCAGAAACGGTCATTTCTTGAAGAGATCTTAACTCATCTCCTGTTTTCATGATCAGTTCTTTTAATTCCCTATTTGTAAGATCTGGTTTAAGTGATTTAGCAAGAGCTGCAACACCAGCCACAACAGGGGTTGCCATAGAAGTTCCACTCATGGCTTCATAACCTTTGCGCTCTGGGTTCCAGCTAATGGTAGAAATAATGTTTGTGCCAGGTGCGCCCACATCAACACTTGTTTTTCCAACGTTTGAGAAAGAAGCAAGTGTGTCTGCTGGAGTTGTGGCAGCAACAGAAAGAATACCATCAACATCATAAGAAGCTGGCATCATGGGTATTTGATCATTATCTAAAGTTTCATTGCCAGCCGCTGCAACAAAAAGCACACCTTTATTTTGAGCATAGGTGATCGCTTCTTTCAAAGCTTTACTTTCTGCGAGCTCTTCCATTTGCCCGCCCCAAGAAGCATTAATAATATGAGCTCCGTTGTCAGCGGCATAGTAGATAGCGTTTGTAAGATCAGCTAACTCGCCTGAGCCAAAACCAAACAATCCTTTAATAGGCATAATTTTGACGTTAGGAGCAACACCCACAACACCACCGTTTCCTGCAACAGCAGCAATAATACCAGAGACATGTGATCCGTGGTGTCCGTCATCAAAAGGTGAATTATCATTGTGTGTAAAATCCCAACCGTTGACATCATCAACATAACCATTGCCGTCATCATCAACACCGGGCAGCCCGTTCAATTCTGCTTTGTTAACCCACATGTTTGCGTTTAAATCTGGGTGGTTAATGTTAACCCCTGTGTCGATAACAGCCACAACAACTTCGCTTGCTTTTGAAAGATCCATTTCTTTCCAAGCATCGTAAGTTTTAATAATATCATGTTGATAAAGAAGAGGTCTTAAAGCATCAGGTCGTGTTGGGTCGTATGGCAAGCTTGCTAAAACTTCATTCTTAGTAACATCTATGATGAGTGTTTTAGTTTGTCTTACACCAAAATCATCAACCATTTCATCTTGAACATAGTAGCCGCCCAAAGCATCTGGTGTGTAACGAATAACAGATTCGTAAGGGCTTGTATCAAACTTTCTAAATTGTGAATAAGGGGCTGCTAAGTTGAAAAACATAAAATTAGGAATTGCCCAGAGGTGATCAAGAACACCTGTTCTGTCATATTGTGGATGAGGTTTACTTAAAGAAGCATTCAACTGAACTGTTTTACCAAGCTCTGTGTAAAGAACCTCAGGATCTTTTGAGTCTGCAATAACAATGGCTTTAAATTGAGAAACGTCCACTGTGAAACGTACCTCAGAGTAAATTCTTTGTTGCACACTTCCTAAAAGTCCTAAGAGTGCAGCAAGATCACCTAACTCTTCAACCGTATCTGGAAAGGCTTCGTTAGAAAGAGTTAAAGTTACTGTGTAAGTTCCCCTTTGAGTTGGCGTGTATTCAAGAACAGGTTTTTTGCTTGCAGTCACAGCTTTAGGTGCACCCGGTTCTAAAACGCTCCATCTAAAATTAAGAGGAGAATCATCAAGTGTGTAACTTCGAGATGCATCTGCTTTAATGAGTTGTCCTAATTCTAATTTTGTTTGAACTTTGCCATTAAGTTTAATACGAGGTTCTTTAGAATAATCTGTGTTCCTTGGAGAAACTGCATGGGGAGCCATGCTTTTTGAAACTCGATCAATAAGTTCTAAGTATTTTTGGTTTGGAATGAGATTTTCGAAATAGTAGTTTGGCTCCATGTATTCAACTTCACTTTCACTTAAATCAGAAGTTGAAAAAAGAACATTACCCTCATCAAAAATGGGTTCAAACCCTTCTTTGAAAGTAATGGGTTTTTGATGCCCACGAAGTTTGACAATGGTTCCTTTTTTAAGAACCTTTGCAGACTTCTTTTGTTGGATGGCTTTGCTTGCTTCTTCCATCTCTTTTTGAGAGAGGTTGCCTAAAGCCACATTTCCCGACAAGAACACAAGAATCGCGAGAATCTGTACCAGACTTCGACCTTTCATTGAAAACCTCCTGAATTGGAAAAAAGAAAAGAACAACAACTAAGAATACCTCTAATTGACTGAGCCTAGTGGGTTTGGCGGGTTGTGTCAAATATTTTTCTTAAAAAAAGAAAAAATATTAAAAAAATTATATTGTGAAATGATTTTTTAGAGAGCATTTTTTTCTTATTTCTAAGAAAAATGGGGGCTCTGTCATCCCGGCAAAAAGAGTATTTGACGCTTTTTAAAGCTTATATTATGAGTGATAAATAATGTTAAGGGTGAGGTATTTTTTATTAACTTTTGTTTTTAATGTTTCTCTTCTTTTCGCCTATCCTTCAAATTTAGAAATTCCTCAAGTTGAAAAACTTAAACAACATATTTCTTTTTTAGCTAGTGACGAGCTCGAAGGGCGAGGTACAGGAACCCTTGGTTTTTGGAAAGCAGCTGATTATGTTGCACATCTTTTTCAAGAATATGGTTTAAAATCTTTAGGTGAAAATGAAACTTTTTTTCAGAAATTTTTAGTAGAACTTCCACTGCATCCTCAAAGAGAAAATCATGTTTTTCGTTTGTTATCAGCAAATGTTATTGGACTACTTCCCGCAAATGATAAAGATTTTTTAGATAAGTACGTTGTCGTGGGTGCTCATCTTGATCACTTAGGTTATGGGGGACAAAGTTCTTTAGATCCTCAAAGTAAAGAAATTCACAATGGTGCTGATGACAATGCTTCGGGTGTTGCCGGGGTTTTGGAAACAGCGCGTGTGTGGTCACAAACAAAAATCAAACATGGCAATATTATTTTTATAGTTTTTGGCGCTGAAGAGATGGGCCTTTTAGGATCGCTCTATTTTGTTGAACATCCAACTTATGATCTTTCAAAAACGTATGCCATGCTTAATTTAGATATGATTGGGAGATTGAGTGAAGATGTTCTTACTCTTTTTGGAACTGGAACTGCACTTGAGTGGGATGAAGTTTTAGATCTTATCAATAGCAAAGAAAAATTAAGTATGAGTAAACAATCTTCAGGACAAAGCCCTTCTGATAATACTTCTTTTTATGTACACAATATTCCTGTTTTATTTTTTAATACGGGAAGTCATGAAGATTATCACAGGCCTAGTGATGATGTAGAGTTTATTCATTATGAGGGTATGCTCAAAGTTCTTTCTTTTTTAAGTGAAACACTTCTTTATACAACACAACGTTATGAAAAATTGACCTTCCAGGAAACAAAAGATCCACATGGACCCGGGGGCGGTGGAGGCCTTCCCTATTTTGGCACCATGCCTGATTATAGTTTTCAAGGTAAGGGTGTGAAACTTCTAGGTGTTAATGTAGATTCCCCTGCCCAAAGAGCAGGGCTTCAAAAAGGGGATATTATTATTAAATTAGGTCAGTTTGAAGTCACCGATGTATATAATTACACAGAGGCCTTAAGAGCTCATAAAGATGGGGATACAGTTTCTATCATTTATCTTCGTGAAAATGTTCAATATACTACCCAAGCTACCCTTGGGCGCAAGTCAGAGTAGTTCTTAACTCATTGAAATAATTAAATATTTTTTTTAAAAAATGTCTACTGGTTTTACATGTCGCAATTTGATACAATAGAAGAAGTGGTACGTTTGTTGAGTAAAGTTCAAATACTTTAAATGATTCAATTATAATGTCGTGAAGTTTTTAAAAACTGTTTTATTATTTTTTACTCTTTCTGTATTTCCTTTTTGGGGAAGTGCAGAAGTACCTTTTCTAGGTTTCATAAAATCTGAAGAAAGTGCTTCTCAAACACAAATTCAAAATTTAGAAATTTTTGAAAACGGTGTTTTTCTTTATCAGGATTTTCAAAAACTTATTTTTGAAAAAAATAAAACCAAGTTTATTCTTCTTAAAGATGTGCAAGGGGAACACTACAAGGCTGTTTATGACAGTGGGATTTTAAGTTTATTATTAGAACAAAAACAGGGAGAAAATTTTTTACTTTTTCTTTACGTTTTAGATACTCGTGTTTTTTCACAACCACAGATTATTCAAATAGCAAAAAGTCTAGAGCCTTTTCAATTTGAAATGGTGAGCAATAAAGATATACGTGGGGATAGTGTTTTTATTTTTTCCTACACTCAAAGTAGTTTTGAAAAAAATTTTTTTAAAGAATTAAAACTTCAAGCTTTGAAAGTCAATGAGGGAATTCCTACCCATATTTTTTTAGATCGTGTAGCAGAGGGTAATATTGAATATATTTCACTTTCTCAAAACGCCCTATTTTGGAATGCAGAAGAGGGTAAAGCCGAAGGTGTTCGTTTTATTTCATTTGAAATTGAAGAAGACCTTCTTTTATCTCGAACAGTTTTTTTAGAAGGATTTCAAAAGATTCAAGAGTTAGGAAAAGGCTTTTTTTTAGCAGAGAATTTTTTTGGTGAAATAAAACTTCTTCAATTTTTAGAAAAAAGAAAGCCTGTCCTTTTAAAAAAATTTGATTTTAAGTTTTCTTCAATAGTAGCAAAAGTTTTTTCTTATGAAGATGGGTTTCTGCTGGCTTTTATTGAAGGAGATGAACAGTTTGATAGCCTCGTCACACGTCTTTATTATTTAAGTGCAGATGATGTATTGAAAGAAATGTCAGAGGTGGTTCATCCACTACCCTCTCACTTATATTTAGGAAAAAAGATAAGTTTTTTGAAAAATATTTCTCAAACAGGAGAGATAGAAATTTTAATAGCCTCTTCTGTCAAAGAGGCAGAAAGAACAATGACTTATAAGTTGGTTCAAAAATTTGAACGGTATTAAAAGGGGTGACCAGAGGTCCACTATAAAACTGTCGAGCTTGTATTGCGAGCCATTTTTAAGTAGGCAAGTGCCTTTTCATTCTGGGGATCTTTTTGCAAAACAAGCTCCCATTCTTCGACCGCATCAATAACGTGGCCGAGAGAATATTGAAGAACTCCTAACGCAATTCTTCCTGAAAGAAATTCAGGTGCTTCTTTTTTAAGGTTTTTTAATTCTTCTAATGCTTTGAGCTTTTCACCTTTTTTATGAAGTGTATGTGCTTGCTTAAGTCTGGCGTAGGTTTGTTTTTTATCAAGTTGGGTTGCTTTTGAAAATTCACTTAAGGCTTCGTCATATCTTAAATATTTAAGATACAAATTTCCTAATTCTAAATGTTTTTGGGCGAGTTTTTCGTTAATATAAGGGTCGCTTCCCTGTTCGTGGGTTTCTACAGCGCGAAGGGCCCTATTAAAAATCATACCCCCTTCTTCGTATTGACCCAGATCATTATAAAGAACAGAAAGACTAATGCTTGCATCTACAAACTGTGGATTGAGAACTAAAGCTTTTTTATAGGCTGAGATGGCGTGAGAGAACTTACCCTTTTCATAATAAAGTTGACCCAAAAGATAATACCCCCGAGCTGAATTTTTATTTTTTTGTAAGGCGGCTACAATAAGACCTTCTGCTTTTTCTAAATCTTTTTCATTGAGAGCATTTTCAGTTTGATCAAGCAAGCTTTCAAGTTCGGTCTTCATAAGTTAATTTTTGAAATATAGGTAGAGTTCGGAAACTCTTTTTTTAGTTTTTCAAAATATTTACGAGCATTTTCTTTTTGATTCAGTTTATCATAGGAAGAAATGATATAGAAGTAAGCCTCTTCATTGTGTCCTGTGTCCCTGTATACTTTTAAAACCTCAAGTCCTCTTCCTAAAGCCGATTTATAAGCTTTAGTTCGATAATAATAGCTTGCTACGTAAAGAGATCTTTGGGCTAATTTACCACGGCAGACTTGAATTTTATTGTGAGCATCTGTGATATGTTTTGATTTTGGAAAATGAGTTTTTAAAACATTAAATGCATCAATGGTGTCATAAAGAGGGGTTGTATCTCTATCGATAGCGCTTGGAATTTCATAAAAGTAAGCAAGCCCGATTCTATATTGCACAAAATCAAGGTGAGGGTCTGTAGGGTGAAATTGCTTGTATAATTCATAGGTTAAACGAGCATCGATATAATTTTTACGAATAAAGTGAATGTCAGCTATTTCAAGCTCTGCTTTTTTTGCGTAAGGGCTTAAAGGAAACCTATGTCTTACGGTATCCAGCTTTTCAATCGCAAGTTCCCAATTTTTTTGGTTTTTATAATAAACTCCCTCTTCATAAGAAGTTTGTGCTGTGGGTTGAGAGCCTTTTCGAATGGGAGGGCCTGCAGAGCAGTTAAGAAGTATTAACACTAGTGCACATATTAAAAATCTTTGAAACATACATTGTTTATAATTTAACATAGGGACGAAGGCAAGTTGCTTGACAAGAGGAAGACTTATTTGGAAGCTAAACGAGAATCTGTCATCACGAGCGAAGCGTGGTGATCCCATCGCGATAGCGATGAGATTGCTTCGGCGTTGCCTCGCAATGACGGAGGGCGTGTTCGCGAGGACAAAATAAAGGAGGTATCGTTATGAAAAAATTTTTAGGTGTCTTTATTGTGCTTCTTTTTGCAAGTTCTGCTTTTGCAACTGTGATTGTTACAGAAGAAAGCATGGTCACAGCTCCTCCAGGAGGAAGTGCGACCCTGAATCATGTGTGGGCAAAGAATTTAGCTTTAAGATCTGGAAAGTTAATGATGGATGTCACAGTAGAGTGGGAAATTTGGCGTCATCCAAGTTATCCAAACCCACGATATCATACAGAGTTTGTCGATCTTGAGTTTCCGGAAGTGACTTATAATAAAGCAACAAAAGAGCTTGCCTTCAGAGGAAGACGTATTGGTACAGTACGTGAAAAGTGTCATTGGTATGGTTGTTCAAGGAGGATTTATCTAGATTATCAGTATCAACTGAACGCTTTTTCTGATGGAGTAGGTTCTATGGTTGATGTTTCAGGTGAACTTATTCTTTTTGATAATCAGTAATGATTAATGAAGATAGAGGGAGAGGCCTACATGGCCTGCTCTCTCTATTGCATAAAGTGCTGCTTCAATATTATCGTCTACTGTTTTATCAATAATATCTCCGGGGTAAAATCCACCTCCCCCCATTGATTTTGGTGAAAGCTCAAAAGTAAAAGCATAAATACCTCGCTCTCCATAAGCCCAATCTGTGGTATCTCCTGAAACAAGATAAAGATCACTGCTTTGCTCTGCTTTATAACCTGTCATTTTTGACATGGCCCCTGCCATGTTTTCAAAAATAGAAAGATCTGTTTGGTTCTGAATAGAGTCATAGGTATATCCCCATGGATAAAGAATAAGTTCGCTAAAAGTATGGTAAGAAATAAGAACTTTAATATGAGGGTGTGATATTACAAAATCTCGAATAGTTCTTGTCTCGGGTTCTGAAAAGGCTTCTGGGCCTCTATAGGTTTCACTTCTGGGAAACTGGCTTGATCCTTCACGTCCCCACTGATAACCATAGTTTCTATTTAAATCAACACCAAAACTTCCATCTTCATTGTGTGTTCTATTTTTTCTCCATAATTTATATTTTCCATTTTCGATGTCATATTCTGTACCGTCAGGGTTAACAACAGGAATAATCCAAATATCTCGTGACTCAAGTAAAGTTTTAATTTTTGGGGTTTGTGATTGACTGAGTAAATAGGTTGCTAAGTAAAAAGGTACTTCAATACTTAAGTGCTCGCGGGCATGGTGCCCACCCATAAAAACAATACCGGGTTTGAGATTTTCTTCTTGAGACCCAATTTTAAGTACCCAAATATCTGTGCCATTGACTGATTTCCCAATACTTTTAAGCTCTGTGAGTTCTGGATATTCTTCATGAAGTCCTTTAAGGGCGTCTATCAGTTCTTGATAGTTGTGATATCGAGCGTCTTTCGGTGGAAAATCAAGAGTGAAAGAATCTAAATTTAAAATTTCAAATGGAGAAGATATTTCTTTGAGGTTGTGAAGCTCTTCTTTTGTAATAACACTTTCAACATAGTTTTCTCCGATTCCATCAAGGGCAATACCTAAATTCATAATTTTTGTTCGTTCGAATTTATTTTTAGCTTCTATGCGAACAGAATAAAGCACCTTTTCTGTTACAGCATGACTGTTCATAAACACAAGTGACAACAGGAAAAAAAGAGTTAAAGAATAAATGATTTTATTCACTTTACCCCCTAAAAATAAAAAAAACGGCGAATGTCAGCCGTTTTTTTATTCACACATTTTTTATTTCACACTTGAGAAAGAACAATACCATATAAAGTATTTAAAGAACTATCGTTATAATATCATGGGTGAAATTTATGAGTCAATTACTTAAAAGGAAAGGCACCCTGTCATTCCAGCGAAAGCTGGAATCCAGGATTTAGATCCCCGCTTGTGCTTTCAGCTACTGACGGGGATGACACAAAGGACTTGCGTAATTTATTTTTTAAACGCGTTCGACGTATTCGCCTGTATCTGTATTTACTTTGACAGTATCACCAGCATTTACAAATTGTGGAACCTGAACAATAAGACCTGTTTGTAAAGTTGCAGGTTTGAGTGAGGAACTGGCTGTTGCTCTTTTAATACCAGGTTGGGTTTCAGTCACTGTAAGGTTTACAGTTGTGGGTAGTGTGATACTCACAGGGCTTCCTTCGTAAAAAGAAATGTCTACCTTGGTGCCTTCAATAAGGAAGCGATCAATATCTTCACCTGTGACCTCGCTTGAAAGAGTCACTTGTTCGTAAGTTTCTGAATCCATAAAATGATAGCCTGTGTTATCTTTATAAAGCCATTCCATTCTTTTTTCATCAAGAATAACCTTTTCAACGCGTTCATCACTTCGGAATCTTTTATCAATAATAGAGCCTGTTTTAAGCTTTTTAAGCTTGGTTTGCATAACGGCATTGCCTTTACCAGGTGTTACATGGTGCGTCCAATAAACACGGAACAAATCCCCTTCTACTTCAAGGATTTGTCCAACTCGAATACTCGTAGCGTTCATTTTCATAATGAACTGTATTTGACACAGATAAGTAAAAAAATCAAATTATAACTCTGTTAATATCGAGCGAGATACTTATCAGATTCCCAAGGATGTACCGCGGCTATGTATTCTTGCCACTCTTGTTGTTTTGCTTGAAGAAAATTATTATAAATGTGCTCTCCTAAAGCTGTGACGACAACCTCATCTTTACTTAAAAACTTAAGGGCTTGGGCCAAATCTTTAGGTGCACTTTCAATTTTAAGACGCGCTCTTTCTCTTTGACTCATTTTATACATGTTTTTAGTCACAGGTTCCCCTGGATCCATTTCATTTCGAATGCCATCTAAACCTGACTTAAGCATGACAGCAAAAGCAAGATAAGGGTTGCAAGAAGGGTCAGGTACGCGAAGTTCACACCGTGTACTGTGCCCTCTCTTAGCAGGAATTCGAATCAGAGGAGATCTATTTTTAAGAGACCATGCTATTTGAGTAGGGGCTTCATACCCTGGAACAAGTCTTTTGTAGGAGTTCACAAGTGGGTTTGTAATAGCAATGAAAGCCTTCGCATGTCTGAGAAGCCCACCTATATAATGGAGAGCGGTTGTGCTCAGCCCTTCATGAGGGCCATTTTCATCATAAAAAGTATTCACATCACCCTTAAAGAGAGATTGGTGTGTGTGCATACCACTTCCGTTAATTCCAAAAACAGGTTTAGGCATGAAGGTTGCGTGCAACCCATGGTCATTAGCAATTTTTTTCACAACTAAACGAAAGGTACTGATGTTATCAGCTGTTGTGATTGCATCAGCATATTTAAAATCAATTTCATGTTGGCCAGGGGCCACTTCATGGTGAGCTGCTTCAACTTCAAAACCCATCTTTTCAAGAGTGTTTACAATGTCACGGCGCGCTTCCTCACCTTTATCAACGGGGGTCAAGTCAAAATATCCAGCTGCATCATGAGTCAGCGTTGTGATATTTCCTTTTTCGTCTTTTTGAAAAAGAAAAAACTCTGCCTCAGGGCCTGCCATCATTATGTAACCCATTTCTTTAGCTTCATCACAAACTTTTTTAAGAGTTAAACGAGGACAACCGCTAAAGGGCGTGTGATCTGGGTTATAAACATTACAAATCAGACGAGCAACCTTACCTCCTTTTTCTTCCCATGGAAAAATCTGAAAACTTGCAAGATCAGGTTTAAGAAGCATGTCTGATTCTTCAATACGAGTAAACCCTTCAATGGAAGAACCATCAAAAAGAATTTCTCCATTCAAAGCTTTTTCAAATTGAGTTTCAGGAACTTCCACGTTTTTAGTCATTCCTAAAATATCGGTGAATTGCAGTCTTAAAAACCGAACCTTTGCATCTTTCATTTTTTTTAATAAAGTATGGACCGGCATATTATTTCCTCCATTTGTGTGTGAAATCTAGTACTAAATTCCCACTTAGAGAACAAAGTGTCAATTAAATTTTGCATAAAATGCAATATTTTAACGTCATTTTTTCAAAAAAAGGCTAATTTTTTTATATTTGATTGTAAATTTGTCATCCCCGTGAAAACGGGGATCCAGAAATCCTAGATTCCCGCTTATGCGCTTTGGCTCAAGTGCGGGAATGACAAGGAAAATGTTCGCAGCGTCCGTCTGTTTTTTTGTGCATTGATATTCTACGGTGAATAGCATATAGATTCTCAAATTATGAAGATTGGTATTTTATCCAGAAAACAGGAAATATTTTCTACAAAACGTCTTGTAGAAGCAGCACATGCTTTAGGACATGAAGTGAAGGTTATTGATCCGCTTCGATGTTATGTCGATATTAATTCTTTAAACCCCATGGTTCATTATAAAGAACACCCACTTAATAATTTTGATGCCATCATTCCACGTATTGGGGCCTCCATTACTTTTTATGGTACTGCTATTGTCAGACAATTTGAAATGATGGGTGTGTACTGTGTGAATGATTCTGTTTCTATTTCAAGAGCGCGCGACAAATTAAGATCTTTACAACTTCTTTCTAGAAAAGGAGTGGGGTTGCCTATTACAGGTTTTGCACATTCAACTGAAATGACACAAGATCTCATTAAACTTGTTGGGGGTGCCCCCCTTGTCATTAAACTTTTAGAAGGAACACAAGGCAAAGGTGTTGTTTTAGCGGAGACAAAAAAAGCAGCCGCTAGTGTTATTGATGCATTGCGTGGACTTGAAACTTTTATTTTAGTTCAGCAATTCATTAAAGAATCTGATGGCGCTGACATTCGATGTTTTGTTATTGGTGATAAAGTTGTTGCTTCCATGAAGCGACAAGCTCAAGACGGGGAATTTCGTTCTAATTTACATCAAGGCGGTAAAGCAGAGCTTATCACTATTACAACTAAAGAACGTCAAATGGCTATTAAGGCCACTAGAATGATGGGACTTCGTGTTTCAGGTGTTGATATCATTCGGTCTAAAAAAGGTCCTCTTCTTTTAGAAGTCAATTCTTCTCCTGGTTTAAAAGGAATTGAACAAGCCACGAGAAAAGACATCGCTAAAATGGTCATTCAATATATCGAGAAAAATGCACCTCTGGGAAATAGCAGAAGAAAAGAAAAGGGTTAACTCTTTTTAACGGGTTTGTTCCCTGTTAAATAAGAATGGTGTGGATGAACTACATATTTATGTCGAATAGCTTGTCTTCCTAAGAGCATTCTAAAACCCATCATGTCTCTATTGAAAAGATTAAGTTCAATCAGATAGATGTCTTCCCCAATTTGAAGTTGTGTTGTGACAACAGGTCTTAAAGTAATATGTCCTGTTGAAGATTTAATTTTTCTAATTCCGATGAGCTCTGCATGAGCCTTAACTGTTGGAACTTTTTTTCTTTGGCGCGGATGAATTTTAAACT
>JACPKQ010000012.1 GCA_016186995.1 Deltaproteobacteria bacterium | reverse complement strand
TTCGGGCTCTAAAAGGAAGTTTTTCCATCCCCGAAGCGTGTCTTTCCAATCGGTTGCCCTCATAACAGGATTGGCTCTTTGAATTGGCTCAATGCCCTGGCCTAAAATAGAAAGCTCCTGCACTAAAAACTTGTCTCTTCTAGATAATTCAGCTTCCTCGGCATGAGATACAGATAGACTTCCACAAAGAAAGAGCCCTATAAAAAGTGACGAAATTTGAAAGTTACTCATATATAAAAAATATACTCTCTTATCATATTAAATAATGATGAGCAATTTTCATCAATAAATAGGCTTTATCCAAATGGAAACGATGGTATCTAGATTTTTCCAGGAAAAGTGCGTAAGAGGCCTTGGGAAATAATTCGATCGATAAGTTCTGGATATTTAATACCCTCGTTATCGGCAGACCAGGCAAAATCCTCCCATTGGGCAATGTCAGGATTAGGGTTTACTTCTAAAACATAGATTTCATGGCTTTCTGTCATCCTCATATCTTGGCGCACATAAGAATCTATTTGTAATGCTTCACACACTTTTTTACCTATTTTTTTAATTTCTTCTTGAATACTTTCTGGAAGCCCACGAGCTTTTTCACTTCGAATTCCCCATTTATCACGGTACTCTTTCGAAAACTTTGCATGATAGGTTGCAATTTTTGGATCTCCAGGTGGAATATTTCTAAAAGTCATTTCTCGAATTGAAAAAACTTCATAATATGGCTGCCCCATAACGCTGATATAAAATTCTCTTCCATCAATATATTCTTCTATGAGAGCATGCATTTTTAAATGTGTGTGTAAAAACTGAATGCGCTCTAAACACTCTTTTTCACTCCTCACAAAAGAAGATTGTGAAATTCCCTCTGAACCTTCAGCCCGAAGTGGTTTTACAATGGCTGGATAGGGAAAACTTTTTAAACTTCGCAAAGGTTTTTTAATATAAGAAATTTTAAACTGAGGGGTTTTAATATGATGATGCAATAGCATCTTTTTTGTCATTCCTTTATTATTACAAAGCATGAGCGTTTGAGGTGTAGCCCCTGTATAAGGCACAGAAAGCAAATCTAAAACACCTAAAAGCTGGCTTGATAAAGCTCTTTCATTTCGAAAAGATTCTGTAAGATTAAAAACAACATCAGGTTTAAATTCTTTGATTTCTTGAATGAGCTTTTCAAGATTATTATAAAGAACTAAAATTTTTATATTGTGGCCTAATTTTTTAAGAACACGAATAATATCTTTTTCTGTTTTCCAGTCAGGATCTTGTTGAATAAGATAATTAAAATCGTATTGTTGTGGAGAAACACTAAGATCGCAAAGCACAAGGACACTGAGCCTTTTTCTCATATCCTAGGTTTAAATTTACCCGTAAATTTGTAATTTGTCACAAAGTTTGTGACACACGAAATAACCTCCATTTTAGCTTGTTCTTCATTCTTGTTAACATACAAATTAAGTTCTCCTGATCTTTCTTTAAGATTTTGTATGACTTTACTAATGGTAAATTTTTTTTCCCTTGTCCATGTAGCTACAACATCTCTTAACTCTTTAGAATGCTTCCTTAAAAAAACCTCTGCCTTCACTTTTGAAGGAGCACTATCTTTGGAAAAAAGTCTTTCAAGCTCTTGATCATAAGAACTTGGAAAATCCCATTCATAAAGCTCTTTTTTCCTTCGGTAGTGCGTTTTTAATTTGAGTTTTAATTTAATATAATTATCTACATAAACCTTGTCTGTAATTTTAGGTTTTTTATGAGCTACTTCTTGCATCACTTCTTCCACAAAAAGAATTTTTTCTAAGGTTTTGGGCCAGCTTTGATATTTTTTTCTCCAATCAAGTCCCGGTGTTAACCACACAGCAAAAGTTTCTGCCCAATCTTCATCAGGATGACTTTGTGCATAGTAATTATCTAAGTGTTGAACAAAGTTTTTGCTATAGGGTTTAGGTGTGTAAGACTCAGGTTCATATTCTGTGGAGCTTAAACCAAAAAGTTTTTGATACTTTCTTTTTCTCTGAATTTGATAAGCATGTGAAAAACTATGCCCTGTTTCATGACGAAGAAACTTCATACACTCTTCATCACTTCCACCTTCAACTTCTAACATCATGTTATGTTCTAATTGTTTAAGACGCGGATGAAAAAGATAAAAAGGAATAGCAACAAGAACAGTATCCTCTGGGCTAAACCACTCATCAGAAATATAAAAATCAGGACGAAAATCTAAGTCCTTCATTTCACATTCAGAAAAAAGTTTTTGAATTCGAGGTTCTAATTCAGAACCCTCTATTTTAAGCCCTTCCACATCGCAAAAACGAAGTTCTAAAAGTTTTTCATCTGAAAGATGTGTCCATTCCAATGTCATAGAATTCCCCACTGTGAAGGCGTATTATGCACAATTTTTAAGCCAAGTAAAGAGACGCTAAGTTCTTTATTTAATTGAGAATTCTCAGTGAAGCTTCGTAAAGCTCTTCTGCTTGGAGTGCATCTTCATAGCGAAGAGCGTTCCAGAAGGTTTTTTCTTTGATTATTTCTTGATTAAGACGATGATATTTTTCTTTGTACTCCGCTAAAAGAGGAAAAAGTTTTTGACCTTTCACTCCAGTTTCCAAAATCGATAAATTATAATCTGCTCCTAGCTTTTCAAGTGCTGTTGTCAGTCCTTGAACAAGCTTTGAATAAGTATAAACAAACATCACAGCCTCTAAACCTGTTGTTGTACTTTTTGGGTAATAATTTTTAATACCTATCAATGGATTATAAACATATTTTGTAAAATCTGAATGTAATAACAAAGCATTGAGTTCCAAAGCATCTTTAGAATAAATTTCTTCTTGAATCTCATTTGTTTTATCAACAAGATCAGCCAAAAGACTTTGATCGTATTTTCCAATTTTAAAAAGTGCTTCACCCGTTAATGTAACGGAAAGGTTCTTAAAATCTAAATGATAGTCGTAAAAAATAATATCTACTGCAGAACTAAACATTCTTGAATTAAGTACTACTTCCAAATTTTTTCTATCATTGAGCCTGATTTTAACAAATTTATTCAGCACTTCATTGTCATTTTTGGGATCATCTATCCAAGGAATAATCCAATCAGCAAAAATTTGAAAAAATTTTAAGGTCTTTTTGCCAAATTTAAAACCTTTAATATCACCACCCACAAGCTCAAGCTCTACAATGTTATTTTTTTGAGCCTTAAGTCTTCCTTCTATTTCAAGAATGTCTTCCTTGGTTACTATTTTTGTAACACCACTCCAAAATTCAAAAGAAAAAGGGTTCCAACTACTTGAGCTTTGATGAACCTCTTCTTTTCTTTCTGTCACCATACGAAAAAGAAGTTGATTATTTTCATTAAATTGCAACGACATTTCATTAAACTTGGAAGCCTCTCCCTTTTCATAAAGAGTAAGGGTTTCTTGATTATTAATAAGCGGTATGAATGAAGCCATTAAGTTATTAAGCCCCAGAAGAGAAATCGTTTGTTCAAAGTTAATAGGGTTTTCTTTTTCTTCCATCCACCCAGAAAATGTTTCAAACTCTTTTCTGCGTTCGTGAATATCATCTAAAAATTTTAAAGGAGCACTTCCTAAACCTAAAACTACCTCTAAAGCATTAAACTTGTGTTTCGTATTAATGATAGGTTCAATGTTCCAAACCTGAACATCACTCATACTTGAGTGTGGCAGAACTCCTATAAAAGCACCTGCCTTAAACTTAAATTTGACGGCATCTTCTACAAACTCAATGAGTTTTTCCGAAATTCTATGATACGGATCTAATGTTTGATCTCGTAAAACATTGTCTAAAGATTCTGTCTGGTGGGATGTTTGAGATGCTTCCTCACGAAGAACTACTTCTTCATATCGATCGACAATAAGATTTCGAAACTTTGTTTCTTCAACAAAAAATTGAAAAAAACCAAAAACAGATTTTAAGACTCCCTTATGACGCGCTTTATCATAAAAAACAACCGTACTTTCCCCTTCAAAAAGCTGTAATCTATGAAAACTTAATAAAATAAAATTAAGAGGAAGAACTTCAATTTTAAAACTGACTTCAAAGGGAATGCCCTCTGGATAAGCTTTGTTTTCATACTCTACATTCACCGCTTCGGGTCTTATGAGTTTGATTAAATTAATTTTTGCTTTTCCACGAACTGTAAAAAGGTTGTCTCGTGGGTTTAAAATAACATCAATTTCTGGAAGAGCCTCATTTCGTGCATAACGAACAAGGGCTGAGAGATGCTCTTGAGAAATATGAACACGTGTTAAAGGTGGTGTTGCTAAAAGAGGAGAAGCTACTAATAATGTAGTCATCACGAGGGTTTTGAAAAAACCCGTGGTGATCTCATCGCTACCGCGATGGGATTGCTTCGCTTCGCTCGCAATGACAACGCTTATTATTTCCAAAAATTTCATCTTGATAAATACTCCCTAATTTTTTGTCTCTTTTCCT
This sequence comes from Deltaproteobacteria bacterium, assembly GCA_016186995.1. Classification (GTDB taxonomy): domain Bacteria; phylum Bdellovibrionota; class JACOXK01; order JACOXK01; family JACOXK01; genus JACPKQ01. The sequence goes on along the minus strand of JACPKQ010000012.1, from coordinate 44,207 downwards.
TCAAAGCTTTTTTGAAAACAGGTTGCTGTGATTCATCAACCTGTGGGGTTTCTGGGTCATCTTCCACTGTTTCACCAATAGCAAGGTAAAGACCTTGTTGAGGAGGCACATGGTTAAAATCAAGACTAGGTTCTAAAGCCCATAATCTTGGCTTTTCTAAAGCAGACATATCCATAGCATCACCTTGAAAAAGCTCTTCTAACTTAAGTTTGATAAGAACAGAATTACCTACAAATTGAATATCTTTTTTAATAAGAATGGTTTCTAAATGCACTTCAAAACTAGAACCTATTAACTCTTGAAGACGATTCATTTCAGCTGCTGCTAAATTAATTTTATCTTGAACCAAATCTCCAAAATCAGTTTCTAAAAGTAAAATTTTAAAAAGATTAATAAAAAAAGAAAGTTCTTTAATCGGCTCTAACTTTTCTTCTCCAATTCCTAAAGTGAGGCTTTTAAAAAGAATTCCAAGCCCTCCATTTTTCATCACCTCAGGTTTAAAAACAACTTGTGCGTTTAAAGGAAGATAAGCTTCAACAGTTGATGTAGGATCAACCAGTCTTTCCAAAGAAAGGTGAAGATCGAGATCGACAGTCATAAGTCTTTCTAAAGGGTCGAATTTAAAAGAAAGACGTTTAACAGTTTTATTTTCTGAAAGAGCCTTCTTAATAGTGTTATTAATAAAATGCTCAGAAAAATAGGCATCAATTTCGGGCCATAAATAGCTTTTTTCGTGATTTATAATAGATTGGGCACATAAGGCTCCAGAAAAAAGGAAGAAAAAAAGAAAACGGCCAACCTTCATAGAGTGATTTTCTTAGCATAGTTGTGACACCCCCTGCAAGTCTTCATTTTTAGTTTACGGATGCTTCAAAACTTATTATAAGTTCCTTGTGAACTTATCCAAAAACATTGAAAAAATTGGGAAAGAGCTTTTAAGCCAACCTACTGCTCCTTATCGAGAATATTTTGTACAAAAATACATAAAAAGTTTTTGTAACAAAAATAAAATAGATTTTTGTTTTGATAAATGGGGCAATATCTGGATAGGAACAAAATCAACCACGTTTTCAAAAAATGAAGATAAAATTGTTTTTGTCGCTCACATGGATCACCCTGGATTTCACATTACAAAAAAACTTAAAAATCAAACGTGGGAAGCGAAATGGTTTGGGGGCGGACCTGTTAAAAAACTGAAAGGGGCACCTGTCTATCTTACAAATGAAAATGGAAATTTATTTAAAGGAAAAATTATAAATTTTAAACTTCACAAAAGTGGTAAAAAAGTAGAAACGCTTCACATTCAATCTTCATCTACAGAAAACCTTAAAAACTATTTTGGAAGCTACAATTATCCTGGCTACCAAAAAAAGAAAGACCTTATCTACACAAAATCGGCTGATGATTTAGGTGGGGTTCTGATGGTTCTTTCAGTTGCCAAACTTTTAAAAAACAAACCTTCAAAAAAATCATTCTTAGGGCTTTTAACACGAGCTGAAGAAGTCGGCTTTCAAGGGTGCCTTGGAAGTATTTATGCTCACACAATTCCAAAAAAATTCCATTTCATTTCGGTTGAAACAAGTAATTACAAAGCAGGTGTTCAATTTGGCAAGGGCCCTGTCATTCGTTTGGGAGATCGAGCAAGTGTTTTTGACACCCACATAACTTATTTTATAAGGCTTGTCGCCGCCGAACTCCAAAAAAAGAATAAAAAGTTTTGCTACCAAACAAGAATGATGGATGGTGGAGCGTGTGAAGCAACCGCTTTTAATGTACATAAGCTTCCATCAGGCGGGCTTTGCGTACCTTTGGGTGGTTATCATAACGAAAGTGAAAGTGGTGTTCCTTGCCCTGAGTTTGTAAACATTCGTGATCTAAAAAATTTAATTTTACTATCCGAAGCATTAGTTCAAAAATACTCTCAAAAAGAAAAATATCTTAAAAAAGTTCAAAGAAGCTTCCTAAAAAGCTTTAGTCAATCTAAGAAGCTTCTTCAAAAATATAACACTTATCTCAGTTTAAAAATCTGATATCCTAAAAAGCCTAAAACAACAAAAATAACAAGACTTGGCCACATAGGGGCCACATGCCCTCTAAAAATAACTTCCCACTTCATCACGTAACGCAACAAATGAGCCGCCGCCATCACACCAAAAAGAATACTTGAAAGCATCATATAAAAGCTTCTTCTCATTTTATCCTCCTCTGTTATTATTGAATGATGGAACTTGCTTATTTCTATCATAACCTAAGTCCCATCATTTTTGAAATAGGCCCTCTTCAAGTGCGGTGGTACGGCGTTCTTTACATGTCAGGTTTTGTTTTTGCCTATTTTCTTTTTCGAAAAATGATTCGAGAAGGTTTTTTTAAATATGACGAAAAAAAGATAGATTCTCTTCTTACTTATATTCTTTTAGGGGTTGTTCTGGGCGCTCGTTTTTTATACGTTATTGTCTATGACAACTTTTTTGAACATCTTTCACACCCCTGGACCATTCTTGCGATTTGGAAAGGAGGGCTCTCGTTTCACGGTTCTGTCATTGGCGTTTGTCTTGTAACTTGGCTTGTTTCTAAAAAAGAAAAGTTTTCTTTTTGGCATCTTTCAGACGTCATTTGCATTTGTGTTCCTCTTGGGCTTGGTTTTGGAAGAATTGGAAACTTTATGAATGGTGAACTTTTCGGAAGAATCACAGATGTTCCTTGGGCTTTTGTATTTAAATACGGAGGGACTTACCCACGTCATCCCTCACAGCTTTATGAATCTTTTTTAGAAGGTTTTTTTCTTTTTGGAATTTTTTGGTTTTTGAGGAAAAAATTTAAAAAAGAAGGAACTATTTCGTTCCTCTTTCTTATTTTTTATGGAGTCGCGAGGTTTATCGCTGAATTTTTTAGAGAGCCTGATGTACAAATGGGGTATTACTTCAATTATTTTTCAATGGGGCAGATTCTTTGCTTTCTCATGATTCTTTCAGGCCTTTTTCTTTTTATTCTCTTTCCAAAAAGAAATTTTCGTTAATTGAGCTGCAACAAGGAAACACGACAGTATTCGAGGTTATGTGAAGCTAACCTTTCAAATTTTGCGGAAGTAAAGCGCAGCCAAAAGTTTGTAGTTTAAAAAATGCTGGATCCCGGATAGTGCTTCGCACTTCCGGGATGACAAAGAACTTGATATGACAATTACAGCGAGCCATGCAGCAAAATTTAGGAAGGTTAGCAAGAACATAAGTTTGACTATAGAGGGATGACAAGAAACAAGGCGCTTGGTATAAAAAAAACTTATGGATCCTCACAAGTTACGAGATATAGCACTCTTTGCTGTTCCCTTACTTTTATCTCTTTCATTTCACGAAATGTGCCATGCTTGGGCTGCTCATAAATTAGGCGATGACACTGGAAGACTTATGGGACGACTTACTTTAAATCCACTAGCGCACATTGATATTATTGGAACGATTGTTTTTCCTATTATCTGCATCATGCTTGGCGGGGTTTTTTTTGGATGGGCAAAGCCTGTTCCTGTGAATCCCCTCAATCTTAAGGGAGATCGAAGAAGATCGATGCTATGGGTTTCTCTGATGGGACCTCTTTCAAATTTTCTCTTAGCTTTTACATGCACGCTTCTTTTGGGTGTGTGTATTACCACTATGACTCATGAAGCAGGCAGTGCAGGTCTTTTTTTAGGAATGATGTTAAGCCGTGCTATTTATCTTAATCTGATTCTTTGTTTTTTTAATTTGATGCCTATTCCACCCTTGGATGGGGCGGCGGTTTTACAAGGTGTTTTACCTCATAACCTAGCAGAAATGATTGATCGTATTGCTCCTTATGGGGTTATGATACTTTTACTTTTTCTTTATACAGGTTTTATTAGTATTATAGCTAAACCAGTTTATGCTTGTCTTAACTGGTTTCTTTATGCAGGAAGTACTTTTTTTGATGTTAATATGATTCCTTATTATCAGAGGTTCTTTTATGGCTAAACAAAAAGTAGTGAGTGGCATTCGTCCAACAGGAAAACTCCATTTAGGAAATTATTTTGGTGCCATTCACAATTGGCTAGAACTCCAAAAAAAATATGACTGCACTTACATCATTGTTGATTGGCATGCTTTGACCACCCATTACAAAGACACCAAAGAACTGCAAGAAAATATTAAAGAAATGGCCATTGATTTGCTTTCTTGTGGCATAGATCCTAAAAAAGTAACTCTTTTTGTACAAAGCCATATTAAAGAACATGCAGAACTTTTTCTTTTGCTTTCTATGATAACCCCCTTGGGTTGGCTTGAACGAAACCCTACTTATAAAGAACAAGTGAAAGAACTTGCCTCTAAAGATATTTCTAATCTTGGCTTTTTGGGTTATCCCGTTTTACAAACAGCAGATATTATTCTTTATGATGGAGAAGTTGTTCCTGTTGGAAAAGACCAACTTCCCTATTTAGAAGTAGCGCGTGAAATTACACGAAGATTTAATTACCTTTATGGAAATACTTTTAAAGAACCTCAATCCCTTCTTACAGAAACACCCCTCATTCTAGGAACTGATGGAAGAAAAATGAGCAAGAGCTATAACAATACTATTTATCTTTCTGAAAGTGCCGAAAGCTTTGATAAAAAAATTAAAACCTTTATCACAGATCCACGGCGAAAACGAAAAACAGACCCAGGAGATCCGAAAGATTGCCCTGCCTTTCAAAACTTTCATAAACGCTTTATGAACAGGGAGGAGCAGGCTCACATTACTGAGGGGTGCACGAAAGCTAAGATAGGCTGTCTTGAGTGTAAAACCCGACTTTTAGATAAAATGACCCTGTGGATTGAGCCCATACGAAGCAAAAGGAAAGAACTTTCAAAAGACCCTGGCCAGTTGTATACTATCCTTGAAGACGGCGCAGAGAGGGCAAAAAAGGTAGCCTCCCACTCGATGAGTCGAGTCCGAAAAGCGCTGAATTTGTGAATACTACATAGATTCCCGCCTGCACGGGAATGACAATGATAAAGTTATGAACCATATTGTTAAGCTCGAAAAATTTGAGGGCCCTTTAGATTTACTCATTCACCTCATCCGTACTAATGAAATGGATATTTATGATATCCAAATTGCACACATCACAGATCAGTATTTAGAAGCATTAAAACTCATGAAAGATCTTAATATCACCATAGCAGGAGAATATATTTATATGGCAGCAACCCTTATTTATATTAAATCTCGTATGCTTTTACCTACTGAAATTTTGGAAGAAGAAGAGGAAGAAGATCCAAGACGTCTTCTTGTTGAAAAGCTGCTTGAATATCAAATGTATTCTAAAGTAGGTGAACATCTTCTTAAAAACTCTATTGCAACATCAAACATGATGCCTGTTTTCATTGCTAGCGATGTTCCCGATCGAGGTTTTCAAAGAGTAAACACCTTTCACCTTGGGCAGGTTTTTACTGATCTTGTTAAAAACTCAACACCCCACTTCCATGAAGTTGAAATGGAAAATTATTCGGTTGCAGAAAAAATTGAAGAAATTAAAGCTATTCTTATGCCTGGAAAAAGGGTGAGTTTTGTAAACCTTTATAAAAAATCGAGCCGCATGGAAGGAATAGTTACTTTTTTAGCACTTCTTGAATTAGTAAAAGATAAAACACTTAAAATTTTTCAAGAAGATCTTCTCGGTCTTGTTGAAATTATGGCGGTGGCATAATGGATAAAAAAGAACTTAAAAAAATTATTGAAGCTTTGATTCTTTCAAGTGGGAGACCTCTTCCTCTTCCAAAGATGAAGTCTATTCTTGAAGAGGGGCAACAAATGACAACATCCTATCTTAAAGAGCTTCTCGATGAAATGCAGAAAGAATACGAAAGTGAAAGAGGCATTGCTTTAGTTGAAGTGGCAGGAGGTTATCAGTTTAGAACTCATGCACGCATGCAACTGTGGCTTAAAAAACTGGATGAATTTAGTCCTCTTAAAATGAGCCGGGCCCTTGTAGAAACCCTTGCTATCATCGCCTACAAACAACCTCTTACCAAAACCGAAATTGAAGATATCCGTGGGGTTGATAGTGTTTATACTTTAAAAACACTACTTGATGCAAATCTTGTAAGGATTTCGGGTAAAAAAGAAGAAGTAGGTCACCCCCTTCTCTACGCAACAACTGATTACTTCCTCGAATTTTTTAATTTAAAAAGTCTTAAAGATTTACCTTCTCTTAAAGATTTTCAAGAGATTCAGGTTCGAAAACTTGATTTTGCAAACCAGCTTAAGAGCTTAAGATCAAAAGATGAAGTGACATACGACTTTTTAACTGGTAAACAACTCCCTCCTCCTACTCAGGAATCATAAGGTTTATTAGAATGATGGGGTCATTGCGAACGAATGTGAAGCAATCTCATCGCTTTGCGATGGGATCGCCACGCTACGCTCGCGATGACAAGAACATGGAACGCCTCAATAAAGTTATTGCTCAATCTGGCCTTGCCTCGCGAAGAAGTGCTGACAACCTCATTGCCCAAGGAAAGGTGTGGGTGAATGGTCATAAAGCAAGTCTTGGCGATAAAGTGAATCCATTTAAAGATAGTATTCGGGTCGGAAAAAAACCGCTTCAATTTAAAACAAAAAAAGAATATTTTATTTTTCACAAACCCAAAGGTTATCTTACAACCAAATTTGATCCTGAGGGAAAACCTACTATTTACGATTTGCTTCCTAAAAAATTAAGTCATCTCTTCCCTGTAGGAAGACTTGATTTTAATTCTTCAGGGCTTCTCATTCTTACAAATGATGGTGATTTTGCTCAAAAAATTTCACATCCAAAACATGAAACACAGAAAATTTACCAAGTAAAAGTTCGGGGTATTCCTACACCCAAAATTTTAGAAGTTATGCTTCAAGGCATAAGGCTTCCCGATGGCGTTGCTCGCTTTAAGTCTCTCAAACTTTTTAAAACAGTAGGGAAAAATACGTGGTTTGAAGTCGTTGTCACAGAAGGACGAAACCGCTTGATTCGAAGAGTGTTTGAGAAGTTTGGCTACGGTGTATTAAAGCTTAAAAGAACACAGATTGATCGATATAAACTAGCCCATTTGCCAACCGGCCACTTACGCCAGTTCTTTCCTTAAGATAAAAAGACAGCCTGTTTCTTAGACAGTAGCGTTTAAAACATAAGCAGGGTTTTGAAAGAAAAGAAAAACATAAGTTATTGAAATTCCATTATAAAAATTTTGGTACTTCTCTTGCATAGCAGGTGGCTGCGCATTCTGGAAAAAATTTTTTGGGGGATCACTTTGAAGAAATATCATTACCTTTTTATCTGGGCTTTCATTTCATCTCTTTCTCTTGGCGGAGTTCAAACACTTGAAGAATTACAAAAAAGTTTTCTTGATCCTAGCCTTCCTCAAGAAGTAAGTATTCGTGCTTTTCATGAACTTACTCAAAAGACATACCCAGAAAAGTTTAAAGATTTTAAAAAAGCTCTCACTTTGTACCACCAAACTTTAATTGGGGAATATCTTAAAAACTATATTCTTGCAGGGATTAAAAACCCAGATATTCAAAGATTAAGCCAAGGAGAAGCCTCAAAACTCTTTGAATACGCCTATCATCTTTACTACTTTAGGGATGTTGATCCCTTTTATCTTAAAGAACTTATTTTTGACCAACTTCAAAACACATCTCTTTCTCTCTCTATCCAACAAACTTTTTTAAGACTTTTAGGCTACATGTCGACCGATTTTGAATTTTTAGATTATCGGGATGCTATTGATGTGCTTGAAGAACGAGCTGTACAATCAAAAAACTTTATGGAGCGCTCTATCTCGATTGAAGCTTTAGGACGAGTTATGGGTAGATTTAAAGATTATTCAGCGTGGGTTAAAACCACAAACAGATGGCTTCGAGAAAGCTACAAATTTGAAGAGCATTTTCTTGTGAAATCAAAAATCATTACGGTACTTTCACAAATACAGAATGAAGAAAATAAGACTTTTTTTGAAGAAGTTCTTCAAAACGAGAAAAACAGCCTTATCCTTGAAGAGGCAGAAAAAGCTCTCAAGCGTTTTGATTAAGACAGTTGAAAAAAAAATAAACACACTCACAAATAAAACTTAACTATATGAAATTATTATATTTTTTATAATTTTTTAAAACTCTCAGTCCTCCCTGTCTAACACCTTGCAAAACCCCCTTTTTCCACAAAAATAAAATATCAAGTAAATTCAATAAGTTACTTAAAAATTTCGTTCGGCATGGGGGTTGCAATTCTATCTCTATAAAAAGCCGGCACGTCTGTTCTAAAAAATAATGAAAAAAATGAATCCCGGGATCCAAGTGCGGGATGATGGTAGTGAAGAGGTATTGGAAGTGAAAAGGTATTCGTTTTATTTAGCTTTTGGATTTCTAGGCTTTTTAAGCCTTGTAAACCTTTCTTATGCAGAAGGATCGACATGTCCTCCCCCAGAAGAAAACCCATTTAAAGAACGCATTTCCGAAATTAATGGATATTTAAACAAACTTCAAGAAATTCAAACCACTTTAGCTCAAAGAACCTTAGAAGAACAAAAAGAACTTGTTTCAGAATCTATTCAAAACGCTCTTGATTGTGTGTCGCATTCTGATGTCCTTATCGAAGAATTAGCACAAAGTGATCAAAGCGAAACAAATTTAAATACTCTTTCAAAAATTCAAATAACAAAACTTCAATGTGAAGAAGAACTCAATACTTATAAAAATAAACTTAAGAAAATTCTTATTGAGCTTGATATTCGAAGTTATATAAGTCGAAGAGGCATTCCAAATCTCAAATCTCAAAACCATTATTCAAATGAACTTGATCAAATACTTTTTAATACTCTTTTTACTAAAAATGGAATTGCCCGTTTGAGTACACCTCAAAACCCTCAGTATACAGATCCAAGAAGCGGATCGAGCATTCAAGTTACTCTACCTAATAGAAAAAATTATGAAGGAAAAACGTTTGGTGAGGCTGATGAAATCGATGATACTTGGTCGCCAGGAAATGATAGAGAATATACTTGGTCTGGAATTGAAACTCAGGAGTTTTATCCAGGAATGACATTAGAAAATTATAGAAACTATATAAAAAATACGAACAATAAAGATATGGCACGTCAAACTAAAGACGAAATGGAGAAAATGTTTTATAATCGTACACCTATTAAATATAAAAACACAGATTGGAAAGATCCTTTAACCCAAACAGAATTTAACTCATACAATGCAGAAAGTATTTCTAGAGTTAATCGTTCGATGGTTGAGAAAACTCACTACCACAAAGAAGAGCGAGAAATTTATCTTCCAGAAGACAAAACCCTTGTCACTCGAAGTTATTTCTTAAAACCTGGAAGTGAAGATAAAGCCCCTACTTATGACAATGAAGCCCTCACAATAGTTCAAGAAAGTGAAAAGGGGCTTCTTATTGTTAACCATAGCCGCAGACGTGGGCAAAGATATGCCTGGGCCAGTGATTCTGTTTGGAACCCACAATCTTATGTGGAAGCCTATCAAAACTGGGCTATTCCCAGTCGAAGGTATTTTTGACAACGTCAGGTTAAAAATACCGAGTCCCGTACGAGTGAAACGAGATACGGGATCCAGAATTTCTGGATTCCCGCCTTCGCGGGAATGACAAGGAGGTGCTCCTTCGCCTACTAGGTATGTCCCTGTAAGGACTGTCCTTGTAAGGACAGCTATTTTTTAGGCAGAATTGTCTAATTTTCTAACTCTTTAAATTATACAATAATTTCATATAGTTATCTCTAACCAAAGACTTTTACTATCAAAACTTTTCACACTTGAGATGTTTAATCTTAAAACATCTTTCGAAAAGCTATTGAAATAATTCAGTTTTTTAGCTATTTCCCTTTGGCAAGAAGATTGCTCTATTGATTTTCACTTTTTTGGGGAGTTAAATTTTGGGGGGATATTGAGAAGGGTTTTCTTTTTTTTAATTGGGGGATTGTTAATGACAGCACTAGCCGCTGGATCCCGGCTCAAGGCCGGGATGATAGAGGGTAGTGATTATGACATTTACTCTTGTGAAGAGTTTCAAAAAACATTTGAGTTTGTTTTAAGGCACATTGCGACTCCTGAAAGATTTCACTTTGAAACTATTTTAAGGATTCAGACTCACGAAGTTTTTCCTGATATCAATGTCGCTTCTTTAACACTAGAAAACTTTTGTGGAAAACTCAAAGCATCTCATACCGGAAATATAACAGAGGAGCTTACAACTCTTTCAGCACACCTCATTAAAATGCTTGATCCACAATATGGACATTTTCAAACTCTTGATGCAAACCTTGGATCTAAAATTAAAAATGAACCCATTGAAATTAAAGTTTTTAATGAAAAAACTCTTTATATTAAAATTAAAAATTTTGAAGAGGCTCCAAGAAAGTATCTTGAATTAGATCGATACTTAAGAAAAAGCTACAATCCAAAAAAAATAAATAAAGTTATTGTCGATCTGAGAGACAATCCTGGAGGCAATATTGACACTCTCATGCAGGTGATTGATCTTTTCTTGAGTGAAAACCATAAAGTTGCAACGATTCATTTTAAAGATAATCTAAACCAAGAATATGTCACAAAATATTCTCTCTCTATTGATAAACCTCTTTTTATTCTCATGAATCATAATACAGCAAGCGCAGCCGAAGTTTTTGCAGGAGCTCTTAAAGAATATAAAAATGCAACTCTGATAGGCTCAAAAAGTTTTGGAAAAATAGAAAGCCTTACAAATTTAGGACTTTTTCAAGCACCTATTCAAGTCAATTTTGAAGCCATTATTTCTTTCACAGTTGGATATTTTAGTATTGGTGAAAGCGAAAGCCTGTCTACAGGCCTTTCTCCTGACATCACGTTAGAAAATCCCTCTATTCCTATAGAACACATTATTGAAGAGTTGAATCTATAATTTTTTTAAGCTTATTCTTTTGAGATTGAGTGAGTTCTAAAAATTGAAGCCCTAAACCTTGAATGGGCTCTAAAGCACAACGCACAACACGAAGTTTTCCTTTTAAAAGAGTAACTCCGCCTTCTAAGTAAAGCGTAAAATCTAAAATATCGTTTACATGAAAAACACGTTTTGTTTCAACAAAAGCCCCGCCTAAACTTAAATTTCTAACAACATCAAATTCGGCATATTCTTCTTGAGATCGTTTAAGCTTTATTTTAAGTTGAATGGAAACACGAGGATGCTCACGTTTTTCTTTCGAAAATGCACCAGTTTTCTCGTCTTCTTTAAACCCCATGAGTCATTTGTGTTCTTGTGAGTAAATACTTATAAACAATTCCCTGATTCTTAAGAAATTCTTCACCACCTTCTTCTCGATCCACAACTGCAAAAACACCTTTCACTGTAAGCCCTGCCTCTTCTGCAGCTCTGACAGCTTTAAGACTACTACTTCCTGATGTTACAACATCCTCTAAAATAATAACAGGATCTCTTTCTGAGAGGTTACCCATACCCTCAATCCACTTCGAAGTACCGTATTTTTTGGGCTCCTTGCGCACATAAAAGGCCATTAATGGACGCCCTTGGAAAAAGGAGTAAAGAGAAAGCCCGGAAGCAAGTGGATCAGCACCCATCGTAATACCCCCTACAGCTTTTATATTCTCAGGCATCATGTCATAAAATAATTTACTTATAAGATAAATTCCTTGGGCATTGAGCGTTGTGTGCTTGAGATCAAAATAGTAATGAGATGTTTTCCCAGAAGAGAGCACAAACTCGCCTTCTTGATAGGATTTCTCAAAAATAATTTTTCTTAACTTTACTAAATCTTCTTTCATATCTTCAATCCTGGATCCCAATTCAGAACCAAGTTAGATGACTTAAAATTATCGTTTCTCAAGCCACGCGAGCATATCAACAAAAACTTTATCCCTTTCAACATCGTTAAAAACCTCATGATAAAAATTCTCGTAAACCTTTATAGTCTTATCACCACTTTTAACACTTTCTATAAATTCAAGAGCTTTTTCCTTCACACATACTTTATCATCTCCAGCTTGTAATAACAAAAGGGGATGTTTAATTTTATGTGCATTTTTATAAATCCATTTCATCGTTTTTACGAGTTCTGTGTAAAGCCTTGGTGAAATATGTTTTACAATCAAACGATCTCGGATGGTTTTAAGTAAAAGAATTTTATCTCTTAAAACATCTTGTGTGTTAATTTCACTGTACAAAGTAATGTTGGGTAAAAAATACGTGAGTATTTGAGCTGCCGCTTTTTTGACAAAAGCGCCTTTAATATTCACCCCTAAAGCAGGAGAGGAAAGAATAATGCTATCGATTCCTTCTCCTTCTTCAAGGAGATAGGAAAGAACAATAAGTCCTCCCATACTATGCCCTAGTAAAATGATTTTTTTATTTTTCTCTAAGGATTGAATCAGTGTTGTAAATTTTTTAAGATCTTGAACATACTGCTTAAAATAACTTACTCTTCCACGTCTTCCACTTGATTTACCATGCCCACGATGGTCCAATGCATAAACAGAGTACCCATGATTATTAAGGAACTCGGCAACATGTTCATAGCGCCCACTGTGTTCTCCTAGTCCGTGAGCAATGACAATAACTTTGTTACAGGGTTGTTCTGCTTTCCACACCCTGTAGAAGATTTCCGTTTTGTCGAGCGCTTTGAATGTATTTGTCACAGAGTGATTGGTATCCACAATACTTACAATGCCCCCCTAATTTGGCAGCAAACTTCTCTTCTTGAATATTTTTGAAAATTCCTTCTATCCTTCTCTGAATGTGCTTCTCTCGACTCACATTCCAAGTGTACTGATAACATAACCCAGGTCTTAAGAAAAGAACAATAACTTCATGAATGGGATGCACTATTTTAGAAAGCATCCAGGCATAAGCATCAGTTTGAAATTCGTAATACAGTCCTGTTTTTTTAACTTGTGAGGACTCAATTTTATTTGTTTTATAATCTAAAGTAACCCATTTACCTTCAGAGTCTTCAAATAAAAGATCAACAATACCCTCTAATCTAAAATCACCTAATTTATAATAAAAAGGATATTCTTTATAAATTTTTCGAGATCTTTTCATTCTTTCAAAAATAGGCAAGTTTTTAAGCCTTTCTAAAATATTTGTAATATCTTCTTTTGAAGCTGAAGAAGGCCCACTGTATTGTTCAAAACCTTCTTCTTTTGTAAAATCCCAATTTTCTAAAACTCTATGAACCTCTGTTCCTATCTGGGCCCCTTTTTCAAGGGGGTTAGATCCTTCGCTTCGCTCAGGATGACAGGATGGATATTCAGAATGATGGGGAAGGAACTCTGGTATTTCTTCTAAGTATCTTTTTCTAAACTTGAAAGGACAAGTTTCATACTGTTGTAAGGCAGTTACAGAATACTCCAGCGAGGGTTTTTTAAGAGGGAAATCATTTCCTATACGAAAAGTAACCCCTTTTAATGATTTCTTCTTCTTGTCATCGCGAAGGAGCATGAGCGACTGTGGCGATCCCATCACCGAAGGTGATGAGATTGCTTCTCTATGCTCGCAATGACTGGGAGAAAGATGCTGCACTTCAACACCCAAATCATTCAAATTAAGTTTTGAACTTTTTAAAAAAGAAAGCCAACTTCCCTTACCTTCTTTTGTGGCAGAAAGAGTGAGATATTTTTGGGCCCGTGTGACGGCAACATAAAAAAGTCTTTTACTTTCTTCTTCCTCTTTTTGTTCTTCCCATTTTTTTAATACTTTTTTCCAATAGGTTTCCTTCCATTGAAGGGCTGAGTCTCTCAGGCTGAGTCCAACACCTTGAGATTTTAGAAACAAAGCTGTTTGATTATAAGCACGATAACCAATGTCAGGTAAGAAAACAGCTGGGAACTCAAGACCTTTTGATTTATGAACAGACATAAGACAAACTCCATCCAGAAGTTTGAGCTCTTCTTCTGTTGTACTTAAACGAAATCCATATTCTTTCAAGGTTTCAACTGTGTTTAAAAATTGAGAAAGTGTTAAATGACTGTGTGAATTTACAAAGTGAAGAAAACGCTCTAAACGCTCCTTTCTTTGAACAGCATCGTGGTTATAATGAGTGACAAAATCAAAAGGGGTTTCATGACGAATGATTTTAAGCATTTCTGAAACAGAGTATCGATCTTTAAATTGTCTTAAATACAAAATGAGCTTTCGTGCTTTTTGAAGAATCTTGTGATCGCTGTCTTTAAGCGACAAGAGAAGATGCGGCTTTTCTAACCCCTGATTTAAACTTCCGCCTTCTCGATGCATCCAATAAAGAACTTCATCTGAAAGCGAAAAAAAAGGCCCACGTAAGATGGCTGCTAATGCGATTTCGTTCTTGGGGTCAAAAATAGCCTGTAAAAAACAACATAAATCTTGGATTTCTCGATTTTCAAAAAATTGAGAGTCATCCACAAGAAAAGCCGGAATATTATATTCATGAAAAGTCTGAAGATAGAGATCTGCGTGCGTCATTGCACGAAATAAAAAGGCCATATCTTTATAGGGCACTCCTTTGTGGTGCAAATCTATGATCTTATGACTTAAAACATGGGCTTCTTTTTGGCGCAATTCTAGGTGGGTTTCTTTACTGCCATGAATTTCAATAAGATGAATGCCATCGTTTACATCTGTATTATTGATAAGTTCAACATAAGGAATGGAAGTGTTTGCAAATACCTTCCCAAAGAGACTATTTATAAAACGAATAATGTGGGACCCACTTCGATAATTATCTTGTAAAAAGTATTCTGCACCCCCATTTTTTAAAATGCTGTCACGCATGTTTGAAAAAACTTCTACTTGAGCCCCTCTAAATCTATAAATAGACTGTTTAGGATCCCCCACAACAAAAAGATGAATAGGGGTACCACCCACAAGAAGTTCAACAATTTCTTTTTGAAGTTCATCGGTATCCTGAAACTCATCAACCATCATCAATTTAAGTTGGCTTTGATACTCCTTAAGAATATTTTTTTGATCTCTTAAAAGATTTCGTGCCTTTTCAAGTAAATCTTCAAAATCCAAAACACCCTTTTCAGTTTTAAGGTCTTGATAAATAGCAGAAAACATTTCAAAGACCTGCTTAAAAGAAGTAATCATGTGTTGAGCTTTTTTCTCAAGAGCTTCTTCAAAAGCATCGCCCTCTTTTTTATTTTCCTCAAAAAATTTAAGAATTTCGTCAAAACGTGGATGTTTTTCAAAAACCTTTTTTGCCCGTTCTCTATCTGAAAGCAAAGACAGAAAAATTCTTTTTAAATGAAAGAGGCTGTATTCACGCACAAGTTCTTCTGGAATAAGATCAATATTCTTTTCAATGATTTCGTTTTGATAAGAAAGCGCTGTGGGCTCATCAATAACCTCAAAAAGAGGGTTAAGGTGGATATGAATACCATGTCTTCTTAAAAGATTCCGACAAAAACCATGTATGGTTGTAATAAATAAAGAACCTTCTGATATTACCGTGCTTTTTAAAATGCGCCCCTTCATTTCTGAAGCAGCTTTATCAGTAAAAGTGATAGCAACAATTTCATGAGGAGAAAGACCTCTTCGAAGGGCTTCCAAATACTTCTCACACAGTACCGTTGTTTTTCCACAACCTGCACCTGAGGAGAGACAAAGTGAAGAATCAAAATGGTGAATAGCTCTTTCTTGAACAGGATTGAGTAACATAACACCCTAGAAACTAAAAAAGCTTGCGTCTACACGCAAGCTTTTTTGTTAAAAAAATTCATATAACAAGCCAGACTAGATCCTTCAGTCGCTTATTTCATAAGCTCCTTCTGGATAAAAACTTTCAAGCCTGACGTTGCATGAAAGTTTTTAGTTAAGACTTTTCTTAAGCTCTTTTCCAGATTTCCAGGAAGGAACTTTACTTGCTGGAATTTTAATTTCAGCACCAGTTTGCGGATTACGGCCTAAACGAGCTTTTCTTTTGCTCACATACCATCTTCCAAAACCAGTAATCTTAACGTCTTGACCTTTTTTCAAGGTTTTACGAACCGTCCCGACAAGAGCATTCACTACACGTTCACAATCAGCTTTTGTAAGCTTTGTGTCTTTTGCTACCTGATCCACTAATTGAGCTTTATTCATACCCACTCCTCCTACTTTTTGTTCTAGGTCTTAACATTTAAGACCAACGAAACCTTTTACTACTTACAGTATCTAGAAACTCATCCGAAATTTCCGACACTCAAAAAAACAGTAAGTCACCATAAAAAACTCGTCAACTGTTTTTTTGCCTGATTTCTAAGGAGTTTTAAGTTGCGCTTTTTCCAAACGGCACACTGGTGAAAGCTTACAGTAAGTGCAAAATTGGAATCTCCGATAAAACTGCCCCTTTCGGATGGCACTTACATGCTTTTTAATAAAGTCTAATACAATGGTTTCAAGTTTTTTATATTTCTTTTGTGAAAGTTTAAGCTTCTTTTCTAAAGAACTCAGTTGATAAAATGTTGCTTCACCCTCTTTCGCATCTTTTGTAAAAAACTTTTCTGCTGCCATTCTATATATAGGAAGCTGAAAATTTTCCCCTCGGAGAATTCCTGCCAAAGGTGGTAAAGTACTTCCTGTTTTATAATCAATAACAAGAAATTTATCTTCTTGTACATCAATACGGTCAATCATTCCTCTTAAAATAATTTCATCTCCAAAAAAATCTTGAATTCCTAAAGGCATTCTAAAAGAAGCTTCAAAATAAGAAGGTATCCAATTATCCAAGGCTTCTTTTTCACAAAACTTGAGAAGTACTTGAAGTACGCGGTCCTTTTCTAATTTCCATAAATGGGCTTTTTTATAATCCTCAAAGCTTGAATGAACAGCCCATTCCATCTGTTTTTTAGCATTTTCTATATCAAAACGATCTATTTTAGTTTTCCCCTTTTTCTTACGCAAAGAATAAAATCTAAAAAGACTTGTATGATAAACACTTCCTTTTTCAAGAGGCGTTAACTCAAACTCTCCTTCTTCCTTTTCTCTCATTTTAAGGGCATTTTCTAAAAAATAACGATAACCACATCGTGCATAAGCCTCCAAATGAGAAGACGAATAGGCTCTTGAAAATTCTTTTTGAACATTTTTTTGAACTGATGGATAGGCTAACTCTTCACATGTAGAAAGGGAAAGATTTGTCATTAAATTTCTTCTATATAAGTACCATCTTTCTTGATTTAAATTCTTAAGTGATTTGTGTAACGAAAGCGATAAAGGAGATTTTTCATAATCAAGCTCTGCTAATTTTTTATAAGCCTCGTTTTGATCGACGATAAAAAAATCTTTACTATCCTTTAACGGTTTTTGCGGAAGATTCTCAATATAAGAAGGTGTAAACATCAGTTTATTTTCTGAAGAATGTGGTCTTAAAACATAAATATTGTGAGCACCTAACTTAAGATTAGAAAGAACAATTCTTTCTTCTTGCAAAATTCTTTCTTTATTTTCAAAAATTCTTTTTTCTCCACAAAGTTCATTAAGCTTTATAACAACACTTTCGGAAAGCAAGGGATTATCCCCTGTGGCTACATCATCATGAAACCCCACTAAATACTGAATATCCCCTCTCCAAAAAGTAATGTTTCTAAACTCATAAGCCTCGAACGCCGCCTTGTTTTTCCTATTTTCAGAATAAGATCTATGAGAAATAAGAAGTTTTAAGAAAGCAATAAAATGATCGAAGTTTACAACCTTAGAACTATAGCTTAACTTGTTGATATTATTAAATAAATCTTTTATTTCCTTAAGTGCTTTTAAATCTCTTTTAAGATGTGTTTGAGAGGGGGATCCAAACATTTGTGCCTCAATTTTAAAAACTTCGAAGAGATTTTCTAACCTTGAAAAATATTCTAGAAAACTAGCTTCCCCTGGAAACGCATCTAAAATCTTTTCAAAAAGATCAAATGTTATAAGCGGATGGACATAGGAAGATTGATATTCGTTTTTTCTCTCTTTTTCATCACGACGTAACACATTTTCTAAAAGAGAAAATAAAAAAATACAAAAGGGAGTTTTGAGAAGATCTTGTGGGGGATGAAAATGAAATGAACCTTGGAAGTAATCTCTTAAAAGATCTCTGTATAAATAAAGATTTTTAAAAATAAAAGTTTGATTGTATTGAGGGTTTTCTTCATGGTGTTTTTTAGCAAGCTCATAAATCTTTTTAACTTCTTCAATACGGTTTTTACCTATCCATGTTGTTACTTCTGGAGAATCCCCTCCTAATAACATTTCTGTAAAATCATGATAAATCATACCTGCTTTTTGAAGTTCAATGAGAAATCTTTTTTCCAAATAATGACTTGCATTCACACCCACACCTATCACTTCATCAATGCCTTCAAAAAACCTCTTTTGAATGCAAGAAAAGTTTTCAATTCCGTTTTTGAAAACTTGTATTTTTGTTGTGCCTCGTTTTTGAAGCTCTTTTTGATAGGTTTTATAAAGGCCCGATAAAAGTGGAGAAGCTTTAGCCCGTTCTAATGTAGTCATATCAATATCAGCACGCATAAGCGTTTTTAAAGTCCTGCCAGCAAACTCATAAAATGCCATATTTTTAAAAGCTGAGTGCTTAAGCGTTTGAGAAACTGCCTCTTCTAAAGCAAAACTATCTTCTAAAGAAGAAAGAGGCTCTTGAAGTAGGAAATCATTGAAAGAAAAAATTCTTCGACCGCCTAAACCCTTACTTTCACTAGAGTTGAGTAAATCTTGAATAAGAATATGTTTAACAGAAGCATTGGGAACCAGAAAAGCAACTCGTTCATTCTCTAAAAAATGTCTTAAAAGCAGTTTATAATCCATTTATTCTAAACTGACATATTTCAAAAAGGTAAGCAATGTATGGATTGTCTTGGTTCTGAATTGGGGGCATATTTTTTGCTCCTTCCGCCAAGCAAAAAAAATACCCCCAATTCTCTCATGAATACAAATTTCTGTAAAAATGAGAAAATTAATCTTCGCTGTGATGCTCTTCTGGATTTTCGGACTTTTTGTCCATTCCCTTGCGGTCTTTATGTTTCTTATGATGATATCCATATTTATGGTGAGGACAGCTATAAAGTCTGTATTTCACTAATTTATATCCTGAACAAAAAACAGCAACAAAACTTAAAATAACAACAAAAAAACCAATAAATTTCATTGTCTTTTTGCAAGGTTTTTCACACACCTTCAGTAAAAGCATAGCGCCTAAAACTAAGGCAATAAGATAAGTCCCCATCATCATAGAATCCTCCCTTTTTAGATTTTCACACCCACTTTGATTATGAAGGAATCCCTCCATTTTTCAAGGTTTTATATCCTCTATCCTAGACTTTCTACGCGTTTATAGTTATAAACCCTTTTATGGATTGTGTTTTTTGCAAAATCATAGAAGGACAAATACCCAGTCATAAAATCTATGAAGATGAAAACTTCATTGCTTTTTTGGACATTCACCCACAAAAGCCAGGCCATTCTCAAGTCATCCCTAAAAAACACTATCGCTGGGTATGGGATGTTCCCAATCTAGGAGATTATTTTAAAGCCTGCGGTAAAATTGCAAAAGCAATGCAAAAAGCCTTTCAAACTGATATGGTCCAATCTCGAATTATAGGAGATGAAGTCCTCCACGCGCATATTTGGCTCATCCCTATGCATGATCACAAGTTTAAAAACATGGAAGACATAGCCACAAAAATAAGGGAGAATTTATGAGCTCACTACACATTGATTTACAAATGGTAGGTGAATTTACATTTCAATTCACAGCCAACAAACCTCTTTATCCACAAGGTACAGCAGTTTTTGGAAATAAAGAAAAAGCAAAAGGCTCTTTGCTTGCAGAAAAAATTTTTGAAGTTGATAAAGTTCAAAACATTACAGTTTCAGATAATGTTGTTAAAGTAACAATGAATCATGATTTTGATGATTGGGCTGACACACCAGAAAAACTTGAAAACATTATTAAAGAACAAATTAAATCTGGACAGAAACTTATTTCAGATAAAGTTTTAGAAAGTTTGCCCTCTACAGAAGAAATAAAAAAGAAACTCCAAAAAATTCTTGATCAAGAAGTAAACCCCGCTGTAGCAGAACATGGCGGATGGATCAAACTTCTCGATGTTAAAGGAAACACCGTTTATGTAGAAATGGGAGGTGGGTGTCAAGGGTGCTCCATGTCTCTTGCAACCCTTAAACAAGGGGTTGAAAACGCCTTTCGACAAGCTGTTCCTGAGATTGGAGAAGTACTTGATATCACCGACCATGCCGGTGGAAAGAACCCTTATTATAAACGAAATTAAATAAAAATATGAAAGCGATTTTTTTGGTAGGCTCAGGTGGCTTTGTAGGTGCTGTTTTAAGATATCTTCTAGCCCGCATTCCTCATCTTTTTGTTGCCACATCTTTTCCACTAGGAACCATGCTTGTTAATATTTTAGGAAGTTTTGGTATTGGTTATTTTTTAGAATATGCAGTTGGAAAATCATTTATGACACCTTCTATAGAAATTATGATTGCCATAGGCCTTCTAGGTGGTTTTACAACTTTTTCATCTTTTTCTTTTGAAACCATTAGTCTTCTCAAGGGTGGTCATTACATGATGGCAACCTCTTACATCCTCCTCACAAATATTCTTTGTATAGGGCGGCGCTTTGACTGGGTTTCTTTTGGCGAAGGGATAATTAAATATTTCTTTCTTTTTGTTCAAAGCCGTCGAAAGAAAGAAGTTTTTTTTGCCCATTCACCGTCGTTGATAAGTGAATAGGTTTTTGCCACATATTTCTTAAACTTTCTAAAACAGAAAAAGCTTCTCTGAGATCTAAATCAACACCTTGATGATCATGGGTGAGATAAAGTTCATGGTTTCCTTCATAGTTTTCATCTGTCACATAAATAAAAGGTCTACCTAAATTAGTCAGGCCAAAAAGAAGTTTTTCTTTAATATCTTCAAATTTGCGTGAAGTAATCTCATAATTACCCGTTCGTGGGTTATAATTATAAACGAAAAGCTCATGTTTTTCACAAAATTCAGGTGTTAAAAAGGTATCTAAAAAAGTAATATCATTGTGAGTTTTTCTTACTTCAAAAATTTTTTTAAGCCCAGGGGATATTTGTCTTTCAATATCTTTAAAAAGCTCAATGCCAATTTTATAAGGGTTAATACTATTGGGTGGTTGAACGAGGGTTGCCGAATGATTGTCTGCATAATCAACCACTTCAGCATCGGTAAGCACCTTTTCAGTAAGCATTTTTGAGTGCCAGAAACTAGCCCATCCTTCATTCATGATTTTTGTTTGTCTTTGTGGTGCAAAATAAAAACTTTCTTCTCTTACAATCCATAAAATATCTTGTTGCCAAGGCTCTAAAGGGGCACGCTCTAAGAGAAAAAGAAGAAGGTCTTTTTCACCATACTCTCGCGCTTCAAAACTGACACCTCTTCTTTGTGGTGCATTAATATCGATGTGATCTTCAATAGAAAGTACAAAATCAATAAAATTTTCTACATTCTCAAAACCATACTTATCAGCATAACGACGTACCCTTGAGGCGTGATTGGCCATTCGATCTACCATTTTACGATCTGTGTGTGCAAACCAATCATTATTTTTAAAAAAATCACTGTGTCCATAAACATGGGCCATCACAAGTTTTTGATCTAAAAAGCTATTTGATTTTAAAAGATAGGCATAACAAGGATCATTATTAATAACGAGTTCATAAATTTTTTGTAAGCCATACCGATAACCTTTCACTAAATAATCATACTCCATTCCATATCGCCAATGAGGATATCGGGTTGGAAAACCACCATAAGAAGCAATTTCATTCATCTTGTCATAATCAACAATTTCAAAATTTACATGAAAATAATCAAGCTGATACTCTTTGGCATAGCATTCAATCTCTTCCCGCACTTTTTCAAGCTCTTGTGTGAGACTCATCTGCCTTTACCTAAAAATTCTTTAATCGAAGCATACACAGCTTCTTTGCTTTCAATCCGAGAGGTGACTAAAGAATCCCGATTTTGAAGATTTTCTTCAAGATCTTTAATAAATTGCCCGCTTCCATAACGACTTTCAACTTGCCCGTAACAAAATAAATTAACTCGCGGAAGAATCTGATTTTTTAAAATTTCAAGACAATGCTTTGTATCTTCACCCGACCAATTATCCCCATCCGAAAAATGAAAAACATAAACGTTCCAGTTTTGTGAACAGTATTCAGCCTCAATAATCTGCTGGCAAAGTTTATAAGCAGAAGAAATCAGTGTTCCTCCACTTTCTCTTGTTTTATAGAACGCCTCTTCATTCACTTCTTTAGCAGCAGCATCATGAATAATATAACGCCTCTCTAAAGCATTATACTGAGATTTAAGCCATGTATCGATCCAAAAGGCCTCCATACGTACGATCTCTTTCTGTTCATCCCCCATCGATCCTGAAACATCCATTTGATAAAGAATCACAGCATTGTGCTCTGGTTTTTCAGTAATTTTCCAAGATTTAAATCGCTTGTCTCGCTTCACAGGAAGTACAACTGGGTTTTTAGGATCATAAGTACCTGCTGCAATCTCTCTTTTTAAAGCTTCTCTAAAGGTTCTTTTAAAATGTTTTAAAGATTCTGGACCTTGCATGTGAATGGAAGAGTATTTGTTATGCCTTGCCATGACAAACCCACTTCCCTTAGGTTTAATTTTGGGTAATTCGAGCTCTTCTCCTAGCATGTGGGCAAGCGATCTTGAGGCATATTACCTGCTTGACCTTGTCCTGTTTGAGTCGCTTCTCCTTGAGCAACTTCTTTACCTGGCTTACCAGGACCTGCACCCACACCCCCCATTTGCTTTTGAGAATAAGTAAATTTTGGAATTTGAATACGAGGCAGAGGGATACTAATAGATTCATTCTCCGTGTGAGAGATCATGGATCCTTTTGTAATAAATTTTTTAAGATTTTGTTTTATCTTGCCTTTTATGATGTCTTTAAATCGAGCATAATCGCCGTCGATTTTTTTCACTTGGGGTCGCCCCTGGCAAAAATACTAGAAACATACTTAAGTGCACTGGATGCACTTTCCTCACAATATCCAAAGTTATCAATGAGCCTTTTCTTAATAGAATGGATCCTTTCTTGTGTAGATTCATCTACAACTTCAGAAGAAAAGGAAGAAAGCTTAATGCTGTCTTTTTGATCTTCAAAAAGCTTAAGCTCTAAAGCTTTTTGAAGACGTGGATTTGATTTATAATCAAATTTTCGGCCTTCCTTTGTAAGATTGCCTATATAATTTACAATTTCTCTTCTAAAATCTTCTTTGCGACTTTCTGGGATATCAATTTTTTCTTCAATACTTCTCATGAGTCTCTCATTAGGAAGCTCTTCAACTCCTGTAAGCTTATTAGGAAGTTTTTCCCTTTGTGTATAGGCTCTTACATTATCAACATAATTACTGAATAATTGCTTGAGGCTTTCCTCATCAGCGCTGACAGCTCTTTGAACATCTGTTTTAATTCTATCTTCATACTCTTGACGTGCGATTCCCAAAAGCTCTTCATATATTTTTCTTTGTTCTTCATTGCTGATGAGTGAATTATGAGTGAGCCCTTCAAGAAGTTCGCTCAAAAGTTGAAACCCATCAACACAGCTATGATGTATTTTTTCACAAGCCACAAGAGCATGAGAAATTTTATCTTGAACATAACGGGGAGAAATACCTTGTAAACCTTCTCGAATGGTTTCTTTTCTTAATTCAACAATACTATCTTCAGTAAAACCATGAATCTTGTCTCCATTATAAAGCTTCAGTTTTTGAAGAAGTGTTAAATTTGTTTTTTTAGGAATTTCTAAACGTGTTAAAACAGCCCAAAGGGATGCAACCTCTAAGGCGTGAGGAGCAATGGTTTTATGGTTAAGTTTTTCTTTCCCAAAATCTTTCTTATAAATTTTAACTTCATCAGAAAGATGTGTAATATAAGGAATATCAATTTTAATAGTACGATCACGTAAAGCTTCCATAAATTCGTTATTTTGAAGTTTGCGGTATTCAGGTTCATTAGTATGACCAATAATAACCTCATCAATATCTGTTTGTGCAAACTTCTTTGGCTTAATAGAATGCTCTTGAGATGCCCCTAAAAGATCATAAAGAAAGGCAACATCAAGCTTTAAAACCTCGATAAATTCAACCATACCTCGATTGGCTATATTGAACTCTCCATCAAAATTAAAAGCCCTGGGATCAGAATCTGATCCATAAATAGCAATCTTTTTATAATTAAGATCTCCAGTCAATTCTGTAGAATCTTGATTTTTTTCATCCTTAGGTTGGAAGGTTCCAATACCCACACGATCCTTTTCAGAAAGGACAAGGCGATAAACCTGAACGTGCTTCATGACTTTTGTCCAATCCCCTTCATACTTTTGAAGCAATTCTTTCATAATAAAGCGGCAAGGCGGACAAAGTGAACCCTCAACATCAAGACGATATTCTTGAGGCTTTTCCTTATTAAGTTCTTTTATAACCTGAGTTCTTTTCTCGCGTGGAACGAGTTGAAGAGGATCTCCATGCATAGGGCATGTAAACTCGTCCTGCCCTCCAAAAAGATTTTGAATAAGATCCTTATCGCCCTTAGCAACCCATTTATAACTGTAAAGAGCTCCTTCATTTGTTGTAGAATATTTTTCTATTCCTCGCTTCAATAAACGACAAATAGTACTTTTTGCACTTCCTACAGGGCCATGGAGAAGAATAACCCGTTTTTCACTTCCTAAACGGTGTGCTGCAGCTTTAAAAACATTAACAAGTTTCATAAGAGGAAGATCAAGGCCATAAACAGCATCTTTCCCATCACAATTCACATCATCAAAAAACTTATAATGGATCATTTTTTTGCCACCACTTAAATATTCTTCATATCCATACAACATGATCATGTCATAAATACGCTGGTAGGCACTTCTTATGATATGTGGGTTTTCTTTAACTAACTTAAGATAGGCTTCAAAATTTCCTTCCCAGTTTAAATCAAGATATTCTTCAATATTCTGAAGCTCTTTCATTAATGACATGATGTCCATGAACTAGCCTCCTTTTTTAGGTGTTCATTTATTCTATCGGTTATCTTGGAATGAAAATTTAGTTAGAAACCAGCACTTCGGGCCCCTCCCATATAGCATCTCTGGGATCATAAGCCCTTCAAATCGATAACCATTGAATGGAATAAACACCCTCCGCCTAACTTCATTATAGGAAAAAGGACAAGTTATTTCAAGTAGAAAGGCCGATTTTGAAATTGAATCTCATTTTAAATTGAATTGTATGATTTAAGCTCAATTTTACCCTCTTTCATCTCCACATAGGTTTGATGTGTGAGCCAATCTCCAACATTAAAGTAAGTTTTCTCTGGAAGTAACTCTATTTCATCTGGAATATGTATGTGCCCTATGATGCAAAAATCAGCATTTTCTTTTTGAAGAATATTTTTAGCATAAGCGCGATACTGATTTTGAACATTTTCAGTATCAACATGACCGTGAGCTCTCCGACTCTGAAAGGAAAGATATGTTCCAACACTCCACGTTAATCGAGGCCCTAAAAAACGAGCTAACACATATACAAAACGACTTTTTAAAAATTTAAGAATAACTTTTTCTAGTAAACTACGTTTATCAATACCATCTCCATGATGAAGATATATTTTTTTATTAAAAAGATGAATGATTCCTGGTTTTGAAAGAATATGCGCTTTGAGTTTTTCGGAAAAATAAGAACCTAAAAAGAAATCATGATTTCCTTCAACATAAATTATTTTAATTTGTTTGTTAAAAACAATTTTTTCGAAACCACTTAAAAATTCTCTATATTCTTCATAAACATAGTTTGGAAACCCAATCCAAAAATCAAAAAAATCTCCGACAATAACGAGATAATCCCCATTTTCAAATTTTTCCTCAAAAAATCTTAAAAGAATGTGACCTCGAGAGTCTTTTTTACCCTGATAATGAATGTCAGAAATAAAAATCGCTTTCATAGAAGTTTGTAAGAGTAGCGCTCTCTTCCCTAAAGTCAATTTTCCAAAACTTCAACCTCAAATATTTCTCAGGCACAGCGATCATTTTTCCCTGCGAGAAAAATGTCGCACGCCTCTCGGCCTCGCTCTTTTTTACTTCGTAAAAAATCCATGCCCGCTTAGGCCTCCGAGACGGCCTTCAAAACATACTAGGTAACTTTATGTGATAGTATTCGAATTTATGTGAAGCTAACCTTTCAAATTTTGCGGAAGTAAAGCGCAGCCCATATTTTAAAATATCTAGAACTGTGCATCCCGGACAGTGCTTTAGCACTTACGGGATAAAGAAGAATTCATGTTGAATAACTACAGCGAGCCATGCAGCAAAATTTAGGAAGGTTAGCAAGAACATAAGTTTGGCCTATAGGAAAACACCGTTATTTTAAGAACTCCATGGGACCTTCCGATAAGATAAATGGCCGAATACCATGGAAAAAGTAAGAAAATTTATTGAAAAAATCGCTGTTTCTTTGGAGAAATTAAACCCCAAAACATCACTGAGAACCACTCTTTACCTGTGGTTTCTTGTGATTGCACTTGTTCCGCTTCTTATTTTCGCTATTTATAGTAGTCACAAGTTAGAAAATGTCATCACTCAGGAACTTATTACAAGAATACAAAGCCATTTTTTAAGCATTCAAACAGAACTCGCAGATCTTGAAAAAAGCTTATTAAACGGCATTGTGCGGCATGCTCAAAACTCCCAAATCATACACTATCTTGAAACAAATAATTTAGGCACACTTCAAAACTTTTCTGAAACCATTATGAGAAATTATATTACGGACCGTGTCAGTTATTATAGTTTAAATGGAATACCCCTTCTCCATATTCATGCAAGTACCCAAGTCAAAGAGGCTCCACAAAAAATTCCTCAAAGTATACTGAACGAGATACTTCTTGGACAAGCTTACTTTGTTAAAAAAACAATACCTCAACTGGGTATCAGTTATCATGCCTACGCTCTCATCAAAAAGAATGGTCAGAACTTAGGAATCCTTGAAGAAACAGTATACTTAGACAGTAACTATGCTAAAGCCATTCATAAAAGTACCAATCTTGATATTATTATTCTCGATCATGAAGATAAAATGCTTACAACAAATCAACAAAATGGTTCTTCCTCCTTTAACTATGAAGATAAAAAAATTATTAAGAAGATCCAAGTTTTAAACCCTGAACTTATTTCAAAAGGTATTACGGAAGCAGTCGAACTTCAAATCAACAACGAACCTTATATATCTCTCATGGAAGAAATTAAAGATTCTCACCAAAAAACAATTGGAAAAATTGGACTTCTTGTATCCAAAAATATTTATTATGAAACCGCTTCACGTATTCAAGGACATATTTTTATTTTTGTGTTCCTTCTTGTTTTTATTCTTTTAATCACTGTTATTTTTGCTTCTAATTCTATTGTAAACCCCATTAAAGTTCTTGTGGAAGCCACTTCACAAGTTAAAAAAGGAAGATTTGAAACACTCTCTAAGCAAGCAACTCATGAATTAGGTGTTCTTACAGACTCATTTAATGATATGGCTCAAAGCATTGATACCATGAAAAAAGAACTCCAAGATAAGGTTATTGCACTAGAAAAAACAAATAAAGAGCTTAAAGAAACTCAATCAAGACTTGTTCATTCAGCAAAAATGGTTTCTTTAGGTAAGCTTGTAGCTGGTGTTGCACATGAACTTAATAATCCCATAGCAGCTATCTATAGTAATATGCAACACCTTGAAGAATATACGACAAGCCTTCAAAAAATTCTCGAAGTTTATAAAGAAGTTTCTAAAAAACTTCCAAAAAGTAAGCTTCAAAAAGTGGATGAACTGTGGAAAGAAAACAATGTTGACTTTATTTTAGAAGATGCTTTCAAGATTATACACAGCGCACTTGAAGGAGCAGAAAGAACAAAAAATATTGTTTTGGGACTTAGAAATTTTTCAAGACTTGATGAGGCTGAGAAAAAAACTGTTAATATTCATGATGGCATTGATAGCACCCTTGAACTTCTTCACAATCAAATCAAAGATAAAGTCATCATACATAAAAAATATGCTGATATTCCAGCTGTGACGTGCTACCCAAGCCAAATTAATCAAGTCTTTATGAATATTATTAATAATGCTACCCAAGCTATTCTTAAAAATGGAGATATCTGGATTGAAACCAAGCAAAAAAATAACTCACTTGAAATATCTATTAAAGATAATGGTTGTGGTATTGAGGAAAAGTATCTAGAAAATGTTTTTGACCCCTTTTTTACAACAAAAGAAGTAGGCAAAGGCACGGGCATGGGGCTTTCTATTAGCTATAATATTATTAAAAAACACAAAGGCTCACTCACAGTTAAAAGTAAAAAAGGCGAAGGAACAACCTTTATTATTACACTTCCCCTTTCACGCAAAGACCTTAAAAAAGCAACAGCCTAGATAGTATTCACAAATCCTCCTCACCCCAAATTATGTTCTTAAAATGGCATCATGGACAACCTTGGTTTTTGGAAGGGTTATAAGAGATAGGGACAATGCTTCCCTCGGGTACGGCGTCACTTTTTTCCTGCGAAAAAGTGCGCCTCGCGTCTCAGTCAATCTGCCACATATTCTACGGCGTCACTTTTTTCCTGCGAAAAAGTGCGCCTCGCGTCTCAGTCAATCTGCCACATATTCTATGTGGACCAAGCCAGATTTCCTTCCGACACGACCCTCAGTAAGCACTGTCCCCATCTCTTCAACTACAGTGCGAGTTTATGTTAAAAAATGATTGCTCTAAGGTGCTGCGTCAAGCGCAGCCAAAAGATTGTAATAAGATAAAATATTGAAGCCCGGACAGTGCTTTAGCACTTACGGGATTAAGAGGAGTTCGTGTTGAATAACTACAGCGAGCCATGAAGCGGAAGATAGTAACCATTTTAAGAACCTAATTTGAAAAAAAGTGAGAGAGCGTTTTGAATGCCTCCTGTTGCAAAATACCCTCTGTTCCCTTACAAAAAGAGATGTGCTTTTAAAAGTAATACATTATGGAGGAAGTTTTTTAGGAATCTTATTCTATTACTTTATTCCTATCCGAAAAAAAGTAATACTTAATAATCTTAATATCGCTTTTGGAAAAGAAAAAAGCCAAAAAGAAATTAAAAAAGTTGCCCTTGAAAATTACAAACACTATGGAAAGCTTATTTTTGAGCTTTTATTTATCAAAAGTAAAAGACAATATAAAGAACTCATTCACGTTCACAATCTATACTATGGAGATCAAGCCCTTAAAAAAAATAAAGGGATTATTATTATTGGAGCCCATCTAGGTAATTTTGAAGTTTCACTTAAAATATCTCCTTTTATCCAAAGAAAAGCCTATCGCATAGCCAGGAAAATAAAGTCCCCACTTTTCAGCAAAATTATGGAAAGATTTAGAACTCAATTTGGAATAACAATCATCCAAGCAAAAAATACTTATTATAAAATTGTTTCTCTACTTAAAAAAAATGAAGTTACTGTTTTTGCTCTCGATCAACACACTGGTAAACATGGCGTTTATGTTGATTTCTTTGGAAAAGAAGCTGGAACCAACACAAGCCCAATTTTTTTAGCAATGAAAACAGGAGCAATTATTATTCACGTTTATAATTTTAGGACCCCAGATGGACATTTTAAAGCTATTATCGAAAAACCCTTTGAATTAAAAATAACAGGAAACAAAGACTTTGATATTTTTTATAACACCCAACTCCTTACAAAAATAATTGAAAATACTATTAGAAAACATCCAGAACAGTGGTTTTGGATACATAAACGCTGGAAAGGAAAAACTCCGGAAAACCAAAGTATTCAACCTGTGATTCCTTTTACTGAAGAAGCTTACACTTCTTATCTTTATCCATGAACTTAGAATTCAGAAAAAACGAAAAGCCGACACTTTTTCCAGTTCTTATGTTTTATAGTTTTTTTATCTTTATCTCTATCGTTATAGCTCACTTTACCTATAAAAATCTCTTTTTTATAGGTTTTGAAAGAATCATAAGGGTTCATCACATTTTATTTGGAATAGGAAGTGGTATTCTTGTTGTTCTTTTATCATTTCTTCTTACTTATATCTTTCACTGGGCTCAAAAACTTGAAAAAGAATTTAAAGATTATCTTACCCCTCTTCCTCTCGCCAGTATTTTTGGGATGGCCCTTGCAAGTGCACTTGGAGAGGAGTTTTTATTTCGAGGGGCCATTCAACAAGCTTCTAATATTTATATAGCTAGTTTTTTGTTTGGCCTTTTTCACTTTCCGTTTAAAAAAGAAATGATTCCTTGGACTGTTATGGCCATTGTCATGGGGTTTCTTTTAGGGTGGCTTTTTGAATATACAGGAAACCTTGCAGCCCCTATCTTGTGTCACTTCACCATCAACTTCATCAACATTCTCATCCTCAACTTAAAAAAATAAAAAAATATACTGACTCAACTTAGACTCTTGAAATGTGCACAAACTAATTCATATCTTCACTGGTGTCTTTATTCCAGCCCGCGTCGGATTTCCCTCTAGTCATTGCGAGTGAAACGAAGCAATCCCATCACCTCCGGTGATGAGATCACCACGCCCTACGGGCTCGTGATGACAACTCAAGGCTTCCGCATGACTTACATAAAGACACCAGTTTCAGATATTAACTATTCTCGAGTTTATGCGAAGCTAATCCTTCAAATTTTGCGGAAGTAAAGCGCAGCCCACGGTTTGTAATAATTAAAAATACTTTCATTCCGGACAGTGCTTTAGCACTTACGGGATAATGAAGAATTTATGTGGGACGACTACAGCGAGCCATGCAGCAAAATTTAGAAGGGTTAGCAAGAACATAAGTATCGGAAAAAGAGAAATACTGGATACCCGCTTGTGCTTTCAGCTATTGGCGGGGAGGGCTTTCCACCTCAAGCCATTCTTTAATATCTTTAGGTAAATTGTTTAAGAAGTCTTTTGAAACAAGATAAATACTGTCTTTATCTTGTTTTTTTACATAAACTAAGGTGGCTGCACTTTCTGGATTCCCGCTGTTGCCTGCGGCTTTGTGCGGGAATGACCTAGAGTTTTTACCTATTAAGATTTTTAAAAACTCTTTACCCTCATGATCTTTCAAAATAATTTCTTTTTCTGGATCTAACAAACCATAATCTTTAAGATTTTTGATGGAATCAATAAATTTTTCAACTTCAACATCAGAAAGTGCATTTAAAAAATTAAGCACTCTATCTTTTTTAAGTTTTTGATCATTTAAAAACCATTCATGTTCTTTTTTATTTAAATGAAAAATCTCTTTGCCTTTTTCCATTATTTTAAAATCTGTAACAAGAATAGGATCAAAATTAAAGATCTTTTTTTCTCTAAAATAAAAAAGATCTTTATAAAGTTCATTTCTCTTATTTTTATCAAGCTCCATGACTTCATCTAATTTGTTCCTACCCGCTCTCTCAATAAAAAAACGAGGCCCTTCCATACTAAAAATAAGTTTTGTTTCATCATTCAAAGAAACCTCAAAAAGTTTTTTATTCACTTTAAGTTCCTTTTTTTGAACAAAACGCTCAGCCCTCAAAAGTTCTAGGTTTCCTAAAAACTCATTAACACTATCTTGAGAGGCCTCGGTCTTTAAAGGCTCATTGATTTTCCAGTCACTCTCTTTTAAAAGTTTAATATCTTCACCCTCTTTTTTAATGTTTAAAGTCTTTAAATCTTCTCTTAAGAAACTCACAACCACTTTATTTCTATATTCTTCGGCTGTTTTATTAAGCTGGCTTTGAAGATAGGTAGAAACAAGATAGGCTTTCTCTTCACCTTCAACTTGAATGTAAAGAGAGGCTCCGCTTGCAGCTTTTCTTCCGATTTTTAAATGATTTATATGATTATCTTGAGCTATCTTAAACCAGACTTCTACTTCTGGATCATCCAGTTTAAAAACTTGGGGTTTAAAATCATCCTCTTCAAGAGTTCTTTGCTTTTCAAGATCGAACAAAGCAGAAACAATATTATTAAGTTTAATAATATCGGCTTCATCTTCTAAAGGTTCTTTTATATTCCACTTATTCTCACCAAATCTTTCAAATTGAATTTTTGGATATCCCTTAAATTGGACGCTCAGTGTTTCAATATTTTCTCTTTTAAAAATAAAAACTTTTTTAGATTCTTCTTCCTGTTTTTGTTTTTCTGACACTCCTTTAATCTCAAAAAAATAAACGGTGAGACCTAAAATAAAAAAAAGAAGTGTTAAAAGAAGTGTTCCTCGAAATCCTTTCATTTTTTACGACGTCGATTCCAGTAAAAAACTCCAAAAAGAATGATAGACAAAGGAATGAGGAAAACAGTCACAGCCGCTATTTTTTTACCTTGTGAAGGAGTTAAGGTCATAGTGCTCGCATTCGATTTTTTAGGACGGATAGAAACAAGATTTGTATCTTGTGCTAACCAACTTAAAGAATTTAAAATAAAATCTCTATTACTGAGCTTATAAAGAAATGTATTTGTAGCCATGTGGCTTGTTCCAAAAAGAACAATCTTACCTTGTTTTTCTTTTTCGATAGCAGCCGCAAGACTTAATGGACCTGGATAATCTTTACCCGCATTAAACTCAACCTTCTTATTTTTGGGCTCTGTTTCTCCCCAAGCATTGGCTGACGTTTGAGCTAAAAACTTAAAACTCACCCCTTCTGGAAGCTTAGGCAAAACTTCGAAAGATCTTGTAAGTGGGAAAAAAGTAACAACTTTTTTATCTTTGAAATCACGACTGATCTCATGTTCACCATAGCTAAAAACAAGGGGTATTAAAAAATCCCCTCCTAAAAGACGTGATTCTTTATCAATAATAATATCGTCATGAAGTGTAACTCCCCACTCATTCAAAAGCTTTTCAAAGGAAGTTTTTTTCTGTGGATCGAGGGCTAGATAAAGACTCCCTCCTTTTTCTACATACATCTTGATAGCTTCAACTTCTTCACGAAGATAAGGCTTTTCTTCTCCTGCTATCACAAGAACATCACAATCTTCCGGTACTTTGCCATCTTTTAAAAGTAAAACTTCGTTAACAGCATAACCTGTATCTTCAAGTTCTTTTTTAAGATAGGTGTACCCCTGCCCCTCTTTGTTTTGAATACTTTTTTCAAGATGCCCTGTTACAAAATAAAACTTTTTTTCTTTTTCTGCTACTGCTTTAATAAGCGCATTTGTAAGAACTTCTTCAGTTATTTCTTCTACTTTAATCGTTTTTTTAGGCCCCTCGACAACAATAACACCTGATTTACGTATGCCATGAAGTTCTGCCAATCCAACATCAACGTCAGGATCAGAGCTCTGTTTTTTTATTTTATCTGTATAGTAAGTATATTTATCTACAAGATCCAAAAATATTTGCTTTTCTTGTTTTTTAAAAAAGCCAATAAGCTTTACTTCTTTTTGAATATTTCGAGCTACTTGAATACTTTGATCTGAAAGAGTGTGACTTTTATTCTGTGTAAAATCAATTTTTTTATAGTGACGGTGAGAAATAAAATTAACAAATACAACGACTCCTAGTGTTAAAATGATTATAAAAAAAGTATGAAGATAAAACTGCCACTTCTTCTTCATCTTTTAGGTTCTCCAACTTTGTGATCTTAAAACACGATAAACAAAAAAGAGACACATAAAAATAAAACTCACATAATAAACAATATCTCTTGTATCAATAAGTCCTGTTATCATATTGAGCCAATGCGAAATAATAGAAAGATAAGAAACAATATCATTCCATGGCTCTCCCAAAAATCGGCCCGTCCACTCAATCAACCAAAATGCAAAAAGCCCAGCATAACTAATAACACCCGCTACAATAGGGCTTTGAGTTATGGAAGATGCAAAAAAGCCCCATGCTAAAAAAGAGGCCCCTAAAAGGGAAATTCCTAAATAAGCAGAAAAGATCGGTGCCATATCAGGAGCTCCATAAAGAATAATAAAAAACGGAAATACAAAAGAAAGAGCAAGCATCACAAAAAACACAGTTAAGACAGCACTATACTTACCTAAGATAATTTCATAAAGTTTAATAGGAGAAGTTATGAGAAGCTCTATTGTTTTTGATTTTTTTTCTTCAGCAATCAATTTAATAGAAATAAAGGGGGCAAAAAGAAGAAGAAAAAAACCCATACCTCCGAAAGTAGGTTGAATAATCATACGATTGATATTGAGTTGTTCTAAAAGATCCCCTGCCTGTGCCCCATAAAATTGCTGAGCTTGATAAAAACGAAGCATAGCTACTTGATAATCTTGAATCTGATTCCAAAAAGAATATCCAGTAATGGCAGAAAATGCCCCTATGACTACATAGGCTAAAGGTGACACAAAAAAAGATTTAAGTTCTCGTAAATAAACTGCCCACAGTCGTCCCATTTCTATTCCTCTAATGTTAGTTTTACAAAAACATCCTCTAAACTTAAATGAATAGGTTTCATCTCTAATAATCCCCATCCACTCTCAACAACAAGCTTGGCTACATTTTCACGAATATCAGTATTAAGCTCACTTTCTATAATTAAATATTCATTTTTTTCTTGAACACTCTTGACGCCTTTAAGCTCTCCAATTTTATTTTTAACACCATCATCTTTTTTCTTAAGAAGAAGTTCTATACTTTCTGATTTTCTTAAAGTAGCAGAAAGATTTTCATAAGTGTCTACCGCCGCAATCTTTCCTTCGTTAATAATAACAATACGATCGCAGACAACAGAAACTTCAGGTAAAATATGAGTACTTAAAATAACAGTGTGACTACCTCCTAAACCCTTAATAAGCTCTCTTATTTCTCGAATTTGGTTAGGATCTAACCCTACAGTAGGTTCGTCTAAAATAAGAACCTTAGGATCATGCACCAAGGCCTGAGCAAGCCCTACCCTCTGTTTGTAACCCCGTGAAAGATTGCCAATGAGGCGGTTCCTAACATGAGTTAAACCTGTTTTCTGAAGTGCTACGTCAACAGCCCCTTTTCTTTGTTTTTTAGGAACCCCTTTAAGACGACAAATATGTTCTAGATAAGGCGCTACCAAATACTCTTCATAAATAGGGGG
The DNA here is from genome assembly GCA_016186995.1 of Deltaproteobacteria bacterium. GTDB lineage: Bacteria > Bdellovibrionota > JACOXK01 > JACOXK01 > JACOXK01 > JACPKQ01. The sequence continues at coordinate 9,101 of JACPKQ010000012.1, read as the reverse complement.
CGTTTCAGGTAAGTATCCAAGGTTTTTTTTCACATCATAAGGATTTTTGACAACACTATAACCACACACAACCACTTCTCCTTCATCAGGAGAAAGAAAGCCCGTAATCATTCTCATCGTGGTTGTCTTACCAGCACCATTGGGCCCTAAAAAACCTAGAATTTCGCCTTCTTTAACATGAAAATCAATATGATCAACAGCTGTTCGATCACCGTAATATTTTGTAAGTCCTCTCACTTGAATCATAATTTAGGTTTAAGTTTTTCACCCTCAAATCGAGAAACGACAATAGCCCCCACCGCATCTCCCCACACATTGACTGTTGTTCTCATCATGTCTAAAGGTCTGTCTACTCCTGCAATAAGCCCAATTCCCTCTAAAGGGAGTTTAACCGCCTTAAAAACAATACCCATGGTGACAAGCCCAGCGCTCGGTATAGCCGCTGCCCCAACAGCTGCAAGGGTTGCTAAAATAAAAATAATGACCTGATCTGTCAATCCCAGTTGATACCCAACAATCTGGGCTATGAAAATGGCTGCTACTGATTCATACAAAGCTGTTCCATCCATATTCACTGTGGCGCCCAAAGGTACAACAAAATCAGCTATGTGTTCCGGAACACCAGCATTATCCTTCACACATTCTAAAGTTACAGGAAGCGCTGCGGCACTTGAGCTTGTTGAAAAAGCAGTCGTCAATGCAGAAAGCATGTGTTTTGAAAAAATAAAAGGATTATACTTTCCAAAAAACCACAATATAAGTGGTAGCACAATAAAACCATGAATAAAAAGCCCGATAGTCACCGTCAACATATAACGAAGCATGACTGAAATAGCTTCTGTTCCTGTTTGAGTCACCATCACAAGAATGAGAGCAAAAATTCCATAAGGCGCGAATTTCATCACCCAAAGAATCATTGTCATCACCGCCTGTTCAACGGCTTTCATAAAATCAATAATAGGTTTTCCTTTAGATCCTAAAGAAGTGACAAAAATGGCAAACACCAAAGTGAAGAAAATAATTTGTAAAACACTTCCTTCAGTTAAAGAAGTAAAAATATTTGTTGGAATAACCTGAAGAAAAGTATCGTAAATAAGAATATCAAATAAAGTTTTTCCTTCCTGTGCAGAGACAAGTGTGGGTGGCATAGATTGTGTCAGCATGGCTTTAAGCTGAGGGGCATGGAGACCTGGCTGCATAATATTGACTAAAATAAGGCCAAGAATGCTAGCCATCGCGGTTGTTACAAAATAATAAAGCACTGTTTTTTTAGCAAGTCTTCCTAAAGAAAGAATATTGCCAATATTAGCGACAGACATAAAAATAGTTGAAAAAACAAGAGGAACAATAAGCATTTTAAGAAGGTTAAGGAAAATAACACCTAAGGGTTTTACATAAAGTGCATAATGACTGAGTGTGTTAGCCTGATCATCAAAAAAATGAATGAGAAGGCCCAGTATCAATCCCAAAAACATGGAAATGAATATTTTGGTATGCAACTTCATTATTTTTTTTTAAATTATTGTGCTTCTTCTGTAGCAGTGGGGGTAGAAACTACCTCTTTCTGAGTCATTTCCTCTAACTTCTTACGAACTTTTCTTGATTTACTCCATGCGACATAATGTGCTTCGCAATACCCTTTTGAAAACAGTGGTTTGCGGCAATCAGGCTGGCCACATATTTTATAGCTTGGTTTTGGAAGTTCGCCCTTGCGCCATTTTTTAAAATGACGTGGGCAATAACCCTTGGCTCTTACAGGGCGTGAACATTTTTCTATTTTACAATTTGTTTGCGTTTGTGCTTGTGTCATGGCTTTTAGTGGTATCGCTTCATGGCCTTTATTGTCAAGCAAGGTTCTTGAAATGGCATAATAACAACCTTGGTTCTGAGTAGGGAGGGTATTTTGTTTCCTGGAATAACTACAGCGAGCCATGAAGCGAAAGATAGCAACCATTTTTAAGAACTTAAGGGCGTAATAAAAGAAATGTAGTTTAGTTTTTGGGAGGAAGGCCGATAAGTATTATATGATGGAAAAAGAACTTAAAAAAAGCCTAGACCCCCTTTACCTCCTCTTTAAGAAAGAATTCAAGGAGGGCATTGAAACAGATCTCGATCGTTTTATTATGACAATCATTGACCAATATCTCGCTCATATTGTAGAAGCAAAAATAATGATTCCTGAAGATAAAAAAGAATACATTATTAAACAACTCATTGAAGAAGTAGAAGATATGATACGAAAAACTTTTATGGGTTGCCTTGAAGATAAAAACTACCTCCACGTTGGAAGAGTCAAGAAAATCGCTTCTTGACTTCATGTCTTCTTTCTTGGAAAACTATTCCTTATGTTTTTCAAGAAAATATTTTTTCTTGTTTTCACCCTCCCCTTTCTTTGTTTTGGAGCGCTTGATCTAAAAGTTCAAGAACATGTTCTTCACAATGGGCTTCGCATTCTTCTGTATGAAGATCATACAACACCTGTCATTTCTTATTATACTTGGTTTAACGTAGGCTCAGCCCATGAAAAAAAAGGACAAACAGGAATTGCTCATCTTTTTGAACACATGATGTTTCAAGGAACAAAAAAGTATGGAAAGAAACAATACGACACTATCCTTGCCAATCATGGGGGCCAAAACAATGCTTTTACATCTCAAGATTACACTGCCTATTACGTCAATATACCGAGCGAACATCTTGAACTGGTTATGGATTTAGAATCTGACAGAATGGTCAATCTTAATGTAACGCAAGAAAACCTTACTTCAGAAAGAGAGGTGGTCAAAGAAGAGAAAAGATCACGCTATGATAACAGCCCTTTCGGGAAAATGTATGAAGTGATCTTTCCTTTAACGTACCCAGAAAATCACCCTTATTCTTGGCCTACCATTGGCTCTATGAAAGATTTAAATTCATTGTCAGTTGAAGAATGTATGAATTTCTACAAAACTTATTATGCACCTAATAATGCAACTATTGTTTTAGTGGGTGATTTTGACCTCAAAAAAACTTTAGAACTCTTTGAAAAATATTATAGAAATCTTGAGTCTCAAAATATTTCTGTGCTTCCACAACCAGAATCTGTAAAACAAAAAAAAGAAAAAATAAAAACAATTTACTTTACAACTCAAAGCGAAATGATGATCACCGCCTATCATGGAACCTCCGCACTTTCTCATGAAACTTATGCTCTTGATGTTCTTGGCACTATTCTTTCAGATGGAAAAAGTTCTCGACTCTATAAAAAACTTATTTATGAAGATCAAGTAGCAACAGGTATTTCTGCAGCTCATAATGGAAATAAACTTGCAGGAACTTTTAATATTCGACTTATTATGAAACCAGGCCTTCCTATTCAAAAAGGAGAAAAACTGATCATTCAAGTCATCGAAAATTTAAAAAAGAATGGGGTTACAGAAAATGAACTTCAAAAATCTAAAAATCAAATTCTATCTTCTTTCCTCTTTGGCCTCAAATCAAAAGAAAATACTGCCTATAGCTTAGGAGCTAATCAAATTATTTTTGGCGATTATAGGCATTTTTTTGAAGATATAGATAAATATAACGAAGTTACAAAAGAGGATGTTTTAAAAGTGGCTCAAAAATATCTTCATCACAATAATAAAAACACTGTGTATTTAAAACCTTTACAACAATGAAAAAATTAAATTTTTTACTTATCGTTCTTATTTTTTCTCTTTTAAGCTGTACAAAAGATCCACTTCTCATGCTTATTCCAAAACATAAAAAAACTGTTCTTAAAAATGGACTTCACGTCTATTTTTTTGAAGATCACAAACTTCCAACAATCAACTTTTACTTTGTAACTAAAACCGGAACTATCCATGAACCTCATAATCTAAAAGGATTAGTTTCGATGACAACATCACTTCTCTTAGAAGGAACTCACAATAAATCCTCAACTGAGCTTGCAGAAGCACTTGAATTTTTGGGTGCTTCATTTTCTGCGAGCTCTGGTTACGACTTTTCAAGCATGAATGCCTCTGCCCTTTCAAAAGATACAGATAAAATTTTAGAATTGATGTCAGAAATTATTTTAACTCCTACGTTTCCTGACAAAGAAATAACAAGACTTAAAGAAGAAACGCTCGCCTCTCTTAAGCAAATCCCTGATGATGCAGGAGGTTTTGCTAGTGCTCTTTTTAATTTATATGTTTATAACAAGCACCCCTACGGCACACTTCTTTCAGGTACTTCAGAAACTCTTAAAGAAATACAAAGAAAAGATATAGTAGAATTTTATAAAAATAATTTTACCCCTAAAAATTCGATTCTTGCAGTTGCAGGTGATTTTAAAACAAATGAGTTAGCCCAAAAACTGAATCATTATTTTGAAAAATGGGAAAATAAAAAAATAACATTGCCCACAATAAATGCAGCAGAAGATATCAAAAAAAATAAAATCTATGTTGTTGAAAAATCTCTCTTAACACAATCACAAATTAGAATAGGCAATATTGCTCTACCCAGTGGACATCCTGACTTTTTTTCTTATCTTGTCACAAACCATATTCTAGGGGGAGCTTTTACTTCTATCCTTAATCAAAAGATCAGAAATGATTTGGGTTTAACGTACAGCATTCATAGCTCTCACACCCCTTCTCTTCACAAAGGAGTGTGGAGGATTTCAACTTTCACAAGAAATGAAACATTAAACAAAACACTTCAAGAAATTAAAAATATTTTAGACAATTTTAACACATTAGTAACTCAAGAAGAGCTTGAGAAGGCAAAAGCAGACCTTTTAGGTGCTTTTGTCATCACTTTTGAAAATGTTGACGATTTTGCAACTCAACTTATGAAACTGGATATTTTCAACATAAAACATGATCATCTTAAATATTGGAGAAGAAAGGTTCAAAATATAACCCTCGAAGATGTTCGTAAAATTTCCAAAAAATATTGGAATACAGACAAACTTATTATTACTATCCTGACTGATTCACCTCTTAAAGAAGAAATAATCCCTTTTAAAGGAGATTTGATTCAAACTCACTTTCAAAACATCCATTTTTAATACTACCCGCTCGTGTTCACAAAGCCTTAACAAACTTATGTTCTTGCTAATCTTTCTAAATTTTACTGCATGGCTCGCTGTAGTTATCCAACATAAATTCTTCACTATCCCGTAAGCGCTAAAGCACTGTCCGGGATGCACAGTTCTAAATATTTACAAACCGTGGGCTGCGCTTTACTTCCGTAAAATTTGAAAGGTTAGCTTCACATAAACACGAGCTTAAGTAATATCTGAAACTGGTATCTTTATGCAGGTCATGCGGAAGCCGAGCGGGCAGGGCTTTTTTGAAAAGCAAAAAAGAGCGAGGCTGAGGTTAAGCGCGGATTCCTCGCAGGGGAATCCGACGCGGGCCGGAATAAAGATACCGGTAGAAGATATAAATAAGGCTTTGAAAATGTCCTTTGCTTAAGATAAACACCTATTGATGCCAAAAATAGAAAAAGAAATACAGGAGTTTTCTAAAAATCTTTTAGCTCAATCTCGAAATCAAATTCCTTCTGTTTTTAATAAAGAATGGTGGATAGGAAAAATCCTTGATTTTTCCATGAAAGATAAAAACTTTAAATTAGAGCTTTTTCGTTTTATCGATGTGTTTCCAACTCTCACTACAAATGCACACATTCGTTCTCATATTGAAGAGTATTTTAAACGAGAAGATTTAAGACTTCCTTCTCATATTCGTTTAGGACTCTTAGCTGCTACTGAAGGACTCACCTCAACTCTTGCTATCCCAGCGTTGAAGAAAAATATCCACCACATGGCAAAAATTTTTATCTCTGGTGAAAACACACAGGATGCCTCTAAAAACCTAGAAAAAATATGGAATTCTGGCATTGCTTGTACAATAGATCTGCTAGGAGAAAAAGCTGTTTCAGAAAAAGAGGCGCTAGAGCACCAAAAAAACTATATTGAGCTTATTGAAAAATTAAGCGAACTGACCCCCTCTTGGAAGGAAAATAAATCCCTTGATTTTAATCATGAAGGTCGGATCCCAAGAAATAATATTTCAGTTAAAATATCTGCTCTTAATTCACAAATAAGCCCTGTTAATTACGATGAGAGCGTATCTATCACAAAAGAAAAAATTCGCCCTATCTTTAGAAAAGCGCAAGAAAAAAACTGCACTGTCTATCTTGATATGGAACACTACCAACTCAAAAACTTAACTCTTTCTATTTTTAAAAGTCTTATGGAAGAAAGTGAGTTTTCTCAATTTAAAGAAGCCGGCATTGTTCTTCAAGCTTATCTTAAAGATACAGAAGAAGATCTTAAAAATCTTATCAACTTTTGTCAGGAGAAAAATAAAAAAGTCTATGTACGTCTTGTTAAAGGCGCTTATTGGGATGCTGAACAAATATGGGCTGGCCTTAATAATTGGTCTTGCCCTGTATATCTTAATAAAGAAGACACAGATGCAAACTATGAAAAATTAAGTCTCCTTATTTTAGAAAATCATCATTTTATTAAACCTGCTTTTGCAAGTCATAACATTCGAAGTTTATCTCATGCCATCATTCAAGCCAGACACCATGATCTTCCTCAAACAGGGCTTGAAATACAAATGCTTTGGGGCATGGCTGAACCTATTAAAAAAGCTCTGGTTTCTTTTGGGTACCGTATACGTGATTATGTTCCTATCGGAGAGCTTGTTCCTGGAATGGCTTATTTAGTAAGAAGACTTTTAGAAAATACATCAAATGAATCTTTCTTAAGGCAGAGTTTTAGTGACATAAAAGAAGAAGAAAAACTTCTTAAAAAACCAGGAAGTTAGGTAAAGATCCCTGCCTTCTCAGGAATGACAGTGATCAATGGAGGACAATAGACAATGAATATTCTTTACAAAGATTTTAAAAACGAACCTATTTTAGATTTCTCGAAAGAAGAAAATAGAAAAAAAGTTTTTGAAGCTTTAAATAAAATTAAAAAAAATTTAAATCGAGAAATCCTTCCTCTTATTTCTGGTTCCCGGGCTCAATCAATCAACCCTGCAGATCCACAAGAAATCATTGCAACTGTTTCAGAATGTGATGAAAAACTGACTCAAAAAGCATTAGAAGAAGCAGAAAAAAAATTTTATTCTTGGGCACACACGCCTGTTAAAAAAAGAGCAGCTATTTTAAAAAAAACAGCGCAAGTTTTAAGAAATAAAAAGTATGATCTCATAGCGCTTGAAATACTTGAGTGTGGAAAGCAATGGATGGAGGCAGATGGAGATATTTGTGAAGCTATTGATTTTCTAGAATTTTACGCACAAGAGATGGAAATCCTTGAAGAACCCCGAAAGCTAGGCGGAGAACCAGGTCAAAATAATCTTTATGTTTATAAACCTAAGGGTGTGGGGGTTGTTATTTCTCCTTGGAACTTTCCTATTGCTATCCCAGTAGGAATGATTGCAGCAGCACTTGTTACAGGCAACTGTGTTCTTTTTAAACCCTCGGGAGAATCATCTGCATGTGCTTTTGAAATTGTAAAAGCCTTTGAAGAGGCAGGACTACCGCAGGGTGTTTTGCAATTTCTTCCCGGTAAAGGATCCGTTATTGGAAAATATTTAGCGAAACATCCAAAAATCCATTTTATAGCCTTTACAGGTTCTAAAGAAGTGGGTCTTGAAATTATTGAGGCAGCTGCTCAAACACAAGAAAGCCAACATCATGTTAAAAAAGTAATCGCTGAAATGGGTGGTAAAAATGCTGTTATTGTGGATGCAGACGCAGATCTGGATGAGGCCATTACAGGTGTACTACAAGGAGCTTTTGGTTATCAAGGGCAAAAGTGTTCTGCTACCTCTCGTGTTATTGTACTTCAAGATAATTATGAAAAATTCATTGAACGCCTTAAAGAAGCAGCTTTAAGCATTAAAATTGCTCAAGCAGAAGATCCAGGAAGCTTTGTCGGCCCTGTGATAAGCAAAAAAGCACAAGAAAAAATAAAACAATATATTGAAATAGGTAAAAAAGAATCGACTCTCCTTGTCGAAAGAGAAGTCCCACAAAAAGGGTTTTTTGTTTCTCCTACTATTTTTATAGATGTAAAACCTAACCACACTATTGCTCAAGAAGAAATTTTCGGGCCTGTTTTAGCTGTTATGAAAGCAGAAAATTTCGATGAAGCTCTTAAAATAGCAAATGGAACAAGATTTGCTTTGACTGGGGCTGTTTTTTCACGAAGTCCTAAAAATATTGAAAAAGCGGTGAAAGATTTTGATGTAGGAAATCTTTATATTAATCAAAAATCAACAGGTGCCCAGGTCGCTAGACAGCCCTTTGGTGGCTTTAAACTTTCTGGAGTGGGTTCAAAGGCAGGAGGACCCGATTACCTTCTTCAATTTATGAATCCAAAAACCATTACGGAAAAAACCATGCGCCAAGGCTTTTCTCCTGAAACAATTTAAATTTTTTATTCCGTCAATACCTAGTTGACTTACGCAGTAAGTCATCCCCCGGCTTGACCGGGGGATCCATGTTTAACATGTTGAAGTCCACACCCTCCCCTCCCTTGATGGGAGGGGATTAAGGGGAGGGTGATTCTTCGTGACATTTATTAAAGATTTCCTCTAAAACACTTTCTGTTTCTTGAAAAATAATGTTATTCCAAAATCTAAGAACCTTAAATCCCTGACTTTTTAACCAAGCATCTCTTTTAATATCTTGGTTCTCATTTTCAATGTGCTGACTACCATCACACTCAATAATGACTTTCTTTTCAAGACAAACAAAATCAACAATATATGGGCCTAATGGTGCTTGTCTTCGAAATTTTAATCCACCTAGTTTTTTTGCACGTAAAGAATTCCATAAATGTCTTTCTGTATCTGTTTGATCTTTTCTGAGTTTTTTAGCAGGGGGAGTCAATGAGGTATGTTTATCTTGCATCTAAGATTGATTAACGAAAATTACTTACAAATACAATATTATAAAGTTTCACCCTCTCCCTAGCCCTCTCCCATCAAGGGAGAGGGAATAGCTGATAACTACCAGAAAGAGAAAATACTGGATCCCCGGGTCTCATTTCATTCGCTCGCAATGACAGAGAGAACAATCGCAATGACGAGGTGTGGATTACA
>JACPKQ010000015.1 GCA_016186995.1 Deltaproteobacteria bacterium | reverse complement strand
GATTTGTGCAAATCCTGTGGCTGATGAGACTGCAGGGGTTTTTGTTCTTGCATCATTGAAAGAAAAGCTTTGAACTAAAGAGAAATCAGATCGTGGGAGAACCGAAAAAAAGGCTGTGTAGTGATAAGTGTTGTGAGAGCTTTTAGATACTCCTTGCCCGTCTGTTGTTATTTTAAAGCGAGTTCTTTTTCCATTAAATCTCAATCCTGTTTGTAGCCACGAATTAAGGGCAAGAGAGGCGTTAGCTTTGAGAGCATGTGAAAATCTTCTTAAGTCATCGACGAAAGCAGATTTTTCACTACCGACAGAAGATGGAATTTCACGAGTGTCGTTGTAAGCATCAATATCAGGGCTAAAGCTGTATTCTGCTGAAAGTTTGAGCCAATTTTTGGGATAGGAATAAAAGCCAAGCGCAGCTATGTTTTTAAGTAATATTTGTGCTGTGGTTCTGTAAAAAGTATCTGCGGATACCCCCGTCGTGATAGAATCTTCCGTAAGTTTTAAAATATTTTGTTCTGATTCAAGTTTTAAATAGGGTGTTAAGCGATTGAAACCTTTATAATGCAAGCTGAGTTGTTCTCCTAACCCAAGGCCTAAGTTTTCGGTATCAATGATAGTTGTTTGATCAATAACGAAATCAGGGGGGCTAGTGGTATCTTTTGGATAGGTTGCATCGGAATCACGGTCTTTATAAAACGCATTGAGACGAAGATTCATATATATGTTGTTCCAAGCCTCTCTATAGAGATGGGCGTTTAAACTGTGCTTTTGCTTAAAATTATCTGCCGTGGCATTAAAAAAATTTTTTGTTGTTCCACCACCTATTCTTGCGCCTGCAGAATTAAATGATTCTAAGTTTTGCTTTTCAGATGTGTCGCCTAGGTTGAGATAATAGGCGAGGGTGGTCAGTGTTTTTTCTGATAGCGCTTTAAAAAATGTAAGATGTGCTGCATAATGGAGACTGTTTAGGTTTTGGCTTTGAACCACACGTTTACCTACAGTATTTTGATCAAACTCTCTTCGAATAGGATCATCGTTCATATAGATAAAATGTTGCCCAAGGGTAATATCTCCATTTTTGACTTCTTTTTTGAAGATCAGTTCTGCTTCATACACATCTTGATCAATTTCAGAAAAGCCTGGAGAAAACTTTTTAGTCGTGCCTTGTGGACCCAAACCCCAGTTAAGTTCACTCATTTTTCCAGATTTTCGATGCCAACTGCTCTTTACAAGAGTTTCTAGTGAGAAAATGGGAAAGCCCAATTCAATAAAATACTTTCCGTCAAATAAAGTAAGTTTATTTGATTGGCCAAAGTCACCAAAATCATAATGTGTTGGAGAAGAGGTTGCAAAATATCCTCCTGTCGGATCAAAATAGCGGTTAAAAGATTTAAAGCCTGTTTTAAGATTAAATTTTGAAGGGTCATTGCTGTTTTTAAGATTGAGCAGAAGATTGATGTCTTTATTTAAAACAAAGGCATGGCCTTCAAAGTTAAGATCGAGCCCTTTTTTTTCGTAGATTTTAGAAAATGTAAGTTGATTAAACCCTGCGTCAAAACCTTTTTTAAAACCTCTGAATTCTTGAAATTGGTAATAATCTTTGTTGGTAAAAAAATAAAAAGCAGAGGGAGTCGCAGTGTGAAGAGGTTCTTCTCCGTAAGCTTTTATGTTTAAGAGGATGAAGCTTAAAGTGAGATAAAGAAAATAGTTTTTTTTCATCAATACCTCAAATGAACATCAAAGTTTGATCCATGAATGCCTGTATGACACCCCGCGCTCCAGCAGGTACCTTGTGTTGCATAGCCTGTGCCACTTGCACCATGACCTCTTCCTCCAATTGTAGGATAATTGGCTTGCGCGTGGCACCTTAAGCATAGGTTTTTATCATTTTGAACAAGTAGTTTTGTGTGAATAGAGCCATGTGGATTGTGACATGCAATACAAGAAGAACTGAGTGCCTCGTGTTCAAAGGCAAAAGGGCCTCTTTTTTCAGCATGGCATTTAAAGCACGCATCGTTTGTCCCGCTTTCTGAAACAGCTGTCCACGGTTTAGCGTCCGGGGCATGTGGGTTATGACAATCGGTGCATTGCATTTTTCCTTCTAATACAGGGTGATGGTTTTTCAGTTTAAACTCTACTTTTTTATCAGCGTGGCAATTAAAGCACGATTCGTTATCTTTTTTTAGATTGAGAATTTTTGTTTTATCGCCACCGCCTTCAACATGAAGGCTTCCCGGGCCATGGCACATTTCACACGCTGTACCGTGAGTGTTTTCAACCCCTGCCACTTCCACCCGAGCATGCAAAGCCATTTTAAAATGTTGTGCTTGATTTTCGTGGCACAGCGTGCATGTTGACACACCTACATACGTTGCGCCTTTTAATTTTTGAGAATGAAATGCAGGTTGTTCAATAATTTTAAGGTTGCTTTCTTCGCTTTGAGTCGTGGCTTGAGGGTTTTTACTTGCCTTTTTAGCTGGAACAGATTGACAGGAAATTAAAAAGAGAAAAACACAAGTTATACAAACGGCCTTTTTCATATTTCTTTTTTGTGTTTTCAAAAGAGCATTAACGGTTATTTTTATGGAAGATATAGGAAATAGGTTAGTTGAGTCAATCAAAAATAAAAATGATTAAAGTTAGTTTTTTGCTCAATAAGTTGTAAAAAAAATCTACTGGATTTATAGGAAAAAAATCTGGTATAATCTTAGAGAAAAGGGGGAGGGGATATGCAAAATTCTCTAAGGTTCGTTGTGCTCAGTGTTGTTTTGTTGTTTTCTGTTTCAGTTTTTTCAGCAGGAACAAATGCAGCATCTCAAAAAGATAAAATGTCAAAATCTAAAATTCAAAGTACTGCAGCCTCAAGAACGCCTGCCAGTGAAGAAACGATAGCGCTTTATAAAAGCAAGTGTGCTTCGTGTCATGGAACACTTGGAGAAGGCTCTCCCAAAATGGCTAAAATGTTTAAGTTAGAAGAAGAAAAACTAAAACTTACAGGTGACGGTATCAAAAAAGCATCTGATGCGGTTCTTGTGCAAGCGGTTCTTCAAGGAAAAGGAAAAATGCCTGGATATAAAGGCAAAATTTCAGAGGATGATGCAAAAAAACTGGTTCAATACATGAGAACCTTTAAATAGATACAGGCACCCAAAAGCTGGTTATAAAAACCCCGATGCGGGCTAGAAGAAAGATAACAGCATTTGTTTTGTGAATATGACGGACCCTTTTACCCTTAAGAAGGAGTGTACCTGTTGTAGCGGCTACACCATAACCCACAAGGGTTGTGACGGCAAACACAAGATGAATTTGCATGAGAAACTCTGGAGCATGTTCGATGGCCTCCATGACCGCATTTCGAGTTATTTCCAAATAAAGTACAGCTGACAGATCTAAAACAAGACACGAAATCATAATAGGGACGTGAATCTTAGGTTTTCTCTTGAAGGAGACACCTACAAAAATAAGGACAAGAACAAAACCTACATAAAGTTGAACCATGAGATTAACCTAGCATGATTTGTGATGTGTTACAAAAAGAGCATAAAGAAATGTAAGTACACCGAAAAGACTTGTTATTAAAATGCATAAGTCAAAAGATGGGATATCCACAAGAAATCCGGGTGCTTCAAAGTAGAATAAGTGTCTCATGCCAGCCACAGCATAAGTTAAGGGATTCAGGCGCATCAATAATTTAAAAATAAAAGGCAACCCCGTTTCTGGAAAAAAAGCCCCTGAAAGAAACCAAAGAGGCATGAGGACAAGCATCATAATAGCGTGAAACCCTTGTGTTGAATCCATTTTCCAAGCTAAACAAAATCCTAAACCTGTGAGGCTAAAAGCTGTCAAAAAAGAAAAAATAAAAAGTAAAAAGAACTGAAAGGGTGAAAGAGAAAAACCTAGAAAAGGAGCAAGTGCTAAAAAAAACAAAGTTTGAAGAAGGGCAAGTGTGGTTCCTCCTAAAAGCTTTCCAAGGATGAGAGAGGTTTTTGAAACAGGAGAAACAAGAACGCCTTGAAGAAAGCCTTCATTTTTATCTTCAATCAACGAGAAACTTGAAAAGATGGTTGTAAATAAAATGACAAGAGTGAGAATGCCAGGATAAAAATATTGTAAATAATTAATATGTGAGCTTGCATCTGGATATTGGAATGTTGTTTTAAATCCAATACCTAAAAAAAGCCAAAAGAGAAGAGGTTGTCCTAGAGCTCCCACCACTCTGTTTTTTTGTCTTAAGAAGCGGATCATTTCGCGTTTCCACAATGAATAAACTGGTAAAAGTATTTTTGAAGTCATTGTTCTAAACTGTGTCCTGTTTTTTGAATGAACACATCTCCTAAAGTGGGTTTTGATAAAGTGACGCTTTCAATTTCTTGTGGAAACGTTTTAAGGGCTTGAGTAAGAAGGTCACTTCCATTGTTTGTTTCTGCTCTCAATTCATCATCTAAAATTTTTGTTGAACAAGAAAAGGTTTTTTTTAGTTTTTGGCTAAGATCATTTATGTTTTTTGATTTAAAAGTGACGACCTCTCCTCCAATATTTTTTTTGAGGTGAGAAGGGGTATCAAGAGCCATTAAGTATCCCTTATCTAAAATTCCAATGCGATCACAAAACTCGGCTTCATCCATAAGATGGGTTGTGATAAGGCATGTCATCCCTTCTTGTTTAAGCGCAAAAATATCTTTCCAAAGAGAAGCACGTATAGATGGATCAAGTCCTGTTGTAGGCTCATCAAGAATGAGTATTTTAGGATTGTGAAGAAGGCACTTTGCTATTTCGACACGACGCTTAAGTCCACCAGAAAGTATTTCAACTTTGTCATTTTTTCTTGTGATAAGATCTAGTTTTTCTAATATTGTATTGATTTTTTGAGTGAGCTTTTTTCCTTTCAGGCCATAGAGATAACCTTGAAATATGAGATTCTCAAAAACACTTAACTTTTTGTCTAAACTTGGATTTTGAAAGACAACCCCTATATGCTTTCTTACTTCTTCGCGAGAGTTGAGAAGGTCTTTTTTTTCAAAAAGAATAGAACCTTTAGTTGGAAAAAGCAGTGTTGAGAGTATTTTGAAAAGGGTCGATTTTCCACTGCCATTTGGACCCAGAAGACCAAAAATCTCCCCCTGTTCAATGTCTAGGGAAAGATTATTCAAAACAGGGATTTTTTTTTGATAGCTATGGGTGAGGTTTTTAATTTCAATAATGTGAGGCATCGTTTTTCGTATAGCATATTTAAAAAATAAGCGCCATCAAACTTAAGTTCTTGAAATGACCCTTCCCGTCATCCCGGGCGAAGACCCGGGATCCAGTGTTCTTCTTCTACAACTTTTGTTCTGAATTGGGGGTATTTTTTTTCTCCAAAACGTGCGAAAAAAAACACGCCCCAATTCTCTCATGGATTTGAAATTAAGCTCAAGCTGTGATTGAAAAATGGGCATATGGGTGTTAGAAGCAGGGTTTATGGATCAAATAGGTGAAAGAAAAAACGAGCATTTGGATATTTGTTTAGAGAAAAACGTTGATTTCTCTAGTTTAAGGGGAAATGGTTTTGATTCCTATGAATTTCAATATGATGCGCTGCCTGAAATAAATAAAAATTCTATAAGTTTAGAAACTGAATTTTTAGGAAAAAAGTTAAGTGCTCCTTTGATGATAGGTTCCATGACTGGCGGAACCCAAAAGGCTCAAACTATCAATGAAAGATTAGCCAGAGCTTCAGAAAAGTGTCAGATTCCTATGGCACTAGGATCTCAAAGAAAAATGCTTGAAGACCCAAGTGTAAGAGCAACTTATTGTGTTAAGGAAAAAGCGCCAAACTTACCTTTACTTTTTGGAAATATTGGGGCTGTGCAGCTGAACTATGGTTTGGAAGTTTCTCACATTCATAAACTTATTGAGGAAGTAGAAGCAGATGCTTTTTACTTTCATTTAAATCCTCTTCAAGAATCCATTCAACCAGAGGGAGACACTGATTTTTCACACCTCCTTTCTAAGTTAAAAGAGTTGATTCCACAAATTAAAGTTCCTGTTTTTATTAAAGAAGTAGGAGCTGGTATTTCAGAAGTGACAGCAAAAAAAATAAAAACATTGGGGGTTTTTGGTGTTGAAACAGGGGGGCGTGGTGGAACTTCGTGGGCTTATATTGAAAGCCAAAGAAGTAAAAGTGAAATCAAAAAAAAGGTAGGCGAGCTTTTTTCACAGTGGGGACTCTCAACTGCTGAGAGTATTCAGATTTGTCATAAAATATTAAACGATAAAATAGTGATTGCTTCTGGAGGTATTCGAAATGGAATTGAAGTTGCTAAAGCGCTTGTTTTAGGTGCTTCACTGGTTGCTATTGCTCATCCTTTTTTAATTGCTGCAGAAAAATCGACTGATTGTGTAGTTGAAGAAATTGAAAGAATGAAAGAAGAATTAAAAACACTCATGTTTGTAGTGGGAGCAAAAAATATCAAAGAGCTTAAAAAGAAGAAGTTATGCAAGAAGTAAGGGCAGAAGCCCAAGGAAAATTTATTCTCATTGGAGAACACTTTATTGTAGATGGCGAAGTTCCCGCTATCGCCTTCCCACTTAAAGATTTAAAAACAACTGTGACGCTTCAAAAAGATGGAAAAAATTCTTTTGTTATCAACTCTACTTTGACTCTTTCCAACGAAGAAGAAATTAAAACAAAAATGGAAGAGGCGTTTAAAAAAGCGTGTTTTCTTTTTAAGATCAATGATTTTTTTAAAATAAAATCTACAAGTAATTTTCCTCTTCAAAGAGGGTTTGGAAGTAGTGCCTCTTTTTCTGTGGCGTTATGTCGAGCCATGGCCAAGTTTAAAAGAAAACATGAATGGATTATTCCTAATGCTGTGGAAGCACTTGAGAAAATATTTCATGGTAAGCCCAGTGGTATTGATACAACAACTATTCTTCGAGAAAGCCCTGTGTTGTTTGAGAAAGGTAAAGAACCTAAAGTCATTACGAATAAAGCTTGTGATTTTGTTCTTGTAGATAGTGGGGAGAGAAAATCGTGTAAAGAACTTGTAAGTAAAATTCAAGAGATTAAAAAAGAGCACCCCAAAATTTGGAAGAGTATGAGTTCAAGGGTTCGAGAACTCAGTCTTTCTATACTTCGAGCTTTAAAAGAAGGAGATATAGATGTTTTAAGTGAGACTGTGAATGCTTCTCATGATGTGTTGGCAAGCCTCAACCTTTCGCATGGTGGCATTGAAGAACAAATAAGAATTGGAATTGAAGAAAGAGCCCTCGCTTCAAAAATAAGTGGGGCTGGATGTGGAGGGGCTCTTCTTTTTGTGGCAGAAAGAGGAGACGGGCAAGGTTTGGCAGAGCGCCTTAAGACTCGAGGACTTCAGGTTGTGGGAGTTGTGGAGGCTTTATGAGAAAAGTAAAAGTTTTTTCACCTACGAATATTGCTTTGGCTAAGTATTGGGGGAAGCGAGACCCTACTTTGAATTTACCTGCAAATAGTAGCCTTTCTGTAACACTTGCAGATTTTGGGAGTGAAACAGAGGTTGTTTTTGATTCTCGTTTTAAAAAAGATGTTTTTATTTTAAATGGAAAAGAAATACCTGGATCCCGGGTCAAGCCCGGGATGACACGTTGGGAAAGAATTCTTAACATCTTAAGGGATCTTAAAAAAGAAAAAGTTTATGCTCAAGTTACAAGTTTTAATAATTTTCCAACAGCGGCAGGGCTTGCTTCAAGTGCTTCAGGAATGTCAGCGCTGACGCTGGCAGGAGCCAAAGCTTTGGAACTAGATCTTTCGAAAGAGAAACTTTCACACATTTCAAGATTAGGTTCAGGTTCTTCATGCAGAT
>JACPKQ010000008.1 GCA_016186995.1 Deltaproteobacteria bacterium | reverse complement strand
CGCCCACTTTCTTTTTGGGTCATCTCATATTCCAGGGCAGTTTTTAGTATTCTATCTCCCATCCTTATATTAAACACAGCATCGGGTATTTTGGGGAGCCTGTCGCTATAGTATTCTTTGTATTGATAGTAGGAGAGAGCAAGAGAAGGCTCCCAATCTGAAATGATGGGAGATTCTTTTAGGGTAATTTTGGAATCGATGACACCTAAATCATGCCCTATCTGCTGTGCCCTAACTTTTTGTCTTATATATCGTGAGATTTCAATGGGGGGTAGATTATCATCTGAAATTTCATCCAAAGCACGTCTTGTTAATTTTAAAAGGGTAACCCCATATTTTAATTTTTTTAAGTATTCCCCGTGATGCAGCTGAAAGAGTCGAACAGTAGAAGTACTAGGGTCTCGATCCTTAAAGACGGCTCTATGAACCTGGGGGATGGTGACATAGAGGTTTTCATAGATAAATCGAAATATCTCTCGATCTCTGGGTCTGATACGTAAAGGCATAGAATTCTCCTTCTAAGGGGGAGGAAAGAATGTGGGAGATAAAATTACCCCTCTACTATAAGGGGTGGGGAGAGAAGGCTTTTTTGGGGCACGCCTTTTTAAATATTTTCTCTCCCCTATACTTGCTATATGGCCCCTTTTTTCTGTAACTTCTTGAAGTGAATAAGAATTTTCATTTTCTGAGGGTGATTACCTTAAATTTATTCCTCCCCCCTATACTTGCTATATGCGTACTTTTTTTCATAAGTTCTTGTAATAAATGAATATTTCCATTTTCTCATGTAGGGCCATGATTTCTCATGCTTCATTCTCCCCTATACTTGCTATGTGGCCAATTTCCCTCATAACCTCTTGAAATAAATGGAGATTGGCATTTTCTGAGGGTGGGTACCCTCCAAGATAAAATATCCCCTCAATACTTATGGTCGCCAGAGAAGGCTTTTTTGGGGCACGTTTTTTTATTTTTTATATCAGAGTCTTGGGAAGCAGACGGTAAGAGTCCTATCAGAAACAACTACTTAAGAATCAAAAATTAGATTGTTGTCCATGCACATCGTTTTCGTTTTTTAAACGTCAGTTATCGACTATTCAAGAGATTTCAAAAATTCAAAAAGACAAGCTATCAAAAAAATCAGAAAGTATTTGGAATGCACGAATGAGATCGCCATCAAAACCACAGTCTTTTGCCATGACCTGAAAAGGATCTTTCCAAGAAGAAGGAGGTTCAGATAGTTTTTTGGGACAGTCATGACTTTGATACTGTTTAAAAGTGACTTCTATTGCAGTCACTATTTTTAATGGATCTATGGATTTAGATTCAATAAGAAGAACCATGTCCATGAGGTCTTTTACCCTAGAGTTATGCCCCGAAGTTCTAGGACGAGTATAGGCATGAAGTTTTTCAGAAAATTGCTGTTCGATAGAAATGGTAGGATATGCTTTTGACTCAATTCCTGCAAAAGAAAGATAATTTCTTGGTTTCAACTTCTCTTCCGGTTGAATGATTGGATCTCCTACACTCACATCAAGATTAAACTTTGAAAATGAGCGACCATCCATGTGAGCTTCAACTGGAAAGCGGGCTCCTTTTTCTGGAGGCCCCACAAGTGTCATTGAAGCGCTTCCAATCGTGAAATCAAAAAAATCATGTGTTTCTCCTATCAAACACGTCTGAAGTTTTTCATGTAAGGCTTCATTTTGTTCCTTTGTGTTCTCAGATAGCCATATCCTCTCTTTTAAAGCAAGGTCGATGTCTTTTGTTGCAGGGGCATTATGGAGACGAAGTTCTATGGCATATCCCCCTTTAAGAAGCCAAGGTGAGGGTTCCTCATGAAAGAGTCGAAACAAAAACCGATCAAATGCAATTTGATGTTTTAGGCGTGAAATTTCTAGCCCTTCTTTTTTGGCTATGTTTCTTAAGTGATCGTCCAGTGCTTGACGAAAAGAGGATGAAGTTAAATATTTTTTAGGTTTATTCATTGGAATTTCCTTTCAATGGGGCGAGTTTTTTATAATCTTCTCGAGTCATAAGTCCCAGGTTCAAAGCTTGACTGACTGCCTGGGTGATGACTTCCTCTGGGGTCCCACGTTGCATCAAATCTTGAATGGTGCGAATGGGGGTTGTTACACAAAATCCTCTCATCCTACGAATATCAACTTGAGAGAGATTTTCATGGTACAGGAGCAAAACTTTTGGAATCTTAGAATGTCGTCTAAACGTTTTAGGAACCGTCATATGAAGTTTCATAGGCATAAGATTAGTAAGGCCATAAATGCTTAAGGCTGTTTCATAGGAATAGACCCCCTGAAAAATTCCCTCCTTATTTCGAGACCACAGATACCAAAGCACAAGTTCCCACTCATCACTATGAGGAAAATTTTTAAGACGATAGATTCCCCTCCATTCTCGAACCCAGTTTCCTTGGGCAACATGAAATGGATGGTTTCGTTCATCAAAGCCAGCTTCTATAGCTTGTTTGGCTGTAAAAAGCCCTTGCTGGCTCTCTGCAATTTTAAATAAAGCCTCAAAGCTCTCTTTGTAAATATGTGCAGTCTTCATAGTATAAACCTCATACTTAATAAGTATTGTATACAGTAATAAATCCCAAGTCAATCATAAAATACATAATAATTAAGAGTTTTATACGTAAACAATCGTACGAACGTACTGAAAAATTCGACTTTATACACCTCAATGCGCAGTCAATGCGCGCCTGTAAAGCGAAATTTGTCACCCTTTCCAAGCTTCGCTCCTTGTAAAGATTGAATTTAGGTATAAATTCAATTACTTACATTTTTGGCTCTATGGCATGCGGTTTGCTCTATATATGGATAGGTATGGGTAGAGGTGTGGCTAAAATCGCTCTTTTTGTTGGGATCTTTCTTTTTGGGAGCCTCTCTTTATCTTATGCTCAAGTTTTTGTTGTCTCCCCCCACGAGGCTGCAAGTCGGCAGATATATGAATTAAACAAAAGATTACTTCAAGGCGAAGACCAGAAAAAAATTAGAGAAGAATTTGAATATCTCATTTCTTACTGGCAAGAAAGAGGTATTTCGCCACAGTTTTTAGCCTCTCGCTGGAATGCCGCTCAAGTTACTTTTGGCTCTTTGGTTTTTGAGCACTACAAAGCAGCTCTTTATTACACCGATGGCTCAAGAGATAATGAGATAGAGTATTCTCACAGAAGATTTTTAAAACGCCTTGGTATAGATCCAGATCAATTAAATTCTTTTTCTAGAGATAGCCATCTTTTTAAAACTTATAAACAACGACTGGATGCTTTAAAAAAACATGAAGAAGTCATCCAAAAAACAGCCAAGCTTATTCAAAGCAGAAATCTCTGGGATTATTTAGAAGCTGAAAACGATATTGAAAGAATTGAAATTCAAGGCCTTTTGGATGTTGATCTTAGCTGGGCTAGAAAAAATGCTCTAAAAGCTGGGGTTCCGCTAGAATTATTAGGTGAGCGGGAAAAAGCGCTCCTTCATTTTTATAAGACAGCCCTTGATGGAGAAATTTCAACCCTTGAAACTGTGACAGGTGGTGTGGCGCTTGCTCCCCTGGTTCCCGTTTCAATGGCTCTGGCTCCAGTTCTCTTTGGAATCACAGCCTCCCAATCAGCAGCGTTGGCAGCCATTCCCATGGGGATTATGGGAACAAAAGGAATTGCGACCTTTTTCATTAGATCTAGTTTTAACTCTGATTATTTTAATGGCTCAAATCTCTATAGTGATCTTTTAGGAAATCTCGTTTCTTCCATTCCTTATGCGGTAGCTTCGCCTCTCATTGGAGGAGGGATTAGCCGCATGATGGTTTCAGAAAGTGCCGCCGTTTCAAAGGGAGGACACGGCATTTTTTATTCTCTTTTGGGACTTGGAGCTCTTAACGGAGCCAAAAACGCAATTTTAGGAGGAAATCAAATTTATGAAGGAAATGCTGAACAAGGTACGCTTCTTATAGCAGATGGCGCCATTGATATTGTGACAGCAGGACTTCTTTTTAAATATGGAAGAGTTCAAAAAGAGCCAGAAGCTCTGCCTGAAACGAAGACTTTTAATCCGAATCCTTCTCATGATTACCCTGTAGATGGGAAGCCAGAACATCCCTTTGAATTTAACCCAAGAGGCTGGCAGGAAAATTATCTGCCCCCAGAACAGAGCTGGCGGGGAGATTTTAATTCTTCACCAAACACCTTTAATAAACTCCACAATCCTTTTTCAGAGCTAGAGATTCTTCCAGAAACAATGACAAGAACAACTTTGCCAGAGATAGCACAAAAATTTCATGTCTTAAATAAACCTGTTGAAGGGCATAACACCCTTACAAGCCCACTGCCAACTTCACATCCTATTTGGACAGGGGTCATGTCAGAAGATGATAATAAAGACACAGAATTAAGAGAAATTGTAAGACGCGATAGAAATGGAAACATTATTGGAAGACAGTATATTCGGGTTAAAAAAGGCCTCTCAAGTGATGAAATCTTTCGTTTCTATGGATTACAACTCGGACTTACCTCTTTAGATGAAATAGTTGGCCCAACATATAGCTCTGACTTTTCTATTATGAATACCCCACAGGCTTCTAATGGCAGTGGGGAGAGTGTTCAGGGAAATACGGGTGGTTCTGAAGAAGAGGATCGAGATAATGTCGAAGAAGTTTTCTTCTCATGGTTTAGAAAACATTCTTTTGATCGCGAAGGAGAATTTGCGCAGCTTCTTGACAACATAACACTGCGCCTTGAACGAGACTATCATACCCGAGAGTTTAAAAGCACTGGTTCTCCATCTTTAGATTTAATAGGAATGTTTCAAGATATGTATGACAAGACTTATAGGCCAACATTTGAAACTTATAAGAATCCTACCAAGTTCAGCTTCTCATATCAGTTTTTTGTAACTTCATATGATTCTCCAGATATTCGTTGTTTCCCAGACAGTCTACCCGCAGAGCTACAGCTCTTACGTATACTTTTGAGTCTTGTACCAGAAACAGAAATTCAACGACTTAGAGAAAATGACTTTAGCATGGTAGCACACATATTAAAAAACATTAAAGATAAACGTCGCCAAAGATCTGAGCCCATATTTATCACTGACGACATATTTTTTTATGTCTTCGATGAGAGAGGCTATACTGGTTTTGCGATCAGTTCTAAATCTAAAGTAACCCCGATCTTACGTCATAATTTACCCAATCCTTTACAAACATTCGTTAGAGTAGCAAAATTCCTATTATTTAAAGATAGCGATTTTCTCCTCGCGGTGCCCAATATCGATGTTCCAGAAAGTTATCAACCAGCTAAAGATTGGCACGGGCCATTTCATTTCTTTAGAAATAAAAAAGAATTTAACGTTTTTTCCTACATTGTATACAAAATGGGCTTTTCCTTGGATGAAATGAGACAATATAGTGCTGCAAATGGAATATATAGATGGGCACAAATGATACTCAATCAGTATTCTAAAACAGGTGCGACCAAAAAATCAAAAAATTTCTTGGTTAAAAAAGGTGCTTTTAGAGATGGTCAATTTGTGCCAGAACTAACTTTTGAAAATCTTCCTCAAGTAACATTATACAGAGGAACAATGGCATCAATTGATGCCTTAGCATCCATCTTGGCAATGCATTGGGAAAGGTATATAGAACCATTTTCTGATGAAGGAGCGCGAACGCATAAACGGGCTGGCTATGCCCCATACTGCCAACCGGAAGAGAAATCTTGGACCATCGAATTACCTGTTGCATTGTATTATTCAAAATCGAAACTGCCTCAATGGCCTCACGCTCGAAAAAAGCCCGCATATGCTTTTATAATAACTGCAAAAGTTCCCCCTAATCGGGTATGGAAAGTGCAATTAGTGCCCTTAATTGCTCGTTATTCTGCAGACTTTGAATATATACCAAAATATGTACTGCCTGAAGAAATAATGAGCATTACAATCCTATTATCGCAGGAAGTTCAAATTGAAATACCAGGAGAATTTCTTCGTAATCATGATAAAGAGGGAGTCCGGAATCTCTTGCAAGCGGCTGAGATGCCATCAGAGGACATTGAAATTTTACTAGAAGCATTCTAAATCAAAATATCAAAAACATCGCTTACACCCCAGTTTAGTTCGCCTTCAAATGAGTAGGTTACATCTTATCAGCGGCTAGAAGGCAACGCTTGATGCCAAGCCACTTTCGATCTCTTTAACTCTCGACATGGATGATTTTTCTCTTTCGTTTTCTCCTTTATTTTTAGGGGGTGTGACGGGCGAACCCCCAAAAAATAAAGGAGAAACCTTATGGAAAACAAAAATCAATCAAATCAAATTCCTACGTATCTTAAGTGGCTGGCAGTATCTGCTGCCTCTTTGATCCTGAAGCTGATCATAGACGTCTATTATCTGGCTTCATAACTTAAAATAGCCCTAGAGGACGTATAAAGTCCTCTAGGGCTATAAATCTTTAGGGTCGCTGACTATCCAGCTTTAGAATTCTTCGAATGTATATCCACAAAAGGGAAAATATCCTTTGCCAATACCGGTGCGTTTACCTTACACTGGCCTCCACCAACAATTATGATATCCCTTTACCTATTGATTTATGAGAAAATTCGGTATATGAATTAAAAATTATGAAAAAAGGAATACATCCACAATTACAAAAAGTTGTGTACCAAGATACTTCAAATGGTGCAACTTTCTTAACTCTCTCAACTGCTAAATCTGAGGAAACTATTAAATGGGAAGACGGTCAAGAGTATCCTCTTTTAAGGGTTGAAATTTCAAGTGCTTCACACCCATTTTTTACCGGGCAGCACCGTGTGGTTGATACACAAGGCCGTGTTGAGAAGTTTATGAAAAAATATGCAAAATCTACTACGAAGAAGGATAAAAAATGAGAGAAATTATACGTCTTGTTTCCAGTGCAGGAACAGGTTATTGCTATTACACAACTAAGAATAAACGTAAAACAACAGATAAAATTGAACTCAAGAAGTACGATCCAAAAGTGAGGAAGCGCGTTCTTTTCGTCGAAGGGAAGATGCCAAGTCCAAAAAAATAAGGGTTAAAATATGTCAAGATTATGTGAATTAACAGGAATAAGACCTTTAACAGGAAATACAGTTAGCCACGCTAATAACAAAACTAAAATGCGGCAGTTACCTAATTTGAAATATAAAAAGTATTTTATTCCTGAGTTAGATAAAAATGTAAGTTTAAGACTTTCTACACGAGCTATTAGAACTATTGATAAATTAGGTGGTGTTTCAAAGGCGGTTTTTAAGGCTTCAGAAAAAAAAATATCAGGTAGACTTTTAAAGTTAAAAAAACAATTAGAAAAGAAAAAGGGAGTTTAAATGAATTTTGAAAATGCAAGTACTACCAGAGGAAGCAAAAAAAAGTATAGGTTTCCTAAAGATTTTGCTTTAGATTATAAAGACATTGCAACTTTAAAAAAGTTTCTTACTGAAACAGGAAAAATTCTTCCTTCACGCATTACAGGTTTGAGCGCAAAACAACAACGTAAGTTAACTCGAGAAATTAAAAGAGCTCGTCAATTGGCTATGTTGCCTACTGCAGATACTCACGTTTTCTAAAAATATTTTTTTGAATTTTTTTCGAATCAAAGGTTGGCATTCCTTAAATCTTGTGTTAGTCAAAAATATATGCACACAGTTACAGAGTTTATTAAGAAAAATTATCGCCATTTCAATGCAGCCGCTCTTGTTGATGCAGCACAAGGTTATGTTGATCATTTAGCAAAGGGTGGAAAAATGTTTATGACTCTTGCAGGTGCTATGAGTACTGCTGAGTTGGGCATTTCTTTAGCTGAGATGATTCGTCAAGGAAAGGTTCATGGTATCTGTTGCACCGGAGCTAATCTTGAAGAAGATCTCTTTAATCTTGTAGCCCATGAATACTATGTAAGAATTCCACACTATAGAACGCTTTCATCACAAGAAGAAGCGGCTTTAGCAGAAAAAGGTCTTAATCGTGTCACTGATACTTGCATTCCTGAACACGAAGCCATGCGTCGTATTGAGGCTTTTCTTTTAAGGGTTATGCAAAAGGCAGATCAAGAGGGGAAAAGATATTTTCCTTATGAATATGTTTATCAGCTCATTGAATCAGGGGATTTAAAGCCATCTTATCAGATTGATCCAAAGAGCTCGTGGGTGATAGCTGCTTGTGAGAAGAAAATTCCTATTTTTACACCAGGTTGGGAAGATTCAACATTGGGGAATTTTTTTGTTTCAAATGTGAGGAAGAAAAAACTGACAACTTTAAATATTATGAAGAGCGGTCTTGAGCAGATGGATTATCTTATCGATTGGTATTGTGAGACAACTGTTGCTACTTCACTTGGTTTTTTTCAAATTGGTGGTGGAATAGCAGGAGATTTTCCTATTTGTGTCGTGCCTCTTATTCATCAGGATTTATTGAAAAAATGTCGTCTCTGGGGGTACTTTTGCCAAATTTCAGATAGCACAACTTCTTATGGGTCTTACAGTGGTGCTGTTCCTAACGAAAAAATTACATGGGGAAAGCTTACTTCAGAGACTCCTAAATTTGTCATTGAATCTGATGCTACGATTGTAGCACCTCTTATTTTTGCTTATATTTTAGGACAATAAAAATTTCTGGAATCCAGGATGGTATTCAAACCATCCTGGATTCCAGCTTGGAACTTCATTTAACCAATGGAATGTCTTGTAAGTTTTTGATTTCTCCACCTGTGAGAACACGATGTAATATTGTCTCTTGATATACAAGCTGTCCTTGATTATCAGTTGCTGAAATTATCAAAACAAACTCTCCTGGAGGCAAAAGCAGGGTTTCAAAATTAAATTCTCCATTTTGGTTGGCCCCTGCATGGAAAAGTGAGTTGACAAAATTGACATCGGTTATTTCATATATATTAAGGTCTACTTGAATTGGAGATTTAACGGGGTCACCTGTCTTATTATCAAATACAGCCACATTTCGTGCCGCAAATTTGCCTTGATTAATGACTAGTCGGATTAGCTGTAAATTTTCTCCAGCAGGAATGGATGGTATAACTACTTCTTGAGTTAAGAAATTAGGCATTTCTGCTTTGATGGTTACGTCTTGGTTTTTTTCGAACCCAAGAAAATAAGCATCTCCTATCGAGTCTGTTGTGGTTACCATTAAAGGTTCTTGTGTCACCATTTCGGAAAGTGACACTTTGACACCAGGTTCCGGAACGAAATTTCCATCAAGGTTTTTATCAACGAGAACTGAAACTTTGAGAGCAGCTCCTTGATATATCAAGTTTACTACTCGATCAAACACATTACCTGGCGTAACGGATAGTTTCGGTTGATTCGCATCAGGAACAACGAAAGTAAAGTCTTGATAGAGTGGTTTACTCAGGGTTAGTTGAAAATTTCGAGTGTTGCCTTCTTTTATTTCTTCTAAGAATAATATTCCCTTTCCATCTTTATCAGTGGAAGTTTCATAGGCTAGTACATTCTTTGGATCAACGGCTTGGATCAAAACATCTGATACAGGAAATGTCTTAGAAAACATAGAAGTAGATGCTGCTACATTGACTTGTCCTGGTTGTAATAATGCTTTAATCTCTAGATCGTGAAGTATGAGTTTACCCATATTTTCAATCATGTCAGCTGTTACGTTTTTTTTGAGAATTGTTCCTGGTTTTTCTGGAAATCTGAGAAGATTATGCAGATCAATATGAAAGACCATGCGCAGAAGCATACCTTCTACAACTAATACTTTTTCATCAATGTCGACTTTAAAATATTTCTCATGTTTTTTTTGATCATCATCATCTGGTTTTTCTTTCAAAACGATGGGAATTTCGTTTCCATTTGTGAGTTTAACTGTGCCAACACCTCGATTTTCTTCAACTGAAAAACCAAGGAATACTTTTTTTAATGTTACTTCGAGATTTGGGTCCAATGGGTCTTTACCTACGGCTTTAAGTATTTCTTCTCGTTTGAAATGAAACAGTGTTTGTAGCTTCAAAAGATCAAACTCCAAGCCACCTAGATCACCCTTCATAACTGATTTCTCTTCAGAATGGGTTTGTTTGTTTTCTATTTTAAATACAAGAGTGAAATTTGAAAATTTCAATCTAATTTCTTCTAAAAATTTTCTAAACTCAGGCTGTTTGTCTATTACCCCGCCCGTAACGCCAGTTTGAGCAGCCACTGCATTTGGATCGATGGCTGCAGACAAAAATGCGTTAGCATCTGGGGGTACAGCAACGGAGGAAA
This sequence comes from Deltaproteobacteria bacterium, assembly GCA_016186995.1. GTDB lineage: Bacteria > Bdellovibrionota > JACOXK01 > JACOXK01 > JACOXK01 > JACPKQ01. The sequence continues at coordinate 28,071 of JACPKQ010000008.1, read as the reverse complement.
AAGCTCTACCTCCTGGTGAAGGAGCGCAGGTTATCATGGCTAATGCACTCACAATAACGGCAAAAGCAAACAAAAAAGCCGCTTTTCGGTTTAAGACATACTTCATACGTCCCCCTGTATTTGAATAGATTTTTAAGGAATGATAATATCTTATTTACTTCTTCATATTATACACCCATTAAGCTAGAAATGGAAATTCTCTTAGCTTTACAAAAACCCTATAATTGCTTAAAAGAGTAACATATGTTTGGCATTGGTTTTATGGAACTGATAGTTATAGGGATTGTGGGAATCCTTGTTTTTGGCTCAAAATTGCCAGAAGTAGCTCGAGGTTTGGGTATTTTCATAAGAAAAACACAGAGATTGTTCCAAGAAATAAAGTATGATATTGAAGACGAAGTTCTAAAAAAGTCCCCTGATCTTAAATTAAAAGATCCTTTTAAAACTAAGGAGAAATAAATGGAAAATTTAAATTTGGCTTTTTTTGGCGGTATTGGGCTTTCAGAAATTTTGATTATTGGTGGTGTTGCTGTACTTCTTTTTGGTGCTAAAAAGCTTCCTGAATTAGGTCGTGGTATTGCTCAAGGGATTAAAGAGCTTAAAAAAGGCCTGGGCGAAGATGACGGCAAAAAGGAAGATAAAAAAGATTCCAATACACCACAATCTTCATAATCCTTCATGAAATCTCGTGATATGTCCCTTATTTCTCATCTCGAAGAGTTAAGGTACAGGCTTATTTACTCTATTCTTTTTTTTATTTTAGGAACATGTATAGCATTTTTAGGTAGGGGTTTTTTTCTCACTATAGTTAAAGAGCCGCACATGTGGGCCATGTCAAAACTTCATATTCAAGAGGCTCTTTATGTTTTTCGTTATCAAGAAAATTTCATGGGTCAACTCAAACTTTGTATGGTGGCGGGGGCTATACTTTCTTTTCCTTTTCTTTTGTTCCATTTTTTAAAGTTTGTTGGGGCAGGGCTTTATGATCATGAAAAAAGAAAACTTTATATTTTCCTACCCTTTTTCTTTTTTCTTTTTGTGATGGGTGTTTTGTTTGGTTATTTTTTAATGATTCCTTATGGACTCTATTTTTTAATGAGTTTTGGGCAAGATGTAGGTTTAGCTCCGCTTATATCGTTTTCAGATTATATTAATCTTTTTTTTCTTCTTACATTTGTGACAGGTATTGTTTTTGAACTACCTCTTCTTATGCTTTTTTTATCGCGTTTAGGGCTTGTGGATCTAAAGACTTTTAAATCTAAAAGAAGGTACGCTATTGTCAGCGCTTTTATTTTAGGAGCTATCTTTACTCCACCCGATCCAGTGACACAAATTTTTTTAGCTGGGGCGCTTATCATGCTTTATGAATGTGGATGTGTGCTTGTGACTTGCTTTTCGAAAGATAAATCAATAGGATCACGGGACGATGCACATTCAAAGAAAACCTGAGTGGCTTAAGGTTAAAGCTCCTCTAGGCCCGAATTATAGTTTTATTAAAAATAGTTTACGGCAGAAAAAACTTTTCACTGTGTGTGAGGAAGCTCATTGTCCTAATATGGGCGAGTGTTGGGCAGGGGGAACAGCCACTTTTATGCTCATGGGTGGCGTGTGTACGCGTGGGTGTCGCTTTTGTCATGTTACATCAGGAAAGCCTCTTGCTTTAGATCCTTACGAGCCAGAAAAAATAGCCGAGGTTGTTTCAGAGCTTAATTTAAAATATGTCGTTCTTACAAGTGTCGATCGTGATGATTTAGAAGATGGCGGGGCACTTCACTTTTCAAAAACAGTTAAAGCTATTAAAAATCGAAACCCACATATTATTGTTGAAAGTTTGATTCCAGATTTTCTGGGGGATAAAACATCCATTCGTATCATGGCTGAGTGTGGTGGCGAAGTTATTGATCATAATGTTGAAACAGTTGAAAGACTTTCACCTCGTGTACGAGACCCGCGATGTTCTTACAAACAATCGTTACGGGTTTTAAAACTGCTCAAGGAAATAAATCCAAAGCTTTATACAAAATCTTCTATTATGGTGGGTATTGGAGAAAGCGAAGAAGAGGTTTTCAAAACGATGGATGACTTAAGAAAATGTGAAGTACAAATTTTAACAGTAGGGCAGTATTTAAGACCTTCTCATAAACATCTGAAGGTTGAAAGCTACGTCCATCCAGAGCAGTTTCAAAGGTATAAAGAGGTGGGAGAATCTAAAGGTTTTCTCTATGTTGCTTCGGGGCCTTTAGTTCGTAGCTCTTACCGAGCTGGTGAGTTTTTCTTGGAATCACTCATTCGTAATAACAAATAACCGTCCACAATACATATAACCTATTGAAATTACTCAATTTATTTTGTCTATTTTTTAGGCTCAACTCCATGATATAATATAGGAAGTTATTTATCTGAAGGTCCATTCATGAAAAAATTGTTTTTGAGTCTCGGCATGGTGTTGTGTGTTGGCGTGCTTTTTTCTTGTGGCCCTGTCACGCCAAAAAAGACGTCGAGTTCTTCGGGTACAGCAACCACTACTTCGGGCTCACCCTTTATACAACCTGCAACGACTTCAAGTGGAACAACCACGACACCAACTACTACTACAACGACAACATCGAGCCCTCAAGTTCTTAAAAACTTTTCAACTACCATGTGGATTGTGGGTTCTGCTACAACCGTGATTTCAAATGTTATTTTAGAGGTTCTTGTGACTAAAACTCCACTTATTAATTATGCAAGTCATATTGGTATTGAAAGCTTTGTGGGTATTCGAAATACTTATAACGGAAACTTTATGGCTACTGCTTATGAAAGTCCAACCTCAAGTACTCTAAAATTAGATCTCTATGGTTTTGCACCTTATGATTATCGGTGGTTATCCGCTGCTCGATACAACCAATATTTTAGGGTGGGGACCCCACCCATTGCGGAGTATCATTTTACGTGTGTTCAAGATCTGAGTAAAGTAGATCAAAAAGGACAGCGTTTATTTATGAATAGGGTAGCTATTCAAACAAGTTCTAACCCTTCAACATGGGAAAGAACGGAAGTTATTTTAAGATTTTTAAACTCACGCACTGGGGTAAAGCTTCATGAAATAGCACTTCGAGGAGATATGGCCGAGGACAGTCCTTATATTAGAATTGCTTGTAGTGAGTTTGAGCTATAAGGGTTATACTTCAAAACTTTTTGCGGCTTCTTCTTCATCCTTAAAAACATAAAATTTCTTTTTCCCCTGAAAAGCATTGAACATCCATATAAACTCTTTCTTAAGTCCACAAATTCTAGGGCGGGGTGAGAGCTTGTTGAACTCTTTAAGAATGAGAACAAAGTCCTTAATTCCCGTTGAGCCTACAAAGTTAAGGTTTTTAAGATCGAAAACCAACCGATATTTTTTGCGCTTGTCTTTTGTTATTTCCAGAATTTTTTTCTCAAATTCTGGGTTGTTTTCAAAGCTTAGGGTTCCGTCAACGGCAATGACCATAACACACCCTTTTTTCTCTATAGAGGCTTTCATACCTTAAATATAGCATAGAAGTATTTTTTTTGCCTCAAAACGTATTAGATCATAGAAAAATGAGGTTCAGTTGCTATTTTTAGAGACTTTGGTATAAGAAGGGTAAATAAGAGGGAGGACGTTAAAATGGTTTTAAAAGTATATGGCAAAAAAAGTTGTGGAAGCTGCAAAAAAGCATGGACTTTTCTTAACAGAAAGAAAGTTGATTATGAGAATTTTGATATTGTAAGTACCCCTCCAACACGTTCTGTCTTAGAAAAAGTCGTTTCAGGAAAAGATGTGAGGTCGAGCCTGAACCCTAAGTGCAAAATTTTTCGTGAAAAAAAATTAGGAAAAAGAACTATTACAAAGACTGAAGCTATTCGTATGATGATCGACGATCCAAATCTTATTAAAAGGCCTCTTTTTGTTATGGGGGATAAATATTTACAAGGCTTTCAAGAAGACGCTGTTAAAGGCCTTATAGAAAATTAAAAAATAATTACTAAGACTTTGTTTTAGTAATTATTTTTTAATTAAAAAAAAAATCAACCTGCAGGTTTTAGTTTTGCAAGTTCTGAAGCTCTCGTTCCTTGATCTTGACTAAAAGCATTGGCATTCACTTCAATGTAAGCCTTCCATTTTTCTGGAACTTCATCATTTGGGAATATAGCATCCACTGGGCACTCTGGAACGCAAGCATTACAATCAATGCATTCTTCCGGGTGAATATACAGAGTTCTGTCAGATGGGTCTAATTCATAGATGCAGTCTACAGGACACACATCCACACAAGCTTTGTCTTTTGTATCGATACAAGGTTCACAAATTGTATAAGCCATTTTAAATCTCCTTCCCCATAGTCATTCTATAACTAACCCTCAGTATAGTTTTGTGGGAATGGAGAGGCAAGAACAATTACTTAGTTATTGAAAGGAATTCCGCCACAGGCTCTTGCAAAATCTTCTGCTTCTTCTTGAAGAGTATCAGTTGAGTTACTTCCAAAGGAGCTATTCTTTTCTTGAGTGGCCATTTCAAAAAATACTTGAATATAAAGAGCTTCAGCAATTTCATAAACAATATTTTGAGCTGTCCCATTTTTAATGATTTCAAAATGGATATAAAACTTACCACTCAAAGCTATTGTTGATGGATATTCGTGAATGCCAATCACTCCATCATAAGGATCCTGTGGGTTTACATGAAAGAGAGAAAAAAGATGGGTATTATTCTTCTCATCATACTTTTCAAGAATGGAAAGAGCTTTTAAACTTTTACTCAAAAATTGATTTTTGTTATAAGGATTTTTAAGATATTGGTCAATTTCTTCTCCAAAAGTAGGGGAGCTACTTAAGCTTTCTCGAGGAGGGAGAAAAACCCATAGAAGGGGAATGATCCATAAAGACTGCCACACTGTTTTAAAATTAATACGTGAAATAACCGGATTTTTAACTCTTAAAAGCGTTCTTTCAATAGCAGGTAGCCACTTTCCGTTTGGAACATCTCGAATAAGAAGATTTTTAAAGAAAGATTTTGAAAGAAGCCATTTTCCATTTCCAAGCCCTTTGACCCCTGCCATAAAGCGTATAAAGAAAAGCGGTTCAAGCCCTAAAGAGATGCCTGCAATGATGAGATCTCGTAAACTCTTATCACTTAATTCAATAGCCTGTTCAAATTCTTCTTCAGAAATCAGGGAAACCCTTGAATCAGTATAAAACAAAGAAGCAATGAGGTTTTTTTCAGAAGCTCTTTGAGTGTACCTTAAATAAGAAGAACCTGCTGCATAAAGAGAACCAGCAATAAGAATTCCCGCTAGAATCCAACTCGAAGGCCCTAAGATGAAAGTAGCCGCAATCGACACTCCGATAATGACATACAGTGTCGTGTAATAAGAGTCTTCTTGCTGCTCGAATAAAGCTTTGAGTTCTTGGTTGAGAACTTCAATATAAACTTTTTGATAACCAAGTTTAAACACTTCAATAGTTTCTTGTTTGAGTGATGAATAATGACTTAAGAAAGCAAGTTTTTCGAGTGCTTCATAAATATCAGCTTTATCAAAAGCAACTTTAAGAAATACGTCCTGGGTTAAATGTTCTAACGATTTTTTATTATTTTGAAGAGCTTCTTCGAGTCCCACGATCCAAGCCTTTTCGACTCTTTTAAAAGAGTCCCTAGTTAAAGCCTGTTCTACTTTTAACGATTCAAGAAAAGTTTGATTAACATACCATCTTGAGTTTCTATGAATTCTTGCAGGGGCATATTTAAAATTTTCAAGCGGGAGATCGAAAGCTTCACTTAAAATATGACTATAGAGAAGGAAATAAGGTGCGGAAAAAAGGGGTTGTTTCATGGGCAACCCTAGAAGTTGAAAAGTCCCCAAAGCTTTTTTTCTATCTTCAATGAGTAGATCAAGTCTCATTTCAAAGTTTTGAAGTTCATTTTTGTAAAGAGGATTGTCTTCAATTGTTTTATATCCACCAATGGGGCGAGTTTTAGGATAGGTACCATCGAACCAATTAGGTAAATAATAACTTGCTACACAAGGGACTTGAACTGTTTCACAAAAACTAGACTCAAGATCATACTTCCGATCCCATACATCAAGTCTTTTAATAGTAAGATCATATTTAAAAACTTCCCACGATGTAATAATAGATTTTTCTAAAAACTGATTTTTTTGTTCATCACTTAATTTTTGTCCGCCATTATCAAGCTGTAAAAGAAGGGATGCAGTTCCAGGAAGTGTGTTTTGAAGAAGGGCTTGTTTTGTTTGTGGTAAAAGATCTTCTTCATAGCTTAAATTTTCCCCCTTAAAAGTATAAAGATAGGTTTGAAGCGCAACGCGAGTTATTAAAAGTTGTTCGATGACGGTAGATCTTAACTTCATGGCATAGTTGAAAAGGTCTGCTTTCCTTTGTGAAACATCTGTGACAACAAAAGAAAGAGAATGTTCTGGTCTAAAGTTTTTACTTTGAGGCGCTTGATTTTGAGCAAAAACATGTGAATAAGGAATAAGATTAAAAAGATAGAAAGTAAGTGTAAGAAATGTAATGAACTTATTTATTTTCATTTTCTGGAGGATGCGCCTCTGGGGTTTCATCACGAGGACTTTCTTGAGGTGGGTGATAGGGGAATAAATTGTCCAGGTTTGGGATACTTAAATGGTCTCCATTATAAAAAGTGACTAAATATACTTTTGAAAAATCATAAAAAACTTTAAGCTCGGGATAAGGAGTATTATTTGTTTGAAGATATTGAACAGGGCTCTCTGCAAATTGTCGTCTTTCTTGATCTAAAAAAGAGGCTAATTCTGATTGTCGAATCATCATAAGTTGGATTTCATTGTGAGAGATTTTTCGATCTTCAAGCATATCTCCCATAAGGGTTACTTTTTGAAGGAGATGGCTATCTTCAATTGAAAAACCGTCATAAGCAAGAAAGTAAAAACAGATCAGATAGGTAATCAGTTTAGCTTCCATGCTTGTGTCGAAATAAAGATTTTTTTCTTCTTCTGAAAGTGTAAAAGGTTCTCCAGTTTGAAGACGGGTTAAATAAGGTTTAAAGTGAGGAGAATCTTTAAAACTGTCATAGGGCATGCCATATAACTCTTGAGCTAAAAGCGCAAAAGCCTCGAGAGGAGAGTCTCGATTATTTTCTGAATAAGATCCTTGAACGCTTGCTGTATTTTTAAGGATAGTATTTACAACAATTTTAAAAAGAATGTTGTTATCAAGTAATTTTTTAAAATCATTGGCTCCAAGTTGAGGAGTAGCTTTGAGGGGCGGGTGAAGAAAATTCATAAAAAGATTCAGACTGTATTTAACACTGTTATAGCTGACAGCTGCAGAGATAGCTCCTTGGGTTAAAACATGAAAGATAATGGTTGATTTTGAGCCAAGGAGTGCTGCAAAAGGGCTTGCACCCATGGAAACCCCGGATTTGTTTTGAGCGCAAGCAAGCCAAAAAGCTTTTTTAGAACCGTTATTCATACCGACTGTTCTTAAAAGCATGCCCCAAAACTCTCGCCAATGGGTTTTTGAAAAAGCCATGTTAAGAAAAAAGCGAAAACCTTGGCCTAATTTTGTCATTTCTTCTTGTGTCACGTATTGAAGACTTTTTTTAGCCATTGAGTGAAGAAGTTTTTTCCCTAATGTTTGAAGTGTGAGAGCTGCAGTGACATCAATACCGTAAACTGAAATACCATAAAGTACTGTTTGAAAGAAAAATTTCCTGGCATCATTTCGAGTGATTTTATCTCCTTTTGTCCAACCTAGAAGATTCGCTATTTGAAAATAAGCATTAATAAAACAATGAGAAGTAATAAGTGAATCCATCGAAGCAAAAAGAAAAGTTCGCCCTAAAAGACTTCTTAAAGTACCATATTTATTTTTCATAAGTTCAGCGCTTTTACCAAAGCGTGCGAGTATGGCTTCTGAAGTACCACCCGCAATGAAACCTAAATAAAGGGCATCCCAGGCATTTTCAGAGATAATTTCTTCGATTAAAAATTCAATATCATTTTCTCTTCCAGGATAAGATCTTGCAATACGTTCTCTCAGTTCATAGTTCTTTCTTGTGTAATTAACTTCGTAAAACCCAAGGCGATAGAGATAAGTATCATAAAAAAGAGATTCGACAGTTTTAGGAAGAACGGTGAGGATTCCAATTAAGGTTTCATTTTTATCATCTTGCCAATCAATTTCATGAATAAAATCTGGAAATTCAAAATAGCGGTATTTATTATCATCAGTTTTGTAGTTGGGAAGCACTAGCTCTGGTGGTTCGTGGGGTTCTGTGGGTTTATTTTGGCCCAAGCCGGGAGATGCAGTTAGATAAGTTGTTAGGAAAATAAAAAAGAAAATACCCTTGAGCACCTTCATTGGGAAGAGGTGTTACTCGCACCATTAACTCTTGTCAAATGACTAAAAACTGGGCAGATCAATCTGACCCAATTTTTAGTCATCCCGGAAGTGCGAAGCACTATCCGGGATCTAATATTTCTGGATTTCTGGCTTCGCCTATCTCTTAATAAGCTCTAAGAATTCGTGGCGGGTTTCGAGATGATCTCTAAAAACCCCAAGCATCGAGCTTGTAATGGCTTTAGAGTTTTGTTTTTCAACACCCCTCATCATCATACAAAGGTGTTGTCCCTCTGCAACAACAGCAACTCCTTGAGGAAGGAGTACTTCCATAAGGGCATGGGAAATTTGTGTTGTCATACGTTCTTGAACTTGAAGGCGTCGTGCAAACATATCTACAATGCGTGGCATTTTTGAAAGCCCTATAATTTTTCCGTTAGGAATGTAGGCAATGTGGCATTTTCCAAAAAAGGGAAGAAGGTGATGTTCACAGAGGCTGAAAAAATCAATGTCTTTGACGACAACCATATCGTGAGATTCTTGCTCAAAAAGTGCGTTATTTACAATTTTATTGAGGTCTTGATGATATCCAGAGGTTAAATTTTTAAGCGCTGTTGAAACTCGTGTAGGTGTTTTAAGTAATCCTTCACGAGTGGGATTTTCTCCTAGTTTTTGAAGAAGTTGAGTCATTAAGTTTTCCATTTTTTAAACCTCGGTATAGGTAATAATATTATGATCTTTTTCTTTTACAGTGACTTCAGCAAGTCGTGCATTTCCTTGAAAATGGGGGTTTAAAAGTTTCCAAAAAACGACGCTCAAGTTTTCCGCAGTTGGGTTTACATTGTGTAGCTCAGGAACATCCATATTAAGATTTTTATGATCAACTCGGTCATAAATTTCTTTTTGAAGAACGTTTTTAACATCTCGAAAGTTGATCATCATACCTGTTTCTTGATCGGGCTCTCCACGAAGGGTAATTTCAACTGTATAATTATGGCCATGCCCATTAGGATTGGCACATTTTCCATAGACTTCAAAGTTTTTTTCTTGGCTCCAATTGTGGTTCCAAAGCTTATGACTTGCTGCAAATTCAATTTTTTTCTTCAATAAATGCATAGCCCATAAAAGTAGCAAACTTTTCACTGAAGGTGAAGCCTTTTTTTTAATTTGTCATTACAACACTTTACTATTATATATTTCCAAAAATGAAGAACTTCTTTGTCATTTTTGCTATTTTTTTATTTTCTTCTTCCTGTAGTGTACAGAAGATGGCTGTGAGGCAAACAGCAGGGTTTTTAACAGAAGCTGCGCCTGCTTTTGAAAAAGAATTTGATCTTGATTTAGCTGAAGAGGCTATTCCAGCTAATCTTATGGTTATGGAAGGGCTTCTTCACATTGATCCTCTCAACCCCGATCTTTTGCTTCTTTTATCAAAGGGTTTTGGGGGATATGCTTTTAGTTTTTTAGAAAATAAGATGGAAATTTATGAAAAGAATCTGAATAAATATCATTATTTTAAAAAACGAGCTCAAGATACTTATAGAAGAGCCAGAGATTACGCTCTTAAACACCTTTCTAAGGAAGAAGCGTTTAAAAAGGCCCTTTCAAGTGATTTTGAAACTTTTGAAAACTCTTTGAAGATTTTTGGAGGGGAAGAGGTGCCCTTTCTTTTTTGGGCTGGATATAATTGGGGCAATCTTGTGAACGTCTCTAAAGAAAACCCTGAGGAATTGGCTGATCTTTCTAAAGCTGAAGCTTTGATGCGGCGTGTATTGCAGTTGGATGAAAATTATTTTTATGGTAGTGCACATTTGTTTTTAGGGGTTTTTTATGGAAGTAGGCCCCCTATGTTAGGAGGCGATTTTAAAAAATCAAAATTCCATTTTGAAAAAGCACTTGAAGTATCACAAGGAAGATTTCTTCTTGCTTCTTATATGTATGCACGTTTCTACGCAGTGCAAACTCAAGATGAAGTACTTTTTGAAAGACATTTAAGACGAGTTATGAAAGCAAAAGCTGATATATTACCAGAGCAAAGATTGGCAAATGAAATGGCAAAGTTGAGAGCACAACGAGCACTTAAACAAAAAGGACAGTTTTTTTAATGGTTATGCCTGTGCAGTCATTGCGAGTGAAACGAAGCAATCCCATCACCAAAGGTGATGAGATCACCACGGGTTCTTTCAGAACCCTCGTGATGACATGCCTTTTTCTTTTCCCATTTTTTGTTTTTTCAGCACCCAAAAATGAAATTAAGGTTGCCTTTTTAGCTCCTGATGGGTCTTCGTGGATGAATGTGATGAAAGCATTTGGAGAAGAACTTGAGAAAGACACAAAGAATGAAGTAGGTTTTAAAATGTACCCTGGAGGGGTTCTGGGTGATGAGAAAGATGTCATTCGAAAAATGAGATATCAAATTCATGCAGCTGGGCTTACAGGTATGGGAATGGGAGAGATTGTACCATCCATTAGGGCCTTGGAGCTCCCATTTCTTTTTCATAATTATGAAGAGGTTGATTTCATAACTTCTCATATGTTTGATCTTTATGCAGAAGAGTATGAAAAGAAGGGATACATTTTATTAGGATTTGCCGAAGCTGGTTTTATAAATATTTTTTCAAACGAACCCATCAAAACCTATGATGATATGAAAAAAGCTAAGATGTGGTCTTGGGAAGGGGATCCTTTGGCCCAGGCCATGTTTAAAGCTTATAATATTGTTCCTGTCACAATGCCTGTGACAGATGTTTTGACTTCACTACAAGCAAAGCTCGTCAATTCTTTTTATGCGCCACCACTTGCAGCTATTGCCCTTCAGTGGTTTACGAAGGTGAAATATATGACGGATACGCCTGTTGGATTTTCTGTTGCGGGGCTTCTTGTTACAAAAATAAAGTTTCAGTCTTTACCTGAAAATCACCAAAAAAAATTAAAAGAATTGGGTAAAAAATATTCGAGACTTTTGGTGGAGCAAATTCGAAAAGACAATCAAAAATCTTATGAAGTTCTTAAAGGTAAAAAAATTAAATTTGTAAAAGTAACAGATGAAGATATGAAATCTATTCGAGATACAGGTATTAAGATGAGAAATGAACTTGTGGGAAAGCTTTACTCTCAAAAAATTTTGGACAAGGTAACAAGTCTTTTAAAAGAAGTTCGCTCGCCCAAACTTGAAGCAAAAAAGTGAAGTATCTACAAAAGATAGATTCTTATATAAGTCGAGTTGAAAATATAGTTCTCATTGCTTCTCTTCTTTTTATGATAGGGGTTTCTTTTACCCAAATTATTTTGCGTAAATTTTTTAATACGGGTTTTTTCTGGGCAGATGAAGCACTCAGACATTTTGTGCTGTGGGTTGCTTTTATTGGCGCTTCTTTAGCTACGCGTGATGAACGACATATTCGAATGGATGTTTTAGCACGTTATGTTTCTCAAAAAAATAAACAGTTTCTCAATTTTTGTGCCTACTTGGTATCATCGTGTGTTTGTTTCGTTCTTGTTATTTCAACTTATCATTATATTTTAGATGAATATCAGTTTAAAGCGATGCTTTCTATTGGTGTTCCTGTGTGGGCATTTCAGTTGATTATATTTTTTGGTTTTTTCATGATGGGTTTTCGATTTTTTCTAAAATCCTGTGAGGCTTTCCAAAAATTTTTAAGGGGTTATTGAGTGGTTATTCTTTCAATACTTTTATTTTTAGTTCTTGTTTTGGTAGGGGCTCCGCTTTTTGTTGTGATAGCTCTCATTGCCCTTTTTTGTTTTTATTCTGTTGGTATTCCACTTTATGCCGTCATAGGTGAGGTTTACAGACTAACATCAGCACCTGTTCTTTTAACAATACCGCTTTTTACAGTGACAGGGTTTCTCTTAGCTGAAAGTAAGGCACCTCAAAGAATTGTACGTGTGATTTCAGCCTTATTTGGATGGATTCCAGGGGGGCTTGCTATTGTTGCTTTAATATCCTGTGCTTTTTTTACAGCGTTTACCGGAGCTTCGGGGGTGACTATTATTGCGTTGGGAGGGCTTCTTTACCCGATTCTTCTTAAAGAAAAGTATGAAGAAAAATTTAGTCTTGGGTTACTTACAACAGGAGGAAGTTTAGGGCTTTTATTTCCACCAAGCGTTCCTTTGATTCTTTACGGTATTGTTTCTAAAACAAATATTGATCATCTTTTTTTAGCTGGAATTCTTCCCGGGGTATTTTTAATTATCATACTTTCTTTTTACAGTGGTTCCAAGGCTCTTTCATTTAATGTGGAGAGAAAAAGATTTTGTCTGAAAGAGGTTTTTTCTTCTTTGCTTTCTGCATGGGGTGAAATACCACTTCCCTTTATTATTATTATTGGAATTTACGGACTAGGAATCATTAAAGCCCAGTTTACTGTGACAGATGCGGCTGCCATTTGTGCTCTTTATGTTTTTGTTGTTCAGGTTTTGATTCGACGTGAAATTAGTTTATTGAGAGAGCTCCCTAAAATTATTCAAGAAAGCATGGTTTTAGTGGGTGGCATTATTATTATTTTAGCAAGCGCATTGGGGCTGACTAACTATCTTGTTGATGAACAGATTCCTATGAAGATTCTTTCGTTTATGCAGCTTTATATTTCAAGTAAGCTCATGTTTCTTGTGGTGCTTAATATTTTTCTTTTGATTGTGGGTTGTCTTATGGATATTTTTTCAGCCATTATTATAGTTGTTCCTCTCATAACACCCATTGCTCTTTCTTTTGGAGTCCATCCCATTCATTTAGGAATTATTTTTCTCACAAACCTTGAAATAGGATATGCGACCCCACCCGTAGGGATAAATCTTTTTATTTCTAGTTTTCGTTTTAACAAACCCATTCTTTCTCTTTATAAAGCAAGTCTTCCATTTTTAGTGATTTTACTTCTAGCACTTTTAATTATTACTTATGTGCCACTTTTAAGTTTGGGACTGCTTGAGTTTTTAAAAATCTCTTTTTAGATTATTTTACCTTGAGAAATGATTAAATGGATGGAAATATGGGGATATGCCTCATGAAATTCTTATAAGTATTGTTGTTGTTCTTTTTCTTGGGGTAGGGGCCGAATGGATTGCATGGCGTTTTCAGCTTCCTTCCATTTTGCTTTTTTTGCTATTTGGAATTCTCGCTGGCCCTACCATTGGTTTTCTCAAAACAGATGAGCTTTTAGGAGATTTATTACATCCTCTTGTTTCTATTTCGGTTGCTATCATTCTTTTTGAAGGTGGCTTAAATCTATCCCTTGAAAAACTAAAGGAAATAGGAAGTGTTTTTAGAAATTTAATGAGCATAGGTGCTGTTATCACATGGATTGTAGGAACCTTAGCTGCTTGTTTTATTTTAAACTTTGATCTTGATCTTTCAATTCTTTTGGGGGCAATTCTTATTGTGAGTGGGCCCACTGTTATTGTGCCCCTGATGCGCCACATCCATCCTAAAGGAAAGATTGGTTCTATTTTAACGTGGGAAGGGATTGCTATTGATCCTATAGGGGCTTTGTGTGCAGTTCTTGTTTTTGAATCCATTATGGCTGGTGGTTTTGAAAATGCTCTTACTGTTGTTTCATTAGGTATTTTTAAAACCATCTTTTTTGGGGTCTTAATAGGGGTAGGGGTTGCCTACATTATTGTTTGGGTTTTAAAGCATTATCTTATTCCAGATTTTCTCAATAATACTTTTTCTCTTATGGCGGTTTTAGTGTCTTTCACAGTTTCAAATATGTTACAGGCCGAATCGGGCTTGCTTTCAGTAACATTGATGGGGGTTGTGCTCGCCAACCAAAAACATGTGGATGTGAGACACATTGTTCATTTCAAAGAAAATTTAAGGGTTTTGCTTATTTCTACTTTATTTATTCTTTTAGCAGCACGGCTGACACGGGAAGATCTAGCTTATGCAAATATGAATACCATTCTTTTTGTACTGGTACTTATTTTTGTAGCAAGACCTTTAGCTGTCTTTTTTTCGACAATAGGTTCTGAACTCCAGTTTAAAGAAAAACTTTTTTTGGGCCTTGTTGCTCCGCGCGGTATTGTTGCTGCCGCCGTTTCTTCTGTTTTTGCTTTAAAACTAGCGGCTCTTGATTATCCACAAGCAGAGCACCTTGTGCCCATTACTTTTTTTGTGATTATCGGAACCGTTGCTTTTTATGGGCTTTGTTCTTCTTGGTTTGCTAAAGTACTTGGGGTGAGAGCTGAATCTCTTGAAGGTGTTATGATTATTGGAGCTCATACCTTTGCCCGTGAAATAGCAAAAGCCTTAAAAAAAGAAAATTGTAAAACAGTTTTGATAGATAATAATCTTTCTCATATTATTACAGCACGTATGGAAGGGCTTAGTGCTGAATATACAAACGTTTTATCAGAAGATTTTCTAAGTGATGTAGATTTAGAAGGCATTGGCAAATTGATGGCTCTAACTTCAAATGATGAGGTGAATACGCTTTCTGCACTCCACTTCGAAGATGTATTTGGCCCTGCCGATATTTATCAATTACCCCCTGAACGCCTTCCTCAGGAATCAAAGGAAAAAATAAAAACGCATTTTCGTGGGCGTATTTTGTTTGGAAATAAAATAAGTTATTCTTATTTATCAGGAAGATTTGAAAAAGGAGCGCAACTTAAAACAACCAAGCTTACAGATGATTTTAACTTTGCTGCCTTTAATAAAATGTATCCGGATGCGGTTCCACTTTTTGTTGTTTCTGAAAATGGTCGACTTTTTATTTTATCAACAACGGGTTCCGCAGAGCCTCGTAGTGGTCAAATCTTGATAAGTGTTGTGAATACCCTATAAAGCTGTCTTATGTTACAATCCAAACATGATACTCAAGCGAAAAGCTAAAATTATTTGTACGATAGGGCCATCTTCTTCTTCACCCTCTTGTATTGCAAAACTGATTCAAGCAGGCATGGATATTGCCCGCCTTAATTTTTCTCACGGAGATTATCCAGAATATAAAAAGATAATTCGAAATATTCGAAGTCAAAGTAAAAAAATTGGAAAGTTTGTAGCTATTATGCAAGATCTTCAAGGTCCTAAAATTCGAGTAGGAGATCTTAAAAATAAAGGAGTCAGGCTTAAATCAGGTCAAACACTTTACATCACAACAAGAAAAGTAATCGGGGATCAAAGTGAAATATCCATTCCTTATCATGCTTTGCCTCACCTTTTAAAAAGAGGAAATTCTATTTTATTAGATGATGGCCTTATAGAGCTTGAAGTTCTAAGCACAAGTTCTACACGACTTAAATGCTGCGTTAAAGTGGGTGGTTTCCTTAAAGAACATAAAGGCGTCAATTTACCTTATATTAAAAGTAGAACTGTGGCGCTTACCGGTAAAGATAAAAAAGATTTAAAATTTGCTTTAAAAGAAGGGGTGGATATGATTGCTCTTTCTTTTGTAAGAAGCGCACATGATATTTTAGTTCTTAAAAATTTAATTCCTCACAATAAAAATATGTGTGTAGTTGCTAAAATTGAAAAGCCAGAAGCCTTTGATGATTTAGATAATATTATCAAAGTTTCTGATGCTGTCATGGTTGCAAGAGGAGATCTTGCCGTTGAAAGCTCTACAGAAGCTGTGCCTCGTCTTCAAAAACAAATTATTATGCGATGCAACCGTGCTTTAAAGCCAGTTATTACAGCAACGCAAATGCTTGAATCTATGATTGAGCAGGCGCGGCCCACACGTGCAGAAGCTTCAGATGTTGCTAATGCTATTTTTGATGGTTCTGATTGTTTAATGCTTTCTGGAGAAACAGCCGTCGGAAAATATCCGGTACGTGCTGTTGCTACGATGCATAAAATTATTTGTGAGGCGGAGAAGGCACAGGATATACAAGATCCTCAAGAAGCAATAAGATCTAAAATAGATCGTTTGATTCTTGGACAGAGTGAAAGAATTCGAGCTACAGAAAAAGCGGCGTGTGAAATTGCTCATGAAGTGGGGGCGAGGCTTATTTGTTGCTTAACCGAAAAGGGAACTTCTGCAAAGCTCATTGCTCGTGGAAGGCCTCTGCAACCTATCATTGCTTTTACTCACCAAGAAAAAACCATCAGGCTTTTATCTCTTGTATGGGGTGTAAGAGCCTATCTTTATACAGATCTTTTAAAATCTAAAAAACTATTTAAATCTATTCGAGACAAGCTTTTAAACATGAGGCTTGTAAAAAAGAATGATCGCATTGTGATTACCACAGGGCTTTTTATTGGAAGTGGCGATACCGACCGCATCGTCAAACTTCATAAAATTTAAAATTATCGACCGTGAAGGCTCTCGTGCTGGAAAAGTGACAAATTTCGCTTTACACGTGTTTTTCTATTGACGATGACTTATTTTAATATACTATTGACTATAGTATATATACATATATGAGCGCCGTATTAAACACATTATTCTCATCGAAAACGCGTGTGAAGCTCTTAACGCTGTTTGTCATGTCCCCCACAAAATCCTTCTATCAAAGAGAGATGGAAAAGCTTTTAGAAATTCCCATCAGAGGAATCCAGCAGGAAATTAAAAAACTTGTAAGCATAGGTTTTTTAACCTCTGAAATCTCTGGGAATAGGGTTTATTTTAAGGTGAATCAAGATTTTATGCTCTTTAACGAGTTAAAAAAAATCATACTCAAAACAGAGGCCGTAGGAAATGTGATTAGAGAAGAGATTGGGAGTCTTGGAAAGATAAGTTTTTGTTTTATATTTGGCTCATTTGCGAAAGGCACAGAGAATTCCAAAAGTGACATTGATTTGATGGTTATAGGTCAAGTACCAGCCAAAAAGCTCTCTGTAGTTGTGCAAAAAATATCAGAGAAAACAAGCAGAGAGATAAATTCACATCTCTATTCTGAAGACGAGTTTTTAAAAAAATTTAACCAATCAGATAATTTTATAAAACAAGTTGCATTAGGCAAAAAAATTTACTTAATTGGAAAAGAAAATGAGTTTAAAGAATTTATTAGATAAAGGGATTCTCAAAAAACATGAGACCAATAAAAAAGAGATTTACGATCTATTTAGCATTGTAGGTCGAGATCTTGAAGATGCGGCTGTTCCAAATTTAAGTACAGATCGGCGCTTTGCAATCATTTACAATGCCATACTTCAAACGGTGACGGCATTGCTTCATTGTGAAGGATTTCGAATCAGTGGATATGGGCACCATGCCAATACTTTTCTGTTTTTAAAGCATTACAACAAAGGGGAGTTCCAAGATGAGGCGGCTTATTTTGACCAGTGCAGAACAAAGAGAAATTTGACTGATTATGATTATGCCGGTTCGATATCAGAAACTGAGTGTGAAGAGCTTTTAAAAGAGGCTATTCAGTTTATTGAAAAGATTAAAAAAATACTAATAGAGAAACATGAAAAATTTTATAAAGGGTAGATCACACACCCCCTGCGATGGGTATCGTTAACTTCTCAAAGCACCTCGTCAAGCTTCATAAAATTTAAAATTATCGACCGTGTTCTCCAACAGCCTTTTTCTTAGATGAAATAACCAGCTCTCCACCTTCTCCTGAAAACTTACGAAGGGTTAGATTTATCAATGTTTGATAAGGAATTCCTTCTTTTTTTGCTAGTTCTTGATAAAAATCAAGAACGTCTTTATCAATCCTTAAAGTTTTTTGAACTTTCTTAGGTCGATAGAACTTTCCTCGAATAGCATTTTTAAAATTATATTCTTTCTTCATATTGTTTCTTCTCCTACTTCAAAAGGATATTGAGAAAAAGTCAAGCGAGGACAATGTAATGTATTATCCAACGAGCATGTCCTCATTAGGATAACAAACAGTCTGGTCATTCCCGCGGAGGCGGGAATCCATAGGCTGTAAGTCATGCTGGTATCGACATCCCGTCACGTCATTCTGAGACCTGAAAGGCCGAAGAATCTCAGGCTTTGATTTAGATTGAACTTCATCATTTCGCAGTCTGATTTTTCAGTGGAAAGCGATGTGTGATGATCGGAGTTTTCTCCTTAAAAGCTGGGGTTGTTACAGATGTTTTTTTGTTTGTTAAAATTTAGGATACATCTCCCTGGCGAAAGATTTTTTTTTGAAATCCAAAAGGCATGGCACAGGGATTGCTATGTAATATGGAAGAAGCGTTTGGTTGAAGAATCTGAAGCTAAAACGGTTATAGGAAGTGCCCTTTTTGGGCACTTTGTAAAAAAATGTCAGTTTTGGAGGTATAAAGTGAATATAAAAAATCTAATGTTATTTTTTGTTTTGGGTCTGTTTATTGTTTCGTGTAGTGGTCAGAAAAGTAATAACCAAGTTAATGAACCAGCCACCGATTCTTCTGTAAATCAACCTTCTAAAGATGAGACTACAAGTCCACAAGAAAGTGAGCCCCAAAAAGACCAAGCTATTCAAGAAGATCAAAAAATAGAAGAAATAGAACTTTGTGATCTTGAAAAAACAAAACAAACTGATCAAGGTTATAAATGTAAAGTTGAAACTGAAGATGGAGATGTTGTTTGGTATCTTCATACAAAGACAGAATCTGGTAAAAAAGTATGGAAAGATATGAAGAGTGGGCTTTTAGTCAGTGACATTTTGGATGGAACATTTACACACTATCAAGCCCAAGATATTTGTACGCATCCCTCCTCCTTAGAAGCCAGAGGAAATCTTTCTAATATAACTTGGAGCTTACCAACAGGCTATCCTAAGGATTTAAATGGAAAACATGGTTTTCCTAATGAAGATAGCGATTTTGAAACATTGGAGGACAATGGGGTGCTAAAAGTCATAGATACGACGGGTAGTGAGTATCTTTGGTCTTCGTCGGTCTATCCTAGAGATTCCGACTTCGCCTACGGCTTCTATGGTTATGGCGATATCGTCGGCGGCTACAACCGCGACGGCTGCGGCTACTACTTTGGCTCCGTCCTTTGTGTCGGTCGCTGAGCGTGGGTGGTTTATTTGATTATTGATGATTGGGCCTCAAGCGTTTTATACGCGTAGGCCTTTTAATTTTTTTTTGGCTTGCAAATACTTTATTGACGATATTTTTTAAATTCATATACTAATCTTAACGGATAATTATCAGCATGAATACGGCAATTATACAATCGCTCACTAAAGACTTTGAATCTCATGCCAGGAAAACAGAAAATGGCGTGGAGTTTTGGTTAGCAAGGGATTTACAGCATTTACTTGGCTATGAAAAATGGGATAACTTTGTCAATGTTATCTCAAAGGCTAAAACCGCCTGTGAAGTCTCAGAGCATGCGATTTCTGATCATTTTGCTGACGTCGGGAAAACGATCCAGATGCCAAAGGGGGCAACAAAAACGATTGATGATTTCATGCTCACCCGCTATGCGTGCTACCTGATTGCTCAAAATGGAGATCCCAGAAAAGAGGCCATTGCTTTTGCGCAAACTTATTTTGCAGTTCAGACTAGAAAATTAGAAATCATTGAGAAACGTCTCTTAGAGACCGAGAGAATCTCTGCGCGAAAAAAGCTGGCTGATACGGAAAAAGAGCTTTCAGGAGTTATTTTTGAGAAAACAGGAAAGGACAAAAATTTTGGAGTTATCCGAAGCAAAGGCGACCAAGCTCTATTTGGCTATACAACTGCTGAAATGAAAAAAAGATGGAACGTAAAAACAGGCAGAGCGTTGGCGGATTTTGCCCCAACAATTATTTTAAAAGCCAAAGATTTTGCTACTGAAATTACTATTTTCAATGCAAAAGCTAATCAATTGAAAACAGCACATCAAATCTCTAATGAACACATGACGAATAATCAAAGTGTGCGGGAAACTTTAATTGAAAGAGGTATAAGACCCGAAAATCTACCGGCAGAAGAAGATGTTCGGAAAGTGCAAAGAAAATTAAAAAAAGCTGAAAAAAAAGAGCTCAAAAATCCAATTTCATTAGAGCGTAAATAATTTACGTCCCTTTAATAACTACTGGTCATAGAGTTGAAATCGATGCCAAAAAATTATCGTCAAAAAATAAGTTTATAACTTCTTGGACAAAATCTGACAACGATAGGCTATTTGTCATCTTATTAGTAATCTAAACCACGAGATCCTTCGCACTTCGTGCTCAGGATGACGGGCGTGCATACTCCAACATGTTAAATGCTGAAATCCTTCACTCTTTGGGTTCAGGATGACAGCACGTAAGTCTGTATGAGTTTAATTGCGCTGGGTGGCCGCCTTGATTTTAAATAACTCAAAGATTATCGATTTTCTGAATATCTTCTTGTTCCAGTTTTACTTGTGCTGCCTTCATACTATCTAAGATGCTTTCTACATGGCTTGCGCCTGGGATTGGAAGAACGTGTTCGCCTTTGGAAAGAAGCCAAGCAAGAATAATACAGTAAGAACTTGTTTTATATTTTTTTGAAAGCTCAAGAAAAAGTTTTTGGTGGCTTAAATCTTTGTGATGAAACCCTCCACCTACGGGGCTATAAGCAATGTAAGTAACATTTTGTTTTTTACAAAGATCTGTAAAACTATTTTTTAAATCTTTTTGATGCCCTGGATTACACCTGTTTTGAACAGATTCAATGCGTACAATTTCTTGAGCGGCATTGAGCTCTTCTGCATTTACATTTGAAAGCCCAATGTTTTCAATTTTTCCTTCTTCTTTGAGTTTTGTGAGTTCTCCTACAGAATCTTCGAAGGGAATATTAGAATCGGGTGCATGAAGTTGATAAAGAAAGATGCTTTCTGCATGAAGATCTTGAAGGCTTTTTTCACAGGATTTTCTTAAAAACTGTGGCTCTGCATTGCATTCCCAACGTCCTTCTGGGCGAATCAAACCACCTTTTGTTGCAATGTAAACTTTTTGAAGTGCATTTATATTTTTGAGTGCTTTGTAAATAATTCTTTCGTTATGTCCAATGTCGCTGTCATCTAAACAATAAACATTGGCTGTATCTATGAAGTTAACACCAGCATGAACTGCTTCCTGTATGACTTTGATGCCTTGTTCTTCAGAAGGCCTTCCTTGAATAGAAATGGGCATGGCGCCCAGACCGATGGCATTTACTTCAACTCCAGTCAGGCCTATTTTTCTTTTCAATTAATCACCAATAATTTCAACGTTTTTAATTTGGGCCTGCCATTTGTTTTCTTTATCTTTGTAAAGCGAAACATAAGCAGAATGTGTTACGAGATCATTTCCCCATTTGGCAGGAGTCGTAAAATAAACATTAATAATAAGTGCCTTTAATTTTTCTTTTTTGTAGGCGACTTCAATAATTTCATACTTATAAACATCTTTTTTCTTAAGTTTGTAGGGGTGTAGATCTTCGCTTACATCATTATTGCCTGTAACATATTCTTGAAGACTTTCAAAACTTGCGTTTTGCAGCGTTTCAAGTGGAAGCCCTACTGCAAGATAGGTAGTATCTCTCTCGCTTGAATAGGGAATAGAAAATGTGAACAAACTTAAAACCAATAAACACAAAACTTTTTTCATAAAGTCTCCTATCAACTACGTAGTCTTCCTTTTCCTCTTTATATTTCTTTTGTCAAGAAAGTCACTTTTTGTTATGACAAAAATTATGGAAAAAGATTTCGGTTGTTCAAACCCTCAAATTGTTAAGTATTGTGAACAGATTTTTACACCTGAAGATTCTGTTCTTAAAGAAATTCGTGAGCGTTCTCACAAAGAAGGGTTACCCATGATTCAAGTGGGTAAGATGGATAATCTCCACATTGAGGTTTTAACTCGACTGTGCGGTGCCAAAAAGGCTGTTGAGATAGGTACCTTAGGTGGTTATTCAGGGGTGAATATTTTAAGGGGTATGGGGCAAGGTGGCAGATTGTGGACTTTTGAATATCATGAAAAACATGCTTCCGTTGCCAAAGAATCTTTTAAAAAAGCAGGTTTTGAATCGCAGGTAAAAATTTTATTGGGGAGGGCTCTAGAAAACCTTCCTAAAATTGAAAAAGAAGGGCCTTTTGATCTTGTTTTTATTGATGCAGATAAACAATCCTACCCAGCTTATTTAAAATGGGCAGAAAAAAATTTAAAAATAGGGGGTGTTATTTTAGGGGATAATACCTTTGGTTTTGGAAAAATTGCAGACAAAACAAACGAAGAAGAAATAACAGCACTTCAAAAGTTTAATAAAACTTTAGCAGAATCAGATCGCTTTCTTTCTACGATCCTTCCTACAGGTGAAGGGTTAACCGTAGCAGTTAAAACAAAATAAATTTTTATTTTTAGATTTTAGTAGAAACGGGGGCTTGATCTTTGCGGGCATCTTAAGTAAATAGACCCCACATGCTCAATTCTATTCTCGGCACTTTAGAAAAATCACCTACTTTGTGGATGAATGAAAAGGTGTGGCAATTAAGACAAAAGGGCGAAAAAGTTATTCATTTTGGCTTCGGAGAGTCTCCTTTTTTACCACACAAAAGTATAATCGAGGCCTTAAAAGAAAATGCTCATCATAATGAGTATTTACCCTCTCAAGGAGATTTGAGTTTAAGAGAAAATGTGTCCGCTTTTCACAAACATTTTTTTAATCAACAATTCTTACCAGAAGATATTGTTATAGGGCCCGGTAGTAAAGAACTGCTTTTTGATATTTTGTTTGCGATGGAAGGAGATGTTCTCA
This sequence comes from Deltaproteobacteria bacterium, assembly GCA_016186995.1. Lineage (GTDB taxonomy): Bacteria > Bdellovibrionota > JACOXK01 > JACOXK01 > JACOXK01 > JACPKQ01. Next base: position 5,126 of record JACPKQ010000008.1, on the reverse strand, counting down.
TCCCAGCACCTTCATGGGTGAGTTATGCACCTATGGCAAGGCTTTCCAACAAAAAAGTAATCCCTCTTCAAACGCATTTTGAAACGCAGTTTAAAATTACAAAAAATCTTTTAGAAGAAGATTTAAAAAAGGCACAAGCCAAAGGGTTTAATCCAAAAATTATCATTTTAACGTCCCCTTCAAACCCAACAGCACTTTTATATACAAAAAAAGAATTAGAAGAACTTTCTTGTGTCTTTAGAAAACATAAGCTCATTGTTCTTTCAGATGAAATCTATGCTTTAACCACTTTTGCCCCTGTCATTCCCGCATCTAGCGCAAGGCGCACAGGCGGGAATCTAAAAAGCGAAGCTACCTTTTGCTCCATCTCCGAATTTTATCCTGAGGGAAGCATTGTTACTTCAGGCATTTCAAAAGATAGATCTTGCGGCGGATATCGTTTGGGGGTAGCACTTTTTCCAAAAGAATTAGCATGGCTTAAGGAAGGTATTCTTAAAATTATTACAGAAACCTTTTCTTGTGTTTCGGCACCTATTCAATTAGCAGCCGTAAAGGCCTATGATTTAAAAAATGAACCACTTTTAAAATATATTCATAATTGTACAGCACTTCATAAGCGCATTCAAAATTATGCTTATCAAAGATTAAAAAAAGTAGGCATTCTGGTTCATGAACCCCAAGGAGCTTTTTATCAATATCCTGATTTTTCCCCCTTTAAAGATATTTTGAAAAAGAAAGGAATTCTAAAGTCACAGGATCTTTCGCAATATCTTTTGGAAAAAGAACACGTGGCAACACTTCCTTCTGTTGCTTTTTTAGAGGATGAAAGCTCACTTCGCTTAAGGCTTGCCTTTGTGGATTATGAAGGTGAAAATGTTTTAAATTCTTTTATTAAAAATAAAGGTTTAAGTTTTAATATTGAAAAATTTATCCAGAAGGAAGCCAGTCATATAAAAGAAGGGCTCGATAAAATTGAAGGTTTTTTAAAATCATGAAGTTTCAAGAGTGTGAAGTTAAAGAAGTGCATTCAACCCTGGAAGAAGAGTATAAAACTGTGTGTGAAGGTGTAGGTGTTTTAAAAATGCCTTGGAAGAAAGTTTTGCGGCTTGAAGGGGTAGATGTAGCTGATTTTTTAGATCGAATGACTTCAAATAAAATTATGAGTCTTAAAGCTCAAGAAGGAATGCATACAACACTTCTGACACATAATGGTTTCCTTATTTCTGACATGATCGTTTTAAAGTTCGAGAATCATTTTTTAGTTATTGTAGATGAAATGAATCGAGAGGTTACTTTAAAAACCTTTAATAAATACATTGTGGCAGACCAAGTAGAAATTTTTGATGTGTCACAGGATTGGGATATTTTCCATTTTCAAGGAAAGAATTCTTCTCACCTTTTAAAAAAATGGGTCAAACTCGAGGTGCTTAAAAATTACAATCATGTTTCCTTTCACACGTGTCATGTTGCCAAAGTTCCTCGATCACGGTTTCAAGGTTTTGATGTTCTTGTTCCCAAAGAAAAAACCCATGACGTTTATTTAGAAGTTTTAAGAGAGGGGGCAGAACCCATAGGTTTTAAGGTTTTTGATATGCTTCGAATAGAGGCTGGCCTTTCTCAATATCCCAACGAAGTTGGGGAAAAAACAATACCCTTAGAGTTGAAGGGTTTTGAAGACGCGGTTCACTACGACAAGCAGTGTTATACAGGGCAGGAAACCATAGCTAAAATAAAATACCGTGGGCATGTGAATAAACTTGTTGTGGGTTTTATTTTAGAGGGTAAACAACTTCCCAATCACGGAGATGAAATTTTTAAAGACGACCAAAGGGTGGGGTGGATAACAAGCACTGCTTATTCGTTAGGGCTTCAAAAAAACATTGCACTTGGTTTTATAAAATATGATTGGAGAGAAACTCAAGACAAGCTTGTTATTAAAACAGAGACAACTCATATTTCTTGTAAACGTGTAAATCTTCCTTTTCTAGAGGCCCATTCTTAATCGTAGAAAATCTTCGAGTGATTCTTTAAGCATGAAAGGGTTGTTTTCTTTTTCTTTCGATATTGTTGAGGTTTTTGTTGCGGCATAATTATGCCCTGGGTAAAGGGTTGTTGTATCTTTTAATTTCATCAGTTTATTGTGAAGACTCTCATACATCTCTTCTGGATTTCCGCCCGGTAAATCGCACCTTCCGCAGCCGTTAATAAAAAGGGTATCTCCTGAAATGAGGTTGTCATCCACATGAAAACATTGTGAGCCAGGTGTGTGTCCTGGGGTGTGAATAAATCTTATCTTTGTACTTCCAAGTTCCAAAACATCTCCACTTTCAGAAGGTTTAATATTTCCTTGGGCACTTTTTAAATAAGGAGCCTCAGACTTATGAACATGAACTGTGGCGTCTAATTTTTTAAGAAGATCCCCTAAAGCATTGACGTGATCAAAATGGGTGTGTGAAACAAGAATATCTGTAATGCTATATCCTGCATCATGAGCCATTTTTGAAATAGCTTCTGCATCCCACCCCGGATCTACAATAGCGGCCTTTTTTGTTTGTTTATCTCCAATGAGGTAAACAAAGTTTTCCATAGGGCCTATTTCTTTTTGTATAATTTCAAATTGGCTCACCTTGTTCTCCTGTTTTATTCTAACCCATGAAATTGCATAATTTGATCTTGCTCGTCACTCCACATTTGTGGAAATCTTTGAATACAGCCACCACAGCATTGATTGAAAACTAATTTTTTACCTTTAAATTGTGGGTTATCTCCTTTGTATTCAACTGTATTTGTCCATTTTCCTAAATCTTCTTTTTCCATTTTTGAGTGAGATACAGCGCAGTACTGGTTATTCACTGAAACAGTTTCCCCTTTTATTTCATAAGGTGCTTTTTCTCCTTCTTGTGACTCAGTCTGTGTTGTCAGTTGCGAGGGAAGCGCTGTTGTTTCAGTTTTATTTTTTTGTGTACAGCCAAAAACGGCGATATTTAAGAAAATGATTAAAATGAAAGTTTTCATATTTGCCTCCATGATTCTTTGTTTTAAACCATTTTAGAGGATATTTTCAAGCTTTAAAAGCTTCTACCTTCTTTCGATTTTTGAAGTTCTTGTGAGTTCTTGATTTGAAGGGTGTTATTTGATAGCTTAAACTCAACTTTAAAGAGGTGATTCATGACGGAACAAACTCCTGTAACATTCACACAAAATGCAGCCAAGCAGGTAAAGTCTATGTTAGAAAAACAAAATAAACAAGGCTATGGCCTGCGCATTAAAGTGTTGGGTGGAGGGTGTGCTGGTTATCAATATAAAATGGATATCGAAGAAAAACCATCTGAGAAAGATAAAGTTTTAGAGTTTTATGGTATTAAGATTTTTTTAGATCCTAAAACAGCCCTTTTTATTAAAGGAACTGAAATTGATTATGTTGAAGATCTTATGCAAAGTGGGTTTCGTTTCAAAAACCCTAATTCAACAGGTAGTTGCAGTTGCGGAGAGTCTTTCTCGGCTTAAATCTCTAAAATAAGGGTAGTGTTCACAATAAACTTGCCTTTTAGTTTAGAATTATCTAATTTTCTCGTATATGAAAAAGATTGGTTTTCTAGCGCTTGCACTTATCTTTGCTGTTGCAAGCATTATTTACTTTAAAAATAGAGCCTTTGAAAAAAAAATAGTTTTTCCAGAAGAAAAACATTTCAAAAGACTTAAACAGCTTACATTTGGTGGAGAGAATGCTGAAGCTTATTTTTCATATGATGAAAAAAAACTTATTTTTCAATCTACACGTGAAGGTAGAAAGTGCGATCAAATTTATACAATGAAACTTGACGGAACCCATAAAAAAATGGTGAGTACAGGACAAGGTAGAACGACCTGTTCCTATTTTTTGAAAAATGAAGAAAGAATTATTTATTCTTCAACTCATCTTGTAAGCTCAGAATGCCCGCCTAAACCCGATTTTACAAAAGGCTACGTGTGGCCTTTAGATGATTATGATATTTTTTCTGCTGATCTAGATGGAAAAAGTGTGGAGAGGCTTACAGAAACTCCTGGATATGATGCTGAAGCAACGCTTTCTCCAGATGGAACAAGTCTTGTTTTTACAAGCATTCGAGACGGAGATCTTAATATTTATACAATGGATCTAGATGGAAAAAATGTAAAAAAACTGACGCATGAGCTGGGATACGATGGGGGCGCTTTCTTTTCTTTTGACGGAAAAATGATTGTGTATCGTGCTTACCATCCTCAAACTCAAGAGGAAATAACTGATTATAAAAACCTTTTAAAAGAAAATAAAATTCGTCCGATGAACTTGCACATTTTTGTGATGGATCGCGATGGTTCCAATAAAAAACAAGTAACGAACTTAACAGGGGCTAATTTTGCCCCTTTTTTCCATCCTGACGATAAACGGATCATTTTTTCATCAAACCACAAGGATCCAAAGGGGAGAAATTTTGATTTATTCATAATTAATATTGACGGGAGTGGCTTAGAACAAATAACATTCTCTCCATCTTTTGATGGTTTCCCGATGTTTACAAGAGATGGAAAAAAGCTTGTTTTTGCTTCTAACCGAAATGCAGAACTTCAGGGTGAAACCAATATTTTTTTAGCAGATTGGAAGAATGAGTAAGTTTTTTGTTTTTCTTTGTTGACAGAGAAACGTCACTCATATAATTCAGAAAGTTATTATCGAGGAAGTCTGGCTCTCAAACTTTAAAGAGATGGGTCTTTGAAAACTAAATAGCACATATCAGCACATAACAATCCAAATTCCTTTGGATTATTTAAGTTGATTTCCAAGAGTTCGGTGATTAGCCAGTATGTAGGTCAGCGTTGGCCTACACAAATTTTCAATTGGAGAGTTTGATCCTGGCTCAGAACGAACGCTGGCGGCGTGCTTCAAACATGCAAGTCGAACGAGAAAGTTTCTTCGGAAATGAGTAAAGTGGCGCACGGGTGCGTAACACGTGGGTAATCTGCCCTCAAGAGTGGGACAACCTGCCGAAAGGCGGGCTAATACCACATAAGACCACAGGGTCTTCGGACCTCGAGGTCAAAGGATGGCCTCTTCACGAAAGCTATCGCTTGGGGATGAGCCCGCGGCCCATCAGCTAGTTGGTAGG
>JACPKQ010000007.1 GCA_016186995.1 Deltaproteobacteria bacterium | reverse complement strand
TAAAAAGAGGAACCTCCAGTCTTTGTGCCCAGCTTTCAAGTTGCTCTATGGCAGCTGCTCGAAAAGTATCACCTGCCACTAAAAAAGTTTTTTTTTGGAGATTTAATAAATACTGTGTTAGTTTTGCAATGGTTGTCGTCTTACCAACCCCATTCACACCAATAATAAGAAAAATACAAGATTCTTTTATATCGGAAAAACGATGATTCACTTGACCCATAATTTCTTCCAGAGAGTTTTTTAAATTTTCTTTAATATCATCATTGCGAGATAATTTATTTTTTAATTTTTCAAGAATCTTGTGAGATGTTGCAATACCCACATCACTTGTAATGAGTAGTTCCTCAATGGATTCAAGATCTTCCTGAGATAAATTTTTTTTACTAAAAAAATTTTTAAATGGATGCCAAGCAGAATTTGTTTTAAAGAGCGCTGTTTGAAGGCTTTTTTTTGTTTCTCCTCTTTTTTTCTTATTCTTTTTTAAAAAGAAAAAAACAAAGCCCAAACACAAAAAAAGAACTAAAGAAATAACGATCTCATCCATGCTAGAAATGTTTCTTATGTTCAATCAAAATGCAACGGTCTTCAATAACTTGAATGCCAGCTTTAGAAGCCTTACGAGCAGCCTCTTGATGTTCAATACCCAACTGCATCCAAATGGCTTTAGGCTTAAGAGGAATGGCTTCATCGACAACAACTGGCATGTGCTCAGGTCTTCGAAAAACATCCACAATATCGACCGGAAAGGGGATATCTTTTAAAGAAGCATAGGCTTTTTCACCCAATACTTCTTGTTCATCTGGACGAACAGGAACAATTTTATAACCTTGTTCTTTAAGATAACGTGCTACCTCAAAACTAGGTTTATCCGGATCGGGTGATAACCCCACAACAGCAATTGTTTTAGCTTTGCTTAAAAGTTCTTTAATAGCTTTGTTATTAGCAGAGATATTTGTCATAAGCTTTGTTCTATACTTTGAAATCTTAATTGTAAATCATGGTATTTTAGACTAGCTCTTAAGACATGGAAAAGATCTTTCAAGCTCAAAAGACCTTTTTTCTTCAAGGAAAAACAAAAGATGTTTCCTTTCGTTTAAAACAACTTAAAAAACTTAAAAGCATTATTAAAGAAAATGAATCTCTTATTTTAGAAGCTTTAGAAAAAGATCTTCATAAGCCAAAATTTGAAGCCTATGCAAGTGAGTTGGGTGTCATTTATGAAGAAATTCATAAAGTAATTAAAAACTTAAAAAAATGGACAAAAGCACAAAGGGTCGATTCACCCCTTACTCTTTTTCCAGCTAGATCAAAAATTTATTATGAACCACTGGGTGTTGTTTTAATTATAGCCCCTTGGAATTATCCCTTTCAACTCACCATTTCTCCATTGATAGGAGCACTAGCCGCCGGAAACTGCGTTGTTATCAAACCCTCAGAAATGGCTTCACACACAGAAGAAGTTATCACACAACTTATTAATGCCCATTTCAGACATGAATACATTTTTGTAGTTAAAGGTGGTGTAGAAGAATGCCAAAAGCTTCTTAAACAACACTTTGATTTTATCTTTTTCACAGGAAGTACAAACATTGGAAAAATCGTTATGAAAGAAGCGGCTGAACACTTAACCCCTGTTTGTTTAGAATTAGGGGGTAAAAGCCCTTGCATTGTAGATCAAGATGCAAATATTAACATTTCTGCCAAAAGAATTACTTGGGGCAAGTTTTTTAATGCAGGGCAAACCTGTGTTGCTCCTGATTATCTTTACGTTCATGAATCTATTAAAAAAGATTTTGTTGAAAAAATGAAAGAACATATTCTTTCATTTTACGGAGAAAACCCAGAAAAAAGTGAAAACCTAGGTCGCATTATTAATAAAAAACATTTTGATCGTCTCAATGCGCTTATTGATAAAACAAAAACCATTTTTGGTGGAAAAACAGATGAAAAAAATCTTTATATTTCTCCCACACTTTTTGATTCTGTTTCTTGGAACGATCGCATGATGCAGGAAGAAATATTTGGTCCCTTGTTTCCGATTTTAACCTATAGAAATTTAGAAGAAGTTATAGAAAGTATCAATCGACATCCTAAACCCTTAGCTTTGTATTTCTTTTCAAACAATAAAGAGAACCAAGACAAAATTCTTTCACGTGTTTCATTCGGTGGTGGCTGCATTAACGATTGCGTTATGCATGTTTCTAATTCAAATCTGCCATTTGGTGGCATTGGAAGTAGTGGTATGGGCAGTTATCACGGAAAATTTAGTTTTGAAACATTCTCTCATAAAAAATCTATTCTCAAAAACACTTTTTGGTTTGACCTGAAACTTCGCTATGCGCCTTATAATGACAAAAGAATCAAACTCGCCCGCTGGTTTTTAGAAAAATAACATTGAATTAAGTATGAGAAACTCTTACTTGAAGATAAGCAGAAATATATTCGATAGCGGAAATAATTGAAAAATAAAGAGAGATACCAATGCAAACAATACCTACAATATGAGTATCTAAACCAAAATAAATATCATCTAAAATGAGAGCACCCACGCCAACCATTTGTAAAACTGTTTTTATTTTCCCTGAGCGACCTGCAGCTATCACAAGCCCTTCAGAGCTTGCTATAGCCCTTATACCTGTAACTAAAACCTCGCGAGCAATGAGAAGAATGACAATTTCAGGTGCAATTCGGTGTAACCATACAAGCATAATAAGGGCTGTTAAAACAAAAATTTTATCTACAAGGGGATCCAAAAATTTTCCTAAAGCACTGACAACGTGATACCTTCGCGCGAAAAAACCATCTAAATAATCAGTGATTCCAGCTAAAATAACAATGGAACAAGCAATTTCATAATGAATCTGTTCATCATTTCTTAAAAAAACCATAACAACCAGGCTCAAGAACAATCTTAAAAGGGTAAGCATATTTGGAATGTTTTTCATATTCACTAAAAATGACTGTACTTCTTGTAATAATGGAGAACAAGTTTAATAAATTTTTTTGTCTCTTTAAAAGGCGGAACCCCTTCAAACTTTTCTACCGCATCAGGCCCTGCATTATACGCTGCCAAAGCCTTTTCTAAATTACCTTCAAACTGATTGAGAAGATCCCTAAAATACCGTGTTCCTGCTAAAATATTTTGTCTTGGATTGAAAGGATTATCAACTCCTAACTCAAGGGCTGTTTGAGGCATGATTTGCATAAGCCCTTGTGCCCCTACTTGTGAGACAGCACTCTCATTAAAATTAGACTCTACTTTAATAAGAGCCCGAATAAGAGCTTCAGGAATGTGATGTTGAAAAGAGGCATGTCGAATAATGGATTGATGTGGAAACTTCTCAAAATCATAAATGTCAGCCCTTACTTTTGGAAATAAAAGTAAGGCAAATAAAATCAAAATAAAGTATTTTGAATTCATTTATTGAGAAGTTGGTTTCTCTAACAATGCTTTTCTACTTAACTTTACTTTACCGTCAGGTGTTTTTCCAATACATTTTACCTCAATTTCATCACCCACTTTAAAAACATCTGTAACGCTGTTAATTCGTTTGTGGTCAATCTCAGAGATATGCACAAGCCCTGAAACCTGAGGCAAAATATCGACGAAAGCACCGAAATCAACAATCTTAACTATTTTTCCTTTATAAATTTTCCCAATTTCAACTTCTTCAACAAGTTTGTGAATCATCTCTTGAGCTTTTAAAGAGGCTTCTGCATCTGGAGAAACCACACACACAACTCCATCATCATTGATGTCTATCTTAACCCCTGTTGTGGCAATAATATCTTTAATAGTAGAACCACCTTTTCCAATAATAAGGCCTACTTGTGAAGGTTTCACCTGAATGATTGTAATTTTAGGTGCATGTTTAGAAAGATCCGTACGGGGTACTTCTAAAGCTTCTGCCATTTTTTGAAGAATATGAATCCTTCCCACACGCGCTTGTTCTAAAGCTTTTTCCATAAGTTCTTTAGAAATACCTGAAATTTTAATATCCATCTGAACTGCAGTCACACCTTTTTCAGTTCCTGTGACTTTAAAATCCATATCTCCAAAATGATCTTCATCACCTAAAATATCAGAAAGAATAGCAACATCTTTTCCTTCTTTAATAAGACCCATCGCAATGCCTGCAACAGGAGCCTTAATAGGAATACCAGCATCCATCAACGCTAAAGAACCACCACACACGCTTGCCATTGAAGAGGAACCATTGGATTCTAAAATTTCAGAAACAATGCGTAATGTATAAGGACACTCTTCTGGAGTAGGTAACACAGCTTCTAATGCTCGTTTAGCTAAAGTGCCATGACCAATTTCTCTTCGTCCAGGGCCTCTCATAAAGCCAACCTCACCCACTGAAAAAGGAGGAAAATTATAATGAAGCATAAATCTTTCTGAAGATTGCCCATGAATGGAATCAATCATTTGCTCATCGTCTCCTGTTCCTAAAGTTACTGTGACAAGAGCTTGTGTTTCTCCTCTTGTAAATAAAGAAGAACCGTGGGTTCTTGGAAGCACGCCCACTTCAGAAGTAATAGATCTCACCTCATCAAATTTTCTTTTACCAATTCGGTTGCCCTTAAGAGTAATCCCTCGAATATATTCTTCTTTAACAGTCCCAAAAGAATAGGAAGCACATGATTTGACTCTTTCAAGTTCATCTTCCTCTAATCCCTCTGTCATTTTTTCAAGCACTTTCTTTTTAGCTTGGTCAATGGCTTCGTATCTTTCGTATTTTTCAGATATTTCATAAGCTTTCTTAATGTCATCTAAAGCACTTTTTTTAATTTTTTCACGAATAGCTTTATCTTCTTCAAATTTTTCAAATTTAAATTTTGTTTTTCCCACTTTTTTCTTAAGCGCTTCTTGAATATCTAAAACTGGCTTAATAGATTTATGGGCTAACATCAAAGCTTCCACAATTTTTTCTTCAGGCAGTTCTTTGGCTGATCCTTCTACCATAAGAATGGCGTTACGATTTCCAGCAACTAATAGATTCAGTTCACTTTCTTTAAATTGTTCTGGGGTTGGATTAACAACAAACTCTCCATTCACATAACCCACTTTGACTCCTGCAATGGCTTCTAAAAAAGGAATATCAGAAACTTCTAATGCTGCAGAAGCACCAATAAGAGCTGCTATGTCAGGATCATTTTGTTGATCCACTGAAAGAACAGTAGCTATCACTTGGGTTTCATTTACATAACCTTCAGCAAAAGAAGGTCTTAAAGGACGATCAATGAGACGAGCTGATAAGGTAGCATCTGTAGTAGGACGTCCCTCTCTTTTAAAAAAACCACCAGGAATTTTTCCTGCTGCATAAAATTTTTCTTGATAATCTACAGTTAAAGGAAAGAAATCGATACCTTCCTTTTTCACTTTTGAAGCAACTGCTGTTACAAGAACAACTGTTTCTCCATATTTCACAAGAACAGAACCATTAGCTTGTTTTGCTAAATGCCCTGTTTCAATAACCAGGGGTCTCCCCCCAAATTCACAAGTAACTTGATTTTTCATGATTTACCTCGGCTTATTTTCGCAATCCTAATTTCTTAACAACATCAACATATCGTCCTTCATTACTACGACGCAAATAACTTAACAATTGTCTTCTTTGGCTGACTAAACCTAGCAGCCCACGCCGAGACGAAAAATCTTTCGTATGAGAACCTACATGATCAGTAAGCTTTTGGATTTTGTCTGTTAACAAAGCAATTTGGACTTCTGGTGAACCAGTATCCTTTCGACCGCGACCATACTCTTTGATGGTTTTTTCTACATGAGTCTTTTCCAACACTTTTTTCTCCTTTTTTTTACACTCGAAGTTCTAACACACACAAACACCCCTGTAAAGTTAGAAAGATACAGGAAAAACACGTAAAAGTTGAAAAATAGGCCCTTTTTGAACACGTGCCATAGCTAAAACCTTATCTTCTCCCGAAACAAGCTTTACAAGACCACCCTCTTTAAAACGCGGGATACCACTTAATTTTAAATCTTCTTTTTTGGGGTGAATACCATTTAAAATCTTTTGAATACTTTCTTTTTTTATAGATACATTAGAAATATGCTCCAAGGCTTCGTTCATTCCATAAACTTGGATTTTTTTATTTTCTATATCTTCTAAAGAAATGGATTTATCAACATGGAAAGTCCCTATACTTGTTCTTTCAAGCTCAAAAAGGTGAGCTCCAACACCTAAAACGTTTCCTATATCACGACAAAGAGAACGAATATAAGTTCCTTTTGAACATTCCACACGAAACCGAACAAAAGGAAGAGAAATATCTAAAATTTCAAGCTTATAAACTGTAATTTTTCGAGTACTGGGTGATATCTCTATCCCATCGCGCGCATATTTATAAAGAGGTTTCCCCTTATACTTAAGGGCTGAAAATAAAGGGGGACGTTGTTCACTTTCTCCTCTAAACACACGAAAAACTTTTCTTATATCTGTCTCTGTAAGGCGAAAATAATCCTGTGTTTTTGTGACAACACCTGTTCGATCTTCGGTTGTTGTTTCTTCACCCAATTTCATGAGTGCACCATATTCTTTTTTTAAGTCCATTAAATAAGGAACAAGCTTTGTTGCCTCGCCTAAACACACAAGTAAAACCCCCGTTGCCATAGGGTCTAATGTTCCTGCATGACCTATTTTTTTAACATTAAGTTTCTTTTTTAAAGAAGACACAACACCAAAAGACGTTATGTCTTTTGGTTTATTAATATTCAAGACTCCATTTATCATTTTTTAGGGATGAGAGCTTTTTGAACTTGTTCGAAAACTTCTTTTTTTACTTTATCGAGTGACCCCTCTAAAGTGCATCCAGAGGCAGAATAATGTCCCCCTCCGCCAAAGTAGCCACAAATTTTACTCACATCAACATCTTTGTTCTTAGATCTTAAGCTTAATTTATATTTATTTTTAGAAATTTCTTTAAAAAAAGCAGCAACTCGCACAGGTTTAATAGAACGAGGAAGATCAATAAAATCTTCTGCGACCTCTCTGGAAGCATTCACTTCTTTTAAATCTTTTTCATGTAAGACAATGGACGCATATCTTTGATCAAGAGCAAATTCTAAGGTATCTAACACCCTTTTAAGCAACAAAACTTTGGCTGGGGGAAAACTAAAATAAAGTTCTTCGGAAATATCTCCTGGATTCGCTCCTAAACCCACCATTTCACCTGCCAACTCAAATGCTTCTTTTGTTGTGTTTCGATATTGAAAAGAACCTGTATCGGTTACAAGTGTTACATACACTGCTTTAGCAATGTCAGCGGTTACTTTAACGGGAAGCTTTTTTATAATTTCTAACATAACAGCGCCCGTGCTTGGAGCATTGATATCAATAACATTAATATCTCCAAACTCAGTGTTTGTAAGATGATGATCAACATTAATCAGACATTTATAATTTTTATACCCTAAAAATTTCTTACCAAGACGTTCTATATCTCCTGAATCGCCAGTGATAACAACATCATAATTTTTAGATAACTCTAAAGAATTTTTAACTTGATGAACATAAGGTAGAAAACTTAAAGAAGAAGGAGATCCATCTTGATTATACCAGTCAACATTTTTACCTATTTCTTTAAGAGCAAGACCCATGGCAAGGACTGAACCTAAGGCATCAGCATCAGGGCCCACATGGCACGTTAAAAGGAAAGATACCGATTCTTTTATTTTTTTAACTGCACGTTCAAGTTCTTGTTCAAACACGGTTCAAGGTTCTTTCGTTTTTTTGATGATGTCTTCAATATGCTCTTCGTATTCAAAAGAATCATCATAGTAAAATTCTATATTAGGAATGTACCTTAAATTAAGATTCTTGCCTAGCATTCTTTTGACAAAACCTGTTGCGCTTTTTAATCCAGCTAAAGCAGCATTTTTATCAGTGAGAGCATTGTTACAATTTGCAAAATAAATACGAGCTAGTTTTAAATCAGGTGTCAGTTTCACTTGAGTAATGGTCACTAAACCAATACGAGGATCTTTAATTTCTCTTAAAAGAAGGTGAGCAAGTTCAGCCCGAATTTGGTCGGCAATTCGACGGGTTCTAATACTTTTCATTTTAACAAACCTCTTCTTAAGAAGATTCGGCGGGGATTTTTTCTTTTATAGGTTTCAAAGCTACTTTAACTTCCTTAAGATCAAAGGCTTCTATGATATCTCCTACTTTAATGTCATTAAAGTTTTCAATATTCATTCCACATTCATAACCTGATTGTACTTCTCTCGCATCATCTTTAAATCTCTTAAGGTTTTGCAACTTACCTTCATGAATAATAACGTTTTCACGCAAAAGTCTTATTTTGGATCCACGCTTAATCATTCCCTCTGTCACATGACACCCTGCGATTGTTCCAACCTTAGAAACATTAAAAACATTACGAACTTCGGCTCGACCTATAAACTCTTCTTCGTAAGCTGGCTCTAAGAGCCCTTCCATAAATCCTTTAATATCATCTAAAACTTCATAAATAATTCTGTAGGTTTTAATGAGAACACCTTTTTCTTCGGCCAAGCGACGAGCTTGCCCTTCGGGGCGAACATGAAATCCTATAATCATTGCATTCGAAGCCATAGCAAGATGAACATCATTTTCATTAATACCCCCTACCATACTTTGAATAATTTCAACCTTTACATTTTCAGCCTCAAGTTTTTCAATAGACTGTGTTAACGCCTCAAGAGAACCTCGAACATCTGCTTTAATAATAAGTCTTAATTCTTTAGCTTCTCCTTGAGCTTTTTGACTCAGTAAATCTTCTAAAGCTTTTCTCGTACCCTTCTTAAGACTTTCTTCTTTTTCTTTTTGAATTCTGTAATCAATAAGCTCTTTTGCTTTACTTGCATCTTCTACAGCATGAAACTCTTCCCCAGCTTCTGGCGAACCTGACAAACCTAAAATTTCTACGGGTGTGGAAGGTGGTGCTACTTTAAGAGTTTTTCCAGCATCGCTCTTCATACTTCTAATTTTTCCAAAACAATTTCCTGCCACAACATAATCAGAAGCTCGTAGAGTACCCCCATAAATAAGAAGAGTCACAATGGAACCCTTCTTAGGATCTAATCTTGATTCAAGTACAACTCCTTCTGCTTTTTTGTCTGGATTAGATTTAAGCTCAAGCATTTCTGCTTGAAGAAGAATCATCTCAAGTAATTCTTGAATACCTTGTTTTTTTACCGCAGAAACAAGAGCAACCAGCGTCGTTCCACCCCATTCTTCTGGAACAAGCTCAAGTTCTGTCAGTTGTTTTTTAATATTTTCAATTTTAGCCCCAGGTTTATCAATTTTGTTAATAGCAACAATGATGGGAACTCCCGCAGCCTTTGCATGGGCCCGAGCTTCTTTTGTTTGCGGCATAATGCCATCGTCAGCAGCCACAACAAGAACAACAATATCGGTCACTTGAGCCCCACGGCTTCTCATAGCAGCAAAAGCAGCATGACCTGGTGTATCAATAAAAGTAATTTTCTTCCCTTTTATTTCAACCTGATAAGCACCAATATGTTGTGTAATACCCCCAGCCTCACCTTGAGCGACATGAGATTGTCTCACGACATCAAGAAGGGTTGTTTTTCCATGGTCAACATGGCCCATAATGGTAACAACAGGTGGGCGAGGTTGAAGTTCTTCTGCTTTATCTTCTACTTTTTTAATAACTTCTTCTTCTTTAAAAGCTATATTTTGTACTTCATGCCCATATTCGGAAGCAATAAGACTGATCGTATCAAAATCAAGTGGGTCGTTCACTGTGAGCATCATGCCTTGCTTCATAAGCTTTGTAATAAGATCACTTGTTTTAACTTTAAGTTCAGAAGCAAGCTGACCTACCGTCATACTTTCATCAACTTTAATAACTCTTTTGGTTGCTTTAGGTGTTGTGATTTGTGTCTTTTTTGGAGTTCGAATATTAACAACTTTTCGTTCTCTTGGAAAAAAAACTTTTACTTTTCTCTTAAAATCTTCAAGTCGCACTTCAGAAGCCTTGATTTCTTGAACTTTCTGAGATCTTTTCACCTTAGAAACAGGTTTAAAATCTTTAGCTTTCTCTTTTTCTAAAACAGAAACAACTTCGGGAGCGGGAACCTCTTCCTGAGGCTTAACAGATTTTTCTTCTTGAGGAATTTCTTCCTTCTTTTTAAAAAGATCTTCGGCTGCTTTTTTAGGATCTATTTTTTTTTGCTCTGAAAGGGCTTGTTTTTTTCTTTCTTGAGAGGCTTTTACTTCATCCTCTAAAGTTTTCTTTTCTGGTTGAACTTGGACTTCTTCTCGAGGAATATCCTCTCTTCGACGACGTCGTATAATTTTTCGATTGACTCGCTGTTCGGTTAAAGTTGCTGGATCTACTTCAGTGCGAGCTTTCGTTTCCTGCTCTTGAGTTAAAACAGATTCAATATTATCAAGCTGAAACCCCATACCGAGAAGTCGTTCTAAAAGAGCCTGTGCTGGAATACCAATATCTTTTGCAAGTTTTTGAATAGTAACCATTTACTTTTGTACTTCCTTACCTTGAGATTCCTCTAAGGAGGATTCTTTTTGGGCTTCTTCTTTTTTGGGCAGCTCCTCTTTCTTTTCTTTCTCAATAGTAATTTCAGAACTGCTATGATCCTTTAACCATGCTTTCACTTTATCAAGCAACTCTTGTGATTTTCCTTCGTCATAACCAGTAATTTTTGAAATATCTTGAGCTGGAACACGAACAAGATCTTCGGGTTTTGTAATACCATGATGGTAGCATGTTATAGCAACCGTCTCACTAATACCGTCAACAGCTTGCAAACGTTTCAAAGCGATTGCTTTTTCAGCAACAGATTTAGATTCACTCATAATATCAATACGCCAACCTGAAAGCTCAGAAGCAAGTCTTACATTTTGGCCTCTTTTACCAATGGCTAAAGCAAGTTGGTCATCGGCAACAATAATTTCCATGGATTTATTTTTTTCATCAACCAAAACTTTAGAAATTTGAGCAGGCGCCAAAGCACTGCACACAAAAGTTGTAGGATCAGGACTAAAAGGAACAATATCAATCTTTTCTCCACGAAGTTCACGAACAACGTTTTGTACTCGAGACCCTCTCATTCCAACACAGGCTCCAACAGGATCAACATCACTATCTTTAGAATAAACAGATATTTTAGCTCTTGAACCTGGCTCCCTGGCTGCAGATTTAATCTCAACAATACCGTCATTGACTTCTGGAACTTCCATTTCAAAAAGTTTCACTAAAAGTTTAGGATGAGCTCTTGAAAGAATGAGTTGAAAACCTGGGGTATCTTTTAAAACATCGAGAAGTAGACATTGTACACGATCTCCAGCTCTGAAATGCTCTGAAGGCATCATCTCTTTATGAGGAATGTAACCCTCTGTTCTGCCTAAATCGACAATAACACCACCCTTTTCGACACGTCGGACAATACCACTGATCACCTCACCTTTTCGATCAATAAATTCACTATAAATAATTCCCTTTTCTGCATCTCGAACTTTTTGAATAATAACTTGTTTTGCAGTTTGCGCCGCAATGCGACCTAAACCTGTTGTATCCATCTTCACACCCAAACTGTCACCCTCTTGTGTATCTGGATCTAGTTCTAAAGCTTTTTCTAAACTAATTTGTGTGACTGGATCTTTGACTTCTTTAGCTACTGTTTTAAATTCAAAGAGCTCCACCTCTCCTATCTCTTCATTAAATTGCGCTTCAATATCATGTTCAATACCAAGCTTTTTTTTAGCTGCTGTGATCATAGCGGCTTCAAGAGCTTCAATGATAACACTTTTATCAATGCCCTTTTCTTTTCCCACTTGATCAATAATTTTTGCTAAGTTTGCCCCTTCCATAATTCCTCCGCATAACCTTATTTTTTCTTTTTAAAAACTCCTTCGTAAACAAGATGGGCTTTATCTACCTTTTGAAAAGGAATAAGAACTTTACTTTGATCATCAAGCTTAAGATGAATATTCCCTTGTGAAAAACCTTCTAAAGCACCCGTGAAATTCTTTCTCTGTGGATCTGAATCATTTACGGAAGATATTGTTTTTATTCTTACTTTTCGCCCCGCAAATTTGGCAAAATCTTGTTCTTTTGTCAATGGACGCTCAACCCCTGGGGAAGAAACCTCAAAAATAAGATTCTCTCGATTGAGCTCTCGGATCTCCTCTACTGAGATGATGTGCTTCATTTCTTTAGCTAATCTGACACATTCATCAATAGTAATACCCCCCTCTCGATCCACCAAAATTCTTAATACCCAGTTTTGCGGGGACTTAAAAAACAAAAGCTGAACAAGCTCATAACCACCCTCTTCAAGTAAGGGTAAAATAGCGTGCTCTATCTTCTTTTCACTATCGGTTTTTTCTCTCATAAAAAATCTTGAATATTTTCACAACCAAAAAAAAAGTGGGTTTGCCCCACTTTCAAATGAGCTCATAACTGTAATCCCGGTATAGCACTAAGATCCTAGAGAATCAAGAAGCATGTAATTCAGAAATATGATGGATCCCGTGGAATCTTAAGTACTGATCGATGCCCTCACTTAATTGTCTTACCAGAGAAGGCCCGTAATAAACAAAACTTGTATAAATCTGTAAAAGACTCGCTCCTGCTTTTATCTTTTCAATTGCGTCTTCAACCGTAAAAATACCTCCACACCCTATAATTGGAATCTTACCCTCAGTTAACTCATAAACTTTTCGAATCATGTGTGTTGAAAGTTCTTTCAAAGGTTCTCCACTCAAGCCACCTTGCTCTGGCATCATACTTGAAAAATATTTTCTATTATTTGTTGTATTTGTTGCAATAACACCATATTGAGATCGGTCTTTAATCAAGGCTATGAGTTCTTTTAAATTTTCATCTGATAAATCAGGAGAGATTTTTATAAAAACAGGTTTTTTTGAAACGCCATATTTATCAGCCATGGTTTGGTTTGCCTGATCAATATCGGAAAGAAGTCTACTTAAAAACTCTTTTCCTTGCAGTTTCGTTAATTCAGGGGTGTTAGGTGAACTAATATTAATGGCAAAATAATCAGAAAACGAAAAACTTTTTGCCAAAAGAGCTGCATATTCTAAAGATGCTCTGTCTACAAGGGTTGTGGCATTTTTTCCAAGACTCATCCCCCTAGGCACATCGTGAAAACGAGCTTCAAGGCGAGATCTTACAACATCCACTCCTTCATTAGGAAACCCCATTCGATTGACCAAAGCTTTAACTTCTGGAAAACGATGGATTCTCTTGCCTAAAAACCCCGATTGGGCTTTAAGAGTGACGGTTCCTAACTCATAAAAGCCAAAACCCAGTGCTCCCAAGAAAGAATCTACCTTTCCATTTTTATCAAAACCTGCAGCTAAACCTAGTGGGTTTTTAAATTCTAAACCCAAAATATTTTGATGAATTCTCTTACTTGTAAAAAAATATTTTTTTTTAAAATACCCTTCACAAAAAGGAGTTTTTTTTAAAAAACGAAAATAAAAAAGAGCACTGTTGTGTGCCCACTCAGGATCACAATGAAAAAGAAGATTTTTAATATAAAAAGGTTGTTTCATAAAGAATAGAAGTCCGAAACATCAAAAGCATTTTCTATAAAATGTACTTTATAACTTTTATCTTTGACCAAGCTTATAACATCAAATTGATAAGCAGAAAAGTTATGAGAATAGGATAACAAAAAACATCGTGCAGCTCTAGAAATCTTTTTTATTTTAGAATGTGTAATAGCATTGTAAGGTGCACCGAAATGATCGTTCACTCTTGTTTTAACCTCAATAAAATGAAGCACATTATTTTTTGAAGCAATAATATCGATCTCTCCTACTTTGACGGAATAGTTTTTTTCAATAATTTTAAAACTCTTCTTTTCTAGATAATAAAGAGCAACTTCCTCGCCTTCATTTCCTATTTTTTTATTATACAAACTCTCGAACCCCTCTAAAGGTTTTTCTGTGAATGGGAGTAACACCATTCACCTCAATTGCATCGCGATGTTTTTGCGTACCATAACCAACATTGTTTTCAAAATCATAACCCGGGTAAGTTTTCGCATAGCTTTCCATAAGACGATCTCTGTAAACCTTTGCAATAATGGATGCGGCCGCAATAGAGTAACAAGAGCCATCCCCACCAATAATGGGTTTTTGGGGAAATTCTATATCTAAAGTAAGGTGTCCATCAATGAGGATGTAAGGTGTGATTTTTCCACCCTGAAGGGTATAATCACGAGGGAGCCTAGCGACCGTGGTGATCTCATCGCTATCGCGATTGCGTTGCTTCGTTGCACTCGCAATGACAGAAGAAGATATAAGGTTTAAAATAGCTTTTTTCATAGAAAGAAGAGAAGCTTGAAGAATATTGATACAATCAATTTCTTGAGGTTCTATAACCCCTATTCCTACATGAGCTTTACTTTGAATCAATGGAATAAGTGCTTCTCTTTTTTTCTTGGAAACTTTTTTAGAGTCTTGAATACCTTTAATTTCTGACCAATCATGAAAACTGATTGCTGCTGAAACAACCGGGCCTGCAAGACAACCGCGGCCCACTTCATCAACACCAATAATATTTGAATTCATTTTTAGAAGATCTAGCTCAAGAAGAGACGGCTTGAGCATGGGAGGTGGCTTCTTTCTTTTCAGTAACTTCTACTTCTTCATTTTCTGCGGCTTCAACATCTTGTCCATCTTCATTATTATTAAGCCCTTTACCTTTCTCCTCGATACGTGTTCCTTTACCCGTGCGATCTCTCATGTAGTAAAGTCTTGAACGTCTGACCTTACCCTCTTTAAGAAGTTCAATTCTTTGAACAGAAGGACAATCAAAAGGAAAGGTTCTTTCAACCCCAACACCAAAAGCAACTTTTCTTACAGTGAAACTTGCCTGTGGACCTTTTTTAATTCTTACAACAAGCCCTTCAAAATCTTGAACACGTTCTTTTCCCCCTTCTTTAATGGAAACACCAACACGGATAGTATCTCCAGAACGAAAAGCAGGAAATTTCTTATCTGTTTTTTTACTTCTAATATAATCGCTAATCTTGTTCATGGTCTAACTCATCCAACAAATCAGGCCGCTTTTTTCTTGTTATGTGAAGCGCCTTCTTCTTCCTCCATTGAGAAATTGCTTTGTGATCGCCTGACACTAAAATACCTGGAACCTTTTGTCCAGCAAAAACTGGAGGGCGTGTATACTGTGGGTAACCCAGAAGATCATGTTCAAATGTTTCTTGTGTAAGAGACCCTTCATGACCCAAAACCCCTGGAATAAGCCGCGTCACTCCTTCAATAAGAACAAGACTTGCTGTTTCTCCACCATTAATAACATAATCGCCAATAGAAATTTCTTCATCTATGTAAGCTTTAAATCTTTCATCAACCCCATGGTAACGCCCACACACGATAATAAGTTGATCATATTCACTTAAAACTTTAAGTTTCTTTTGGGTGAGTTTTTCTCCTTGTGGGGTGAGTAAAATAATGCGTTTTTGGGGAACTTTAGGAATGCTTTCTAAGGCTTTTACAAGAGGCTCAACACACATCAGCATTCCCCCTCCACCACCATAAGGCACATCATCACACACCTTATGAGGACCTAATCCAAAAGGACGCAAGTCATGGATATAGATCTCGATTAAAGCTTTATTTTGAGCTTTTTTTAAAATAGATTGGTCCAGAGCAGAGGTAAAAAACCCTGGGAAAAGCGTAATAACTTCAAATTTCATTCAATAATTTCTAAAACGGAGCGTTTCTTAAGCTTTGTTGAAGTTGCATTGAGTATTATGCGTAAAGCACGAGCTGTTCGACCTTGCTTACCAATGACTTTACCCAAATCTTCTTTAGCCACCTTAAGTTCAATAACAGTTGTTTGCTCACCCACAACTTCTGTTACTTCGACCTTGTCAGGAAAATCTACAAGAGCTTTGGCAACATATTCAATGAGCTCTCTCATTTCATGTTCGTTTCCCACGTTCGCCTCCCGAATGTAACCTGCTTTAACTCTCTATTAAATGCTTATGCACTTATGCCAAGTTTTAAAACATCACGAACTCTTAAGGTAGGTTTTGCTCCTTTTTTTAACCATTCTTCGATCTTTTCTTTTTCCAAATGAACGGTTTCTTTTTCTCCACGGGGGTTATAATAGCCAAGAATGTCGATGTAACGACCATCTCTTGGAAATCTTTGATCAGCCACTACCAATCGGTAGAAAGGCTGTTTCTTTTTTCCGTGTCGAGCTAACCTAATAACAACTGCCATAAATCCTCCTCTAAATAGGTAATTTACCAAATTTCTTCATGTTTTTCATCATCTTTCTTGCGTTTATAAACTGCTTAAGAAGACGATTCACTTCCATAATAGAGGTTCCGCTTCCTTCTGCAATACGAAGACGTCTTGAGCCATTTAAAATTTTGTAATTCTTTCTTTCTCCAGGCGTCATCGATAAAATAATCGCTTCGACCCTCTTCATATGATTTTCTTGCGGTTTTTGCAAGAGAGATTTTGAGATTGTGCCCATTTGAGGGATCATTTTAAGGATTCCTTGAAGTGGTCCCATTTTTTTAAGCATTCTTAACTGTTTTAAAAAATCAACTAATGTAAAGTCGTTTTTAAACAAATTTGTACTTAAATCTTCGATTTCTTCCTCTTCAAATACGGCCTGCGCTTTTTCAACCAATCCCACCACATCACCCTTATCTAAAATACGGGAAGCCATGCGTTGTGGATCAAAAACCTCAAAATCTTGTGATTTTTCCCCTAATCCAACAAATTTAATAGGAATACCTGTCACATGCATTATAGAAAGGGCAGCACCACCCCTTGCATCTCCATCTAGTTTCGTAAGTATAACGCCCGTCAAACCTAGCTTTTCATGAAACTGAGTTGACATGGGAACAGCATCGTTACCCATCATCGAATCAACAACGAGTAAAATTTCAACAGGATTTGTTTTTTTCTTAACGTCTAAAAGTTCATTCATGAGAACTTCATCAATGTGAAGTCTTCCTGCTGTATCAATAAGAACAGCATCATCTCCTCTTTTGGAAGCCTCACCTAAAGCTCTTTTTACAACTTTTAAAGGTTTGTCTTTGAGCCTTGTATCGTAACAGGAAAGGTCATTTTGTTTGGCCAAAGTTTTAAGTTGATCGATAGCTGCAGGCCTACTCATATCAGCTGGCACAAGATAAACCTTTTTTTTAAAATTTTTTTGGATAAAACACGCAAGTTTTATACACGTTATTGTTTTTCCAGAACCTTGCAACCCAACCATTAAAATAACTGCTGGGGGTGTTGCTTTAAAAGAAAGTTCTTGTGCTTCTTCACCCATAATAACTGCAAGTTCATCTTGAACAATTTTTGTAAAAACTTGCCCAGGAGTAAGACTTTTTAAAACTTTTTCACCCAATGCTTTTTCTTTTATTTTTTGAATAAGCTCGCCTGCCACTTTATAATGAACATCGGCTTCAAGCAGAGAAAGGCGAATATCTCTTAAAGAGCCTTCAATATTTTCTTCGGTGATAATGCCACGTGAACGAACTTTATCAAAAATACCTGAAAGCTTTTCAGTTAAACTTTCAAACATGGGACATTCTCTTTTGAATGAAGGGAAGCATTTTTGAAACGTGGGTTCGAGATTTTTTGGCCTCTGGTGGAATGTAAACAATCATTTTTTTAAAGAAAAAAGAAGGAAACAAAGGTTCATTTTTATGAAGCTCTTGCATAAAAAGTTTGAAAGCACGATTAAACCCAAGCACTTGCCATCCCAAGGGTACAAGAACAAACTCTTGTACTTTCATTCGCCGTAAAGTTTTTAAAACATGAGGCACAACAGAGCTTACTTTTTTTTCTGTAAGTCTTGTTTTACTTCCTAAACCTGCCAATAAAAAATATTGAGTGCGTGTTTTGTTTTGCGATGGAATAAGATACGTTTCTCTGAGCCTTCCAGTCAGTTTTGCATCTTCTAAAAGATGAGAAAAGAAACCATACAATCTCCAATCGAGCATGCCTAGGTGACCTTTCAAAGGAAAGTCTCTTGCGTAAATGTCAGAAACAAGAGCGCCTGCTTTGATTTGATCAATAGGCTCTGAGGTGATTTTTATTTCCACTCTTTCACATGTAACAATCACGCGAAAAGAAAGCAATCCCTCATTGAATGACAACCTTGGTTCTTCATTACAGAGATAGGAATAGTACTTCCCTCGGGCACGGCATCACTTTTTTTATTAGAAAAGAACAGCTTAACTCCGGGAATTATCTTTTTTATGAATCATTTTTGTGAAACTAAAAAATGATTCATAAAAGCCTGGACCTCGCCTCTACAGGTAATCTGCTGCATATACTATGCAGACCAAGCCAGATTACCTTCCGACACGACCCTCGATAAGAACTATCCCTATCTCTTAAATAAAGTGTCATTCTAGAAATTGATTCAAATTTAAAACTGTGATAAAAAGCGCGCTATGCCTATATATGAATATCAGTGTAAAAAGTGTAAAAAGGTTTTTGAAATAATTCAAAAAATCTCAGATAAACCTCTTAATAAGTGCGAAGAATGCTTTGGCACTTTAATAAAGCTTATTTCAGAAAGTAGCTTTCTCTTAAAAGGTGGCGGGTGGTACAAAGACCTTTACTCTACTTCTAAAAAGCCAGAATCTAAAGACACCTCACAAACAGATTCCACAAAAGAAACACCTAAAACTGAAAAGAAAGAGACAAAAAAAGAATCTCAATCAAATAAATAAAATTAAGGAGTGAAAGCTATTATAGGACAGCCTGTTAGAAAGTTGCGATGAGCTGTAAGCGACTCTGGGACGCTTATACCAAACACTTTGTATTTATAATCTCCCACGCACATCTCCTGTTGCATGTGTACATTGTGGTTTGTTCATCTCATGAATACTCGAGTTTATGTGAGGAAATGGTCAGTGTCTGAAGCGGAAGTAAAGCGCAGCCCAAAATTCATAAAAAATAGAATACTGGATCCCTGCCGGAGTTTATCCCCGCGCAGGCGGGGACCTGAACCCAGGGATGACAGAAAGTCCGCGTGGAACAACTACAGCGAGCCATGAAGCGAAAGACACTGCCATTTCAAGAACCTAAGTTGCATAAACATGTGGATAACATCACACATGCTCATCGCAACTCCCTTCTGTTATTAAAGCTTTACAGATAAAGTATTTTATTTATAATCCTTGGCAATCTTGGTCCGTCTTCACCAAAGGCTACGCCGTGATCGGCGTTGCTTTTGAAGACAAACTAGGCCGTAGCTCGAAGCTTTGAGGAGTAAAGTGCTAGAGCGACGCCGAGAGGTATCGTTATGAAGAAAGGTGTTGTTGTTTTTCTTTTTGCGCTTTTTCTTGCTGGATCCGGGCTTGTGCCTGCGGCTTCAGGTGGGGATGACAGGAATTCAGAAAAAATAAAAGACTGTAAAGTAAAAGGCATTCCTCTACAAGGAAAAGTAAGATTTGTAAGAAATTTTGGAGACATAAAAATAAGAGTTGTTGATACATTTTCCGATCTAAAAGTAAAAGTGAGAGAAAATTTTACCAACTCCTGCGGCGAGTGGCAGATTGTAGATCACTTTCCTGATTTTACTGTTGAAATTGTTGATACGCTTCCAGACATCGAAGTAAAGTTTGTGGAATACTTTCCTGGTGTCGAGGAATAGCTTTTTAAGCAGTTTTAGAAACTATATTTTTTTGAATTTCTTTTTTCAAGATTTTGTCGAGAATACCATTTACAAAAGCTCCCGAGTCTTCGGTGCCGTAGTGTTTTGCAATTTCGATAGCCTCATCAATAGAAACACTGGCTGGAATATCCTTAAGATAAACCATTTCAAAAAGAGCAATACGTAAAATATTCCTATCAATGGGGGACATACGATAAAGCTTCCAATGTTCAGAATACTTTTGGAGCAGAAGATCAATGTCTTCTAAATGTTCACAAACCCCTTCATAAAGCTTTGAACCAAAAAGTTCAATTTCCTTTTGTACAGGGAAAGAGAAAAGAAAATGTTTTTCATTCTCTTTAAGATTTGCTTCAGGAAAATACTCTCCTTGAAAAAGAATCTGAAGTGCCATTTCACGAGCCTTTCTTCTATATCCCATAAATAAACACCACTCTATCACCCTCTCCTTTGTCCTCTCCCATCAAGGGAGAGGAGGATTCAGTTCCACCATTTCTAAAACCGCTTCTGCAGCCTCACACCCTCGGTTAATTCTGGATCCCCCGGCAGGGCCTGAAGATGACAATGAGCATCTTGCTTCTGCTTGCGCCCATGTGTGGCACGCAAGAACACAGTTACCAATCGGAATGTTATTCTCTAAAGAAACTTTTAAAATACCTGAGACTGCCCCTTCCGTCACATGTTGATAATGATCTGTCTCACCTTTAATAATAATTCCAATCGCAACAAGCCCAACGTATTTCTTTGTACGTGCTAAGTTTTGAGCCATAAGAGGTATTTCGAAAGAACCAGGCACTCTAAACACATCAATATTATCTTCTGAAACATTATTTTTTAAAAATACTTCTTTGGCACCATCACACAATTTTTGTGTAAGAGATTCATTAAATTTTGAAACGATAATTGCAAACTTCACTTTTCTTCTCACCCTCTCCTTTGTCCTCTCCCATCAAGGGAGAGGATGGCGCCCGGATCATACTAATTTTAATAAATGATCCATTTTTTCTTTTTTCGTTTTTAAATACTTACGATTTTCTTTGTGGGGAGGAATTTCAATGGCGACTCTTTCAACCATCTCTAAACCATAAGCCTCAAGGCCAATAATTTTTTTAGGGTTATTGGTAAGAAGCTTCATCTTACCCACCCCTAAACTTGCTAGAATCTGAGCACCAATGCCATAATGTCTTAAATCAGCGGGTAACCCTAATTTTTC
The DNA here is from genome assembly GCA_016186995.1 of Deltaproteobacteria bacterium. Classification (GTDB taxonomy): domain Bacteria; phylum Bdellovibrionota; class JACOXK01; order JACOXK01; family JACOXK01; genus JACPKQ01. Next base: position 154,287 of record JACPKQ010000007.1, on the reverse strand, counting down.
GTTAGCTTGAACTGTATCAACATTTTCTACATCTTGAAGGTGATAAGCCTTAATTTTATTGATGATGCCAATACCCCTTCCTTCCTGTCTTAAATAAAGCAAAACTCCTTTTCCTTCCTTTGAAATCATTCGTATACTTTCTCTCAATTGCTCACCGCAATCGCATCTTTGAGATTCAAAAACATCTCCTGTTAAACATTCAGAATGCACACGCACAAGGGTTGGCTTTTCTTTTTCAATACGTCCTTTTACAAGAGCAACATGAGAACAATGATCAATTTCATTTTGGAACAAATAAATTTTGAAATCTTGCGTTGTACTTTCATCTAAATGTGTAGGAAGTTTGGCTTGGGTTACTCTATGAACAAACCTTTCATGTTGGAGACGATAAGAAATAATATCAGCAATCGTCACAATACGAATATTATGTTTCTTAGAAAATTTTATAATATCACTACACCTTGCCATTTCTCCATCATCATTGATGACCTCACAAATAACGGCTCCTGCTTTAAGCCCCGCTAAACGAGTTAAATCAATAGAACCTTCGGTATGGCCTGAGCGAACAAGAACTCCACCTTTTTGAGCGCGAAGTGGAAAAATATGCCCAGGAACAACAAAATCTCCTGAAGTGGAGTTTTCATCCATCACTTTTTGTATGGTTAAAGATCTATCCTTTGCTGAAATACCTGTAGAAATACCTTGTTTAGCATCAATAGAAACTGTAAAAGCAGTGGCTAAACGCGCATTATTTTTTTCTGTCATCATAGGAAGGTTTAATCTTTGAACATATTTTTCTTCAAGCGCTAAACACACAAGCCCACGCCCTTCTCGAATCATAAAATTAATATAGTGAGACGTTGCAAATTGAGCGGCAAAAACAAGATCAGCTTCATTCTCTCGGTCTTCATCATCAACCAAAAGAACCATCTTTCCGTTTTTGATATCTTCTATTGCTTTTTCTACGCTTGTATACATTTTAATTCCTATCCCCTCCCATCAAGGGAGGGGACTAACAGAAAACCCGTGGTGATCTCATCGCTACCGCGATGGGATTGCCGCGTCGTCTTCGACTCCTCGCAATGACTGCACTATAGCAATATCCTCCAGATGTTTTGCAACATACTTTCCAATCATATCAAGCTCAACGTTTACTAAATCGCCTTTTTGTTTTGTTCCCAAGTTTGTGTTTTGTAACGTAAAGGGAACAAACATAAGTTCTACTTCTTTTTCTAAAACTTTATTGATAGTGAGACTCACACCATCCACTGCAAGAGAGCCTTTCGAAACAATATGCTTCATAAAGGCTTTTGGAAGAGAAAGAGTCATTTTTGTGAATTGGGACTGGATTCCAGCCTGCGCTGGAATGACAGAGGGGTTCGCTGGGATGACAGAAATTTCAGAAACTTTTCCAACTCCATCAATATGGCCACTGACAAGATGTCCTCCAACCACATCAGAATATTTAAGAGCTCTTTCAACATTTAAGAGATCCCCATTCTTCCAATTCTTGGCTGTTGTCTTCTCTAAAGTTTCTATTGAAACATCGACTTCAAAAAAAGTGGCTGCGCTATCTAGATTCCCGCTGGTGCTTTCATCTGATGCGGGAATGACAGGGGTCATGCCAAGAGCTTCGGGCTGGAATGACATGACTTTTGTGACTGTTAAACAAATACCGTTCAGACTTAAACTTTCTCCTTCTTCTACACCTATAAGTGGTTTTTTCCATGTACAATGAAGTGTGAGAGAAGAAGATTGTTTTATGACTTCATCAATCACGGCTAAAGATGTAATGATTCCAGAAAACATTAGAGAGTCCCCTCAAAAAGAAGGTCATTTCCAACCCTTTCAAACTTATAATCTTTAAATGAGAGAGCTTTTTGAATATTATCAATCCCTAAAGAAGCAATAGAATTTAAGCCTTCAGCCCCTAAAATACGTGGGGCAAAGAAATAATCAATTTGATCTACAAGCCCTTCTTTTAAAAATGAAGCATTCGTTTCTGCTCCTCCTTCAACCATAAGAGACATAACACCATCTTTACTTAAACTTTGAAGAAGAGGCTTTAAAGCAATTTTAAGATCGCGGGAATGGCAAGAAGCAGAAGGAAGAACCTGAGCTCCTTTTTTTCTGATCTCATCAATCTTAGATGATAGATCCCCGCTCTTGCCGGAATGACAGGAGGACATAATAATCATGGTTCTTGAAACTGATGCATCGTTAAGAATTTTTGAATCAAGAGGAATTCTTAGGTGAGAATCCAAAACAATTCTTAAAGGTTTTGCACTCACACCTGGAAGTCTTACAGTCAGTTGTGGATTGTCTTTGATCACCGTATTGATACCCACTAAAATTGCATCCATACGACTTCGTATTTTATGAACATAACAGCGTGCTCCATCTCCTGTAATCCATCGTGAGCCTCCATGAGAATCGGCAATTTTTCCATCTAAAGTAGCTGCCACTTTAAGAATGACATAAGGAAGCCCAGTTTCCCTGTGCTTAATATAAAACTGGTTTAACTTCTGACACTCCTTTTCTAAAACACCCACTTCAACTTTTATTTTATTTTCCTTAAGAATGTTTAGCCCAAGCCCTTTTACTTTTGGGTCTGGATCCGTCATTCCAATAAAAACCTCTGAAATACCCGAATTTAAAATAAGTTCTGTACACGGTGGAGTTTTTCCAAAATGAACACAAGGCTCAAGCGTTACATAGAGAGAACTCCCTTGAACACTAAAACCTTTTTTTTGAGCGTCGCCTATGGCCTCTACCTCTGCATGAGGTGCTCCAAAAGCTGAATGAAAACCCTTACCGATAATGATATTATCTTTAACAAGCACAGCTCCCACAAGCGGATTTGTTTGTGTTTTTCCTTGCGCTTTTACCGCAAGTTCGAGCGCTTTCTGCATAATGGCTTCGTGTATACGATTCATATTGTTTTCCTATTTGTTTTTTTTAAAACTTTAAGTTCTTTCATAAATTGGGAAATATCTTTAAACTGACGATACACAGAAGCAAAACGAACATAAGCCACTTCATCTAAATCTTTGAGGGCAACCATAACATATTCACCAATACGACTTGATACAATTTCCTTTTCTCCACTTTCATAAAGTTTTCTTTGAATAGAATTTATAATATTTTCAATTTGGTCTGAAGAAATAGGTCTTTTTTCACAGGCTTTTCGGATACCAGCTCGAATCTTATCTAAATCAACTGCTTCGCGGCGCCCATCTTTTTTAACAACAAAGGGAAGAACCATTTCAACTTTTTCATAAGTTGTAAATCTTTTATGACACTGAATACATTCTCGTCTGCGACGAGTCATTGTACCATCTTCTCCAAGACGAGAATCGATAACTTTTGAATCTTGAAATAAACAGAATGGGCATTTCATATGGAATCACTCCTGGTTCTAAGATTTCTACTTAGGCAACCAACCCAGAAGGTGAGGATACAGAGGAAATTGTTTACAAAGATCAAAAACTTCTTCCTTAATTTTGGGAGCCACCTCTGGGCTTCGGAGGCTTATATCAATAAAATCAACTATTTTCAAGATTTCATCCTCTTTCATACCCCTTGTCGTAATGGCAGGAACTCCAATCCGAATACCGCTTGTAACAAAAGGACTTTGGGTTTCAAAAGGAATTGTATTTTTATTAACAGTAATACCCGCCTTGTCTAGTCGCTCTTCTGCCTCTTTTCCTGTTATATTTTTGTTGGTGAGGTCTACCAAAACAAGGTGATTATCAGTGCCGCCTGAAACAAGCTTATACCCTTTTGTTTTAAGCCCTTCCGCCAAGGCTTGCGCATTCTTAATAACCTGCTTTTGATATTCCTTAAACTCTGGAGTGAGTGCCTCTTTAAAAGCAATAGCTTTTGCAGCAATAACATGCATGAGGGGGCCACCCTGAATGCCCGGAAAGATACGACTATTAATTTTTTTAGCAAATTCTTCTTTCATAAGAATAAAACCACCTCGAGGACCTCGAAGTGTTTTGTGTGTTGTAGAAGTTACAATGTGAGAATGCGGCACAGGACTGGGGTGTAAGCCTGCCGCTACAAGCCCAGCAATGTGAGCCATATCAACAAGAAGAAAAGCTCCTATTTCATCTGCAATTTCTCTAAATTTTTTAAAATCAATCGTTCGTGGATAAGCACTCGCCCCTGCAATAATAAGTTTTGGTTTGTGAGCTAAAGCTTTGTGCCTTACATCATTAAAATCAATACGTTGATCTTGTGGACTCACCCCATAAGAAACAACTTTAAAAAGCCTGCCAGAAAAATTAACGGGGCTTCCATGTGTTAAATGTCCACCATGAGAAAGATCCATTCCCAAAATAGTATCGCCTGTTTCAAGTAAAGCCATGTAAGAAGCCATATTGGCCTGAGAACCTGAGTGGGGTTGTACATTGGCAGCATCTGCTCCAAATATTTTCTTCACTCTTTGAATGGCAAGATCTTCAACAACATCTACGTTTTCACATCCACCGTAATATCTTTTATGAGGGTACCCTTCAGCATATTTATTTGTAAGCACTGTACCTTGTGCCCACATCACTTCCCGGCTTACAAAATTCTCACTTGCAATCATTTCAAGTTTATATTCTTGGCGTTTAATTTCATTAAAAACAGCTTGGGCTATTTCTGGATCAGTTGAAAAAATATCGCTTAAACCAGATTCAAGAGATTTTATTTTTAAAACTCTTCTTTCATGGCGACCTGCTTCAAAATCTGTATGAAGCCATTTTTCAACCATAGAAAAAACTTCTTCTTGTTTTAAAATACCCCCTGGCACAACTAAAACATTAGCATCATTATGCTTACGACTCATCTCCGCCATAGTGTTGTTAGTAACTAATGCTGCACGAATGCCTCTGAGTTTATTAGCTGCAATGGACATTCCAATACCTGTGTGACAGAGAAGGATGCCTCGAGCCTTTTTATTGTGTTCTATTTTATGAGCTAACTTGTGGGCGAAATCAGGGTAATCGACAGGTTCTTCTCCATTATGAGCTCCCAAATCCTCTAACTCAGGAAATTTTTTGAGAAGGGCTTTCTTAAGCTCTACACCTCTATGATCGGAAGCAATGTAAATATTTTTCATATCTTTTTAAAAATTAAACTGGCATTTGTGCCACCAAAACCAAACGAGTTTGAAAGAACAAAATTTACATTCTTTTCGATAGTTTCATTAGGAATATAGTTAAGATCGCATTCTTTATCTTGATTTTCAAGATTGATGGTTGGGGGCAACTTCGAATTTTTAAGTGCCAGTACTGAAAAAATTGCCTCGACTCCACCAGATGCTCCCAATAAATGGCCGGTCATTGATTTTGTGGAACTAACACAAAGATTTTTGGCCTGATCTTTAAAAACTGTTTTAAGTGCCGAGCTTTCAGCGATATCTCCAGCTTTGGTGGAAGTACCATGTGCGTTCACATATCCAATATCTTCTTTTGAAAGACGTGCGTCAGAAAGAGCCATTTCCATACATCGCGCTGCTCCTTCGCCCCCTTCTGATGGATTTGTAATATGATAGGCATCTGAGTTAAGTCCATACCCTACAATCTCAGCATAAATGTTTGCTTTTCTTTTTTGGGCGTGATCGAGTTCTTCTAAAACTAAAATGCCAGATCCTTCACCCATTACAAAACCATCACGCTCTTCATCAAAAGGTCTGCTTGCTCTTTCGGGTGCATCATTTCTTGTTGAAAGCGCTTTGCAGGCACAAAAAGCACCAATTCCTAGGGGTGAAATCACAGATTCAGCACCCCCAGCTAACATCATAAGAGCACGTCCATCCTGAATATGTTTAAAAGCATCACCTATAGCATGACTTCCAGCGGCACACGCTGTTGTCGTACACACATTAGGCCCTTTTAAACCCAGTTGAATAGATACATGCCCTGCAGCAAGATTAGGAATCATCAGTGGAATCACTAAAGGTGAAAGACGCCGCACACCCTTTTCTTTTAAAGTAAGTACGGCATTTTCAACAACTTCAACTCCCCCCATGCCCACACCTACAATCACACCTGTTTTCAGTTTTTCTTCTTCTGAAAGTTCGAGTCCACTATCTTGTAAAGCTTCTCTGGCTGCAACAACTGCAAATTGAGAAAACCGCTCAAGACGTCTTGCTTCTTGTTTTGTAAAGTAGAGGTCTGGGTTATAATTTTTGATTTCAGCAGCTATCTTACAGGGGAAATCTTGTGTATCAAAACGAGAAATAAGAGAAACACCACTATGGCCTTGTATTAAAGCATTCCATGTATCTTTAATAGTTAAGCCAAGTGGTGTAACAGCACCCATTCCTGTTACAACAACTCTTTTTTGGATTGTCACGCGACTCACTTTTTGCTTGAAATGTACTTAACAACATCCCCTACAGTTCGAGTTTTTTCAGCATCTTCATCTGGAATTTCAATATTAAACTCTTCCTCTAAGGCCATCACAAGTTCAACGACATCTAAAGAATCAGCTCCAAGATCATCTGTAAATGAAGCTTCCAGTTTTACTTTTTCTGCCTCAACACCCAGCTGTTCTACAATAAGCTTTTTTATTTTTTCTGCAATTTCTGCTGACATAAATCCTCCCTTATTCTCTGTCATCACGAGGTTCATAAAATGAACCGTGGTGATCTCCTAGAATTCTTACAAGAATTCTAGGGGATTGCTTCGGCTTTGCCTCGCAATGACAAATACAAATTCCTCACTTGCTACATATATAAACCGCCGTTAATACCAATAACTTGCCCTGTAATGTAAGCGGCTTTTTCCGATACCAAAAAGCAAACAAGATCCCCCACTTCTTCTGGGCTACCCAATCTCGCCACAGGAATATTTTTCAACATAGCCGCTTTCATATTTTCTGGCAAGCCAGCTGTCATATCTGTCTCAATAAACCCAGGTGTTAAAGCATTCACTGTAATATTGCGACTTGCGATCTCACGAGCCAGTGATTTTGTAAAGCTAAGAAGCCCACCCTTAGAAGCTGCATAATTGACTTGCCCTGCATTGCCCATCTCTGCCACAACAGAAGCAATATTAATAATACGCCCCCACCTTTGTTTAAGCATAGATTTTAAAACTTTCTGAGAACACAAATAGGCTCCCTTAAGATTCACATCGATAACATGATCCCACTCTTCTTCTTTCATTCTTAAAAGAAGATTATCTTTAGTAACACCTGCATTATTAATAAGAATATCAATGTGACTAAACTCTTTAAGAAGTGCCTCTATACTTTTATCAACATCTTTTTGGGAACTCACATCGCACTGAAAAATGTGTGCTTTCCCATAGAGGGCTTCAAGTTCTTCCAAAGCTTTTTCGGCCGCGTTTTTGTTGGATGAATAAGCTAAAAGTGGAAGTACACCCTCTCTAGCAAGTGACTTAGCAATAGCACATCCAATCCCTCGAGTTCCTCCAGTGATGAGAGCTACTTTATTTTTCAGATCGAGATTCATAGTATCTCCTTTAATGACTTCACATCATAGATGGATTTCATAGAAAAGTCTTTTTGTATTTTTCTCATAAGTCCTGTCAAAACAGAACCGGAACCTATTTCAAAGCCTTCAGTCTCACCCTGTTTCAGGGCTTCCTCCATACATTCCACCCAGCGAACTGAATGACAAATTTGTTTAACGAGAAGCTCTTTCACCTCTTCATAGTTTTGATGCAGTTTTCCATCAAAATTAGCAATATAAGGAATTTCAAATTTTGAAATGGGAGTATTCTCTAGGGCTTCCTCCATCGTACAAGCTACGGATTCCATCAAACTACAGTGGAAAGGAGCAGAAACTTTAAGGGGTATTACTCTTTTGGCACCTCTTTCTTGAGCTTTACGCCCTACTTCTTCAACAGCTTCTTTATGGCCTGATAAAACGGTTTGGGAAGGTTCATTAAAATTAGCCGCAGAAACAATATAGTTTTTCCTTGAAGTCTCTTCACACATTTTTTGGATCTCAGAGGCACTTAAACCGAGAACCGCAACCATACCACCCACACCTTCCGGAACTGCTTCTTGCATAGCCTCTCCTCGTTTTCTCACAAGCCTTAAAGCATCATGAAAACTTAAAGCTCCATTACAAACAAGTGCAGAATATTCACCCAAACTGTGACCCGCCACAATTTTTGGTTTCAGATGAGACTCAGAATTTAAAACTCTTAAAAAAGAAATAGAGACTGTAAGAAGTGCAGGTTGTGTATTGGCTGTTTTTTTAAGTTCTTCTTGAGACTCTTCGAAACATAGTTTTTTGAAGTTTAAGCTAAGTGTATCACTTGCCTCTTCGAAGGTCGTTTGAGCAAGTTTAAAATTATTGTAAAGATCTCTTCCCATACCCACACTTTGAGAACCTTGACCTGGAAAGACAAAAAGCATTTAGATTTCTTCTACGGAAAGAACTTCAGTACCTTTATAATATCCACATGAAGCGCATATATGATGGCGTAGACAAGCCTCATGACATTTAGGACAAGAGTCAAAATGAGCTTTTTTCAATTTTTGGTGTGTTCTTCTTTTGTTGCGGCGACTCTTTGAAGTTTTATATTTTGGAACTGCCATACATGATCTCCTCGGTAAATTCTTCCAACAAGTATCAAATTCACTTATTTTGTCAAGAAATCGTAGGGTTCTTAAAATGGCTACAAACTAACTTATATCTTCAAGAGATAGGGATAGTACTTTCCTCGGGTACGGCGTCACTTTTTTCCTGCGAAAAAGTGCGCCTCGCGTCTCAGGTAATCTGCCGCATATTCATGCGGACCAAGCCAGATTACCTTCCGACACGACCCTCTGTAAGTACTATCCCTATCTCTTTAACCTATTTTCGTTATGAGACACATAAAGTTACCTAGTATGTTTTGAAGGGGAGGATCTGACGTATCCATGAGAGAATTTACATTCGAGTCTATGTGAAGATGACCTAGAGGTTTTTCAGGGAGGATCCACACCGGGCGGAGGGGCACTGAAAGACCTCTAGGTCATCAAGAACCTAAGTATCGAACTAAAAAATATCCCCAATTCAGAACCAAGGTTGTTAGGAAAAACTTGAGACTTATTGAACACTATCGGTTTATTTGACCTTAGACCTTGAGTCCCATAAAATCGTAAATACCACCATGAGATTAAATCTTAAATCCATTTCCTCTCAAATTACGCTCTTAACGCTTACCATTTTTCTGCTTTTTGCTGGGGTTTCTTTCTACAGCTTTTATAAAATGAAATCTTTTAATGAAAACTTAAAAATACTCAACTCTCGTTATTATCCTCTGATCTACTCTTTAAACACACTTAAAAACGATATTCTCTACAATATGGAGTACCTTGAAAAAGTAACAGAACATTCGACGAACCCCTTTCTTATTTTTGGGAAGCAAAACTTTATTGAAGACCTTTCTCTATTCTCTGAAAAAATCCAAAAACAAACTCTCTCTATAGAAACCTATATTAACAGCTTAACCGAAAGAGAAAACCTTCAACCTCAATTTGAAAATATCAAAGAAGCCCTTACAGACTACCACATCCTTCTTAATACAATAGTAGGGCATTTAAAATCTTCACAGTTTCAAAAACTTAAAACTGATCAAGATGCTCTTTTCTTACAAAAATTTAATTGGAAACAAAACACTTCAAATATTGTTGAAGCTACTCAAACAAGCTTAAGAAATAAAACCGTTTATATTCAAAGTGAAATTCACAAAAACACACAGATGATTTGGTATGGGCTTATTTTTACATGCTTTCTTTCACTTTTTCTTATTTTCTTTTCTTATAAAACTTTAAAGCCCATTCAAGAACTCACTCGAGAAGTAAGACAACTTTCTCACAATGTAGATTCTCCTCACATACTCACACATGCCAAATATGAAATTGGAGAACTTGTACGAAGTATTAACCAAATGATTTTTTCCATTAAAGAAAGAGATAAAAAATTAAAAACACAAAGCCAAAAACTCAAAAATGCGTATCATGATATTCAAGAACGCAATATCCATCTTGAATTTCTTTCTAATTATTACAAAGATATAAGAGAACGACTCATTCAATCAGAAAGACTTGCAACAGTTGGAAAAATGAGTGCCCAAGTAGCACATGAAATTAGAAACCCTTTAAACTCAATTCAACTCAATCTCGATTATCTTAAAGAAAAGTTTAAAATATTAGATTCCTCGCGGCCCAAGCCGGGGGATGACAAGGGTGTAGAAACTATCGAGGAGGTCTTCATAAGCCTCTCCTCACAGATTGAGCGGCTTAAAACAATGACAGATAATTACCTTAAGTTTACAAAAATGCCAGAAAGCGAAAAACAAAAAATCAAGCTTCAAGATCTTCTTAAAAAATTATGCGATTTTTACAAAGCACCTAACATCCATATTTCAACTGAAATAGAAAAAAATATTCCCTTCGTCCAAGGAGACCCATCTCAACTAAACCTCGCCTTTTTGAATATTCTTAAAAATGCATCGGAAGCCATGCCCCGTGGAGGGAATGTTAAAATTAAAGCACTCCACAACCAAACACAAAAAATGATTGAACTTTATTTTAATGATGACGGTGAAGGACTTACACAACAAGAATATGAAAAAATTTTTCTTCCATTCTATACAACAAAAGCGCAAGGTTCAGGCTTAGGGTTAAGTTTGACACAACAGATCATTCACGAACATAATGGAAGTATTGAGTGTTTTCCCAATCAACCCCTAGGAACAACATTCAAAGTTTCTTTGCCGACGGGAAAGTGAGAAGCCCCATCACCCTCTCCTTAATTCCTCTCCCATCAAGGGAGAGGAAGAGTAAAAAAGGGGAATAATTAAGGGAAAAATGAAGAAAAAATTGCTCATTATCGATGATGAAAAAGAAAACTTGAATTCTCTTAAAAGAATTCTTCAACTTGAAGATTATGAGTGTCTTACAGCTCTTAATGCCCATACAGCTTTAAACATTCTTAAATCAACATGGATACACCTCACCTTTTTGGATATTCGCATGCCTGAAGTAGATGGTATGACTCTTCTTCAAACAATAAAAAAGCAGTTTCCAGAAGTTGAAGTCATTATGATGACAGCCTATGGAGACATAGAAACGGCTGTTCAAGCTATGAAAATAGGAGCTTTTGATTTTATCACAAAACCCCTTAACCGCGCTCTACTTCTTAAAAGTGCTCTTAATGCATTTCAAAAACAAGATCTTCTTCTTGAAAATAAAATTCTGAAATCAAAATTAAATTCTCTTGAATCAACCCAAAAATGGATTGGCATAAGCCCCTCAATGAGAGAGCTCACTCGACTTGCCATTCAAGTAGCAGGAGCTGAAGCTCCACTTCTTATTGAAGGAGAAAGTGGCGTTGGCAAAGAAGTACTTGCTAACTTTATTTATACACAGGGAAATAGAAGTAAAAAACCTTTTATCAAAGTCAATTGTGCTACCCTTTCTGAAAACCTGCTTGAATCAGGAATTTTTAAAGAAACTCATGGTGGTACCTTATTTTTAGATGAAATTTCTGAGCTTTCTTCTACACTTCAAGCAAAACTTTTAAGACTTACCCAAAGTGGTGAGTTTGCAAAACCAGGAAGTATCAAAACACTTTATAGTGATGTCCGAATTATTTCAGCTACAAATCAAAACTTAAATACAAAGGTTAAAGAAAAAAAATTTCGTGAAGATCTTTACTACAGACTTAACGTTATTAAATTTGTGATTCCACCCTTGCGAGAAAGAAAAGAAGATATTCCCCCACTTGTTGAACACTTCATTCACCTTTGTAACCACAAATTAAATAAGAAAATTTCTGGCATCACACAAGAAGCACTTCAAAAACTGCTTGATTATAACTGGCCAGGAAATATTCGAGAACTTCAAAACATTATTGAGCGAACAATACTTCTCGCCCCTCTTGATATTATTGAAAAGGAAAATATTAAAATCCATGTGGATGTTTCTCCTTTGGCAACCATCGAAGAAATGAAAGATAAAATGATTGAAAGAGCTTTGAAGCTTTCAGATGGAGACAAAAAAAGAGCCGCCGATATTTTAGGGGTACATCCCCGTACTATTTACAGAAAACTTGAAAAAGAAAACTAAAAGACCGATAATATAGTGGTATGAAATACATTAAATCTGTACTGGTTGTATTAAGTTTTTTAGCCATTCTCACCCAATGTGGTAAGGTATGGGATCTCATTAACTCAAACTCTGGAAGCCTTGCCAATAATGCCAATGCTACTTTAGTTATTGGCCAGTCTAATTTTCAAACAGTAAGCTCTGTAACAGCGGCTTCCGGCCTTAATTTTCCTAACGGAATTTATTTCGATAATATAAGGCTTTTGATTGCTGACAGTGGCTCTCACAGAGTACTTATTTATAATTTCTTTCCTTTAAACAGTGGCACTAATGCCAATGTTGTAGTTGGCCAAACAGGATTTACAACAAATGGATCCAATGCCAATGGAACAACAGTTGTAGCCAATGGTTTAAGTTTTCTTAACAATCAATCTCATGTTGGTATTTTTAGTGATGGAACAAAACTTTATGTTCCAGACACTGCCAATAATAGAGTTCTTATTTGGAATACGATTCCAACAACAAGCGGTTCTAACGCAAGCGTTGTTGTGGGACAACCTAATCTTACAACAAATACAGCTAATAATAAACGTTCAACTTCCCCTGCAACCGATCTTGCAGATAATGCGAGCCTTAATCAACCCACTGCTGTTTTTGTAGACCCAACCAATGGAAAAATGTTTATTGTTGATAGTGGCAATCATAGAATTTTGGTTTTTAATAGTGTACCTACTTCAAATCATGCTCAAGCAAATAATGTCGTGGGTCAAACAAATTTTAAAACAATTGCTGCAAACCATGGTGGGCAACTCAATACCAATGGTTCTCAATCTTTCAATACCCCAACAGGACTGTGGATCACAAGCAATTATCTTTTAGTAGCTGATAGTGGCAATAACAGAGTTCTTGTTTTTAACTCAAAAGTTTCAGGCAACGATCCAGGTGCTTTAAGTGTTATTGGACAAACAAGCTTTACAGCAATTGCTTCAGGCTCTACACAAGCAACACTGAATAATCCTGTATCTGTAAGCTCTAATGGCTCTACCAACAATGTGATTGTGGCAGATAAAGGAAATAATAGAGTTTTACTTTATAATGTTATACCTACCACAGCTGTGGCCGCCGGCCCCAATGCAAGTGTTGTTTTAGGGCAAACTAATTTTACCAATAACCAAGCTAATCAAGCAAAAATACCCGCTAACAACACCTTAAACTCACCTGGTGGAGTTTATCTGAACCCTTCTCACCTTCTTATAGCCGACTCCGTCAATAATCGAATTTTAAGATTTGAAGACCGGTAGGTAATCTAGGCTTTAAAACATGTTGAATTAAAGGGTCATCCCTGCGAAGGCAGGGGGTACCTAATCTACCCCCTCATTTATGAGTTCTTGAGGGACTTATCTCAATTCTGATTTTTTATTATGATAGCTATTCGCCGCGTAATTCAATGCCAGTTATTTTGCAATCAGCGGATACTCCAAGTTGCGTCGCAAAAACGTCATATACCTTACGAACAGTAACGTCTAGGTCTAGTGCGGGATCTGTTGTCCATGCTGCAACTGTGACCCTATCAAAACCTACACTATTTTCCATGCCCATCGTCCACACACCAGGTTCAAAGTGAACAACTCTGACATCACTTGTTTTTAATCCTAATACCTTACCAAGTGCAATCTGCGCCTCTAACTTTTGGCGAGCCTGGCAATAATCACTTGCATCCACCGTCATTGCGAACGCAAAAACAAATATAAAAGTTACACCTATTATACTTTTCATAGAACCTCCTTTCAGTTTCATTGTATGTATCATCTAATCTTTTTTTTTACAAGCGGAAAATTTTTGGACTATTTTATAATGATAATACAACGCAGTTTTCATCTCAAAACGACTTTTCATGAGTAATATCCTGAAGAATATGATTTTAAAGTGAGAAACTTTTCACGATATTTTCTCAAGTGTGTAGTAAATTTTTGAAAAGTAAAATTATTTTCCGAAAGCGATGATCTCACAAAAAGTCGTTCCTAAGATGTAACCTTGAATATCGTTCCCATTCCAAAGTCTAGGCCGATCGTTCTAACACTTGAAGTGCATATAATAGCCGTCGAAAAGGCAGTTATTGAAGGATAGAAAAAAATTGTCTCCTTAAAAACAGGATGTTTTAAAGACAAAACATTGAGTGGTAAGAATGTTATTATCGATGCTAAAATTAGATGCAAAACTCTACCTTAATTCGGTCTGGATCTTCAAAGAAGACCCCATAATATTGGGAGCCGCCGGCATGAGGATGTTTATCTGGGTAGAGAATTTTGATATTTCTTTTCTCTAAGCTTTTTATCATTTCATCAACAGCTCTTTTTGAGGAAGCATGAAAAGCTAAGTGATTTAAACCAACACGACACCTATGATAAGAAATATCAAGATATTTCTTTTTCGTTTGAACAAACACCAAATAAGTTTCCCCTTTTTTCCAACTTATACCTTCATCCCATTTTTGAAATTTTTTATAATTCAATTTTTTTAAAAACCACCCCCAAAATTTTATGGACTTCTCTAAATTAGAAACATAAATTTCAATGTGATGAAGCATACAAATCAAATAAGGGCTTTATAATGAATTTTCAATGCCTTTGCTAATTTTTTCGCCGTGATGACTCCAAGTGAGCGTTTTCCAGATTCTAATGCAGAAAGGTTAGAAACGGCAATGCCTGTTAAAGCGCTCAATTTTGCTAATGTAAACCCCATTCTTTTTCGTTGCTCCTTTAAATAATCAGAAGATTTAACTTTAATATCTAAAAATCTTGATAAATCTTTCAATTTTACGTCTGGTACCCTTTGAGATCGGCTTAGCACTTCTGCTACCACGCGTGGATTATAGTATTTAGCATGATATTTAGCTAAAATAGCTTTAATTTCTTTAATAGCCTTTTCTGGCAATTCTAATTTCATATCATCCTCCTTTTATTTAAGCTTTCTTGTAACTTTCTTATAGAGATGAGGGGTTATGGATCTAACACCCACCACCTTTATTTTCCCTGAAATTTCAAAAATAACTCTCCATTTTTTATTAAGTCTTGCAGCATAAAAACCTTGAAGTGGGCCAGAAAGTTTTTCAAGTCCCCACCCTTTACCCGGCAAGAAAGGACCATTTTGCTTTACCATGCCTTTCCAAATAATATATTTCTTTTGAACAAGTTCAGGAGCTTCTATAAGCTCAAAGTATACTTCCGGACTTTCCTGGATCACCCACATAAATATATGTTATCAAAAATGATAAATCATAGCAAGTGCTAATTTGGGTGTTATTGAAAGGAAGTAGATACGCTGTAAAATATCCTGAAAGGCTAAAAATACAGTAAAAACGCCACTATCTACTTCATACGCCATCTATTTCTACTTCAAATATGGCAGTTATAGTGAATTTTAGCTCTTTTAGCTCCGCGTCAATCACATCTCAAATAGACGCTTTCCGGCTATTTTGCCCTCCAATCTGCTGCACAGGATCGTTTGGAGCATGAACGGTATTAAGATATAGGTCATTGAAGTTCAATATTACCTGTGATATCGATGCTCCGATTAGGAGGGAAGTATGAAATTTAAATTATTAATTGTATTTATGCTTTTTTCAATGACAGGTTTTGCAGCCGATAGGTCATATATTGGTCAAAAAACCCATGATGTCATGGAAATCAAAGCTCAACTTAGATCTTGTGGGTCATTTGATGCATGTCGCCCCTATGTGATTGAAGCACTTAAGTTGGGCCTCTCACCTGAAGAAATTAAAGCTGAGTTAAAAAAGAAAACTATAGAAGAAACTGCAAATGAAATTTTAAACCATGTCTTTAATAAAACAACATCAAATGACAAGTTTGATTTAGATGCTTTTGAAAAAGAGCTAGACGAAATTTTTAGGAAGAGTCATCAAGACTTTATAGAAGGGCCTACTTATAAGAAATTTAGACAAGATCTGGAAGAAACTCTTCAGAAAATAAGAGTTAAGTAGTTATATTAAGACAATTTGATCAGCGTCAATATTTTTGGACATCGATGTTGTTTAAGAAAAAATGTCGGTGTCTCTTTCCGCTTTTTTTGAATCAATAAAAGTTGAAGTCGATGTGCATACGTCACAGTCCGTTCAAATATGCACTACTTCAATCTAACTTTAAGTTTTAAGATTCCTGCCGGAGCCTGTCCTGGGAGGTGTCTCCCCCAGAGGACGGAACCCAGGGCAGGAATGACATTGAGTCGATAACAATGATTTTTGACAAAATGTCACTTTAAGAGTTCAGTTTCTTGACAGACACAGTTTCTGAAAAGTAGATAACATATTAAAATAACTTAACTTTTTTATGTTAAAACGGGTTTGCCACTCATCCGTATTATAGCCATAATAGAAGTATGGCGGACTTTAAAACTCTTTTAAATTCCATTCGCAATTTCCAATGGAAAAATATCAAAAGATACCGATGGGTTTTCCATGTTGTTCTCTTGAGCTTCTTTGCAAAAACAATTTCAGATATTTTTGTAACTTATATCGATCATGCCATGACACCTTTAGTCCGTGTTCAAAAAGTAAAAAGAGAACTCCCTCCCCTTCGTCCACCCAATACAAATAGAATTTTAAGTTTTAATATTTTTAACCCTACTTATAGAGGGCAAGTGCAAGACGGAGCAGATAGTTTTGCAACAGCAACGCCCACTCAGTTTAAAATTAAACTTGATGGAACCATCGTTTTCGATGACCTTTCAAAATCAATTGCCGATATCCTTCCTCAAGGAGAAAAAGAATCTATTACTGTTCAAAAAGATTCTATGATTTTAAACAATGCAGCTAAAATTTTAAAAATAGAATATGATCGCATTTATCTCCTCAATACTCAAACTCAAGGTTATGAATACTTGGCCATGCCAGTTGAAGAAATAGGAGAGCCTACTCTCGGCGTTGGAGCCCCTGCCGGCCCTGGCATTCAAACACTTGGTGGACATACTCAAGAGATTGATCGCACTATGATTCGAACAGCTCTCGATAAAGACAACATTGCAAAAACAATAACAGATGCTTCTTCTCGCTTTGAAGTGGTGGGGGGAAGAATTGTTGGAGTTCGTATTACTTCTGTTCGACCTGGAAGCTTTTATGAAAATCTTGATATTCAAAGAGATGATATTTTAGAAGAAGTAAACGGACAAAAAATTGACAGTCTTAAAGCAGGTACTGCTTTATTTGAACAGTTGAGAAGTAATATCGATCAAATTTCTCAACCTGTCACACTCACTGTCATTAGAAATGGGCAGAGAATAACAAAAACATATGTCGTTAAATAGAGGAGAGTTACTATGAACCAAAAAATGAAATTATTTTTTACATTCTTTTTTATCTTCTTTCTATTTTCTGAAGCCCATGCGGTGAGAATGAACTTTCCAAACACAACACTTAAAAAGCTTGTTGAACACATGAACCGAATTACAGGACGCAATTTTATCTTTGATCCGGGAGTATTGGGAGGCGCAGCTTCAGGCCCTTCACGATTTGGTGCTAAACCGGGGGAAGGTCCAACCATTACTATTTTGGCCCCTGAAGAAATGACAGTTGAAGAAGCTTACAGAGTTTTCTTGACCGCTCTTGAAATGAAGGGCCTCACCATTATTCCTTCAGGAAAGTTTTTAAAAATTGTTTCTGTAAGTGATGCTTTGGGACAAGGAGTGAAGCCCTATAAACAAGATGATGTTCCTGATGCAGATACTTATGTTACCCGCATTTACCACGTTAAACATATTAACGCTAAAGAAATAGAGCTCACATTAGAAACTATTATGGGAGGAGGCCCTAACCCACGTTTTGCGAGCCCTTCCAGTACTCGAATTGTCGCTTATGAATCAACGAACTCTCTTTTCATCACAGGTCCTGGAACAGCAGTGAATCGAATCATGGAAATGATTCATCTTCTGGATCAAAAAACACATGAAGTCAAAATGAGATCCATTGAAATTAAACACGCCAACGCTTCTGAAATAGCAGATCAACTTGAAAAAATATTTGATGTAACTGAAGCTCAAGCTCCCACTGTAAGAACATATCGAGGAAGAACTGTTCCAGATTTTGATCCTCGAAGTGGCGCTGTGATTAAAAAAATAGTACCTGATCAGCGCACAAACACCCTTATTGTTTTTGCTAACCAAGAGGGTTTTCAACGTATTGAAGAAATGATTCAAAAATTAGATGTTGAGTCAGGCGGGGTTTCAGGACAAGTTCATATTTACTATTTCAAAAATGCCGTCGCCAAAGAAGTTGAAAAAAGTTTGACTCCCATTTTAAGAAAAGCTCAAGATCAGCAACAACAACTTCGAAACACAAGAGGAGCTCCCTTTCCAGGAGGAGGCCAAAGTGAACCTACAAATCCTATTTTTAAAGGAGATGTACAAATTTCGGCAGATGATGCTACGAACTCTCTTATTATTACAGCAACCGCTTCAGATTATTCTCAACTATTAGAAATTATTAAAGGCTTGGATGTTCAAAGAAAACAAGTTTATGTTGAAGCTGTTATTGCTGATCTTTCTCTCGATAAAACAAAATCGAGGGGGCTTTCTTACAACACAGGTCTTCCTATAGGTGGTGGGGCTGTTGCAGGTGTTGGCCTTATCACAGAAGATCTTGCTAACTTTCTTATGAACCCTGCAAGTCTTAGAGGGGGTGTCGTTATTGGAAGAAGTGGTGGAACTTATACTATTACAAACCCTACAGGAACAACCTTTACTTTTCCAACAGTCACAGCACTTCTTAAATATTTAGAAACCTCAAATGAAGCAGACATTCTTCAAACACCCCAACTTCTTGCCATGGATAATACAGAGGCTATTTTTCGATCGAGCTCCGTGTATCCACGTCAAACAACAACCGTTATTGGAACACCTGGCACCCCACAACAACAACCTCTTGATAGAGATGAGGTTAAAATTGAACTTAAAATCACACCTCGTATCAATGAAACAAATGAATACATTCAACTTAAAATTGAACAAAGAATAGAAGATGTAAATCAAAACATTCCTGATGCTGTGAAGGGGTTGGCAGGTGTTTCTACTATTAATCGTTTCATGCAAAATGAAATTGTTGTTCGCAATGAAGACACTGTTGTTCTTGGTGGACTCATGAGAGACAACGTTTCTGAAGCGGAATCAAAAATTCCTTTCTTAGGAGACATCCCTCTTTTAGGATGGCTCTTTAAAAGTAAGAGTCGCACAACAAACAAGACAAGCCTTCTTCTCTTCTTAACACCTTACATTGTTGATTCTCCAGCCGAATTTAGAAAGATTTTTGATCGCAAGCTTGGAGAAAGAAGAGAATTTATTAAGAAAAACTTTGGTGGGGCTGACACGAAAAAAGACCAGATTCATAAGATGAATCCTCCTATTTTAACTCCACCGGAAGATAAGGAAGAAAGAGAATAGTGAAAAGAAAACCGATTGGACAAATATTGCTTGAACACACACCCCTGACAGAGACTCAACTTGAAGAAGTTTTGTTACTTCAAAAAACCTCTTCAAAAAAGTTAGGTGAGATTCTTATTGAGAAAAACTATCTGAATGTCGAGCATATTCTCACAGCTCTTTCTGTTCAACTTGGGATTTCATTTCAAAAAGAAATCAATGGTGATGAGATTGATCCCACTCTCATTATGAACCTTCCTATCACTTTTGCGAAAAGACATGAGATTCTTCCTATCGAAAAAAAGGGAAATATCGTAAGGGTAGCCACAACCGATCCACTGAATGTTGAAGCACTGGATGAAATACGCGTCATTTTAGGAGCGCAAATAGAAACTGTTATTTCTACCCCGCACAAAATACAAGATGCCATTAACCGCGTTTATGAAAAAAAATCTCAACGTGAAATTAGCGATTTAGATCAAGCTTTAGAACTTGAAGATTTAAGTTATGAATTAGATCAACCTGTTGATCTTTTAGATGTTGACGATGAAGCCCCTATTATTCGCCTTGTGAACTCTCTTCTTTTTAGAGCTGTTAAAGAAGGAGCAACAGATATTCACATTGAGCCCTATGAAAGAGATATCTCAGTACGATTTCGGGTCGATGGAATTTTGCATGAGGTTTATAAACCACCCAAACGCTTTCAAGGAAGTATTGCTTCAAGAATTAAAATTATGGGAAATTTAAACATTGCTGAAAAGCGTCTTCCTCAAGATGGAAGAATTGGAATTAAGGTAGGTGGAAAAGACATTGATGTAAGGCTTTCTGTCATTCCCACCTCTCATGGTGAAAGAATTGTCATGCGTCTTTTAGATAAAACAACAACCCTCATTACCCTTGAAAACCTTGGTTTTTCTGGTCAAAATCTACGACACATCAACGAAGTGATTCACCAAAATCACGGCATTTTTCTTGTCACTGGACCTACAGGAAGTGGAAAAAGTACTACGCTTTATGCAGGTATTTCAAAAATTAATACCGTTGATCGCAATATTATTACGATTGAAGATCCTGTGGAATATCAAATGAAGGGTGTTGGGCAAATTCAGGTAAACCCTAAAATTAATCTGACTTTTGCAAATGGTTTAAGATCCATTCTTCGTCAAGATCCAAACATTATCATGATTGGAGAAATCAGAGACCTTGAAACGGCTGAAATAGCCATCCAAGCCTCTCTCACAGGTCACTTAGTACTTGCAACGATTCACACCAACGATGCCCCTTCAACTGTAACCCGTTTGATTGATATGGGTGTAGAACCTTTTCTTGTTTCTTCATCTCTCTTAGCCATATTAGCACAACGATTGATTCGAAAACTGTGTGAAACATGTAAACAACCTCATACTGCACTCGACGAAGAACTCGATCAAATTGGAATTACACAGACCCAAGCAGCAGAACATACTATTTACAAAGCTCAAGGTTGCTCAGACTGCCTTAATAAAGGCTACAAAGGAAGAACTGCTATCCACGAACTGATGATCATGTCTGATGCTGTTAAAGATCTTGTTCTTAAAAACATGGATGCCGGTACTATTAAAAAGCAAGCTGTCAACGAAGGTATGATCACACTCCGTGATAGTGGTATCGAAAAAATACTTGAAGGTTCTACAAGCATTGCAGAAATTTTAAGAGCAACTCAGGTGGAGATTCTTTAATGCCTCTTTTTGAATACAAGGGATACAGCCACAAAGGCACAGCTATCAAAGGTAAAATTGATGCTGACACAGAGAAAAATGCACGCGCTAAACTTCGAAGACAAAATATTTTTCCAACCGAAATTATTGAAAGAACTGTTTTTGCGCAAACTCAAAAAAAAACAAAAGGTTTAAAACTGCAAATTGGAGGTCGCATCAAGCTGATGGACATTGTCACAATGACAAAACAGTTTGCAACTCTTGTTGGAGCTCATATTCCTATTGTTGAAACTCTCACAGCTCTTTCAAGACAAGTTGAAAACGAAAGATTACGTATAGTGCTTACAGACATTAAAGAAAAAGTAAATGCAGGACAATCTCTTGCTAAAGCGTTAGCCCTTCATCCCAAAGTTTTTTCAAAAATTTATATTAACATGGTTCAAGTCGGAGAGGCTAGTGGCACACTCGATATTGTTATGGCACGACTTGCTGATTTTACAGAAGCCCAGATGAAACTGAAAAATAAAATTACCTCTGCCATGGCTTACCCAGCCATTATGGTATTAGCGGCTATGGGTCTTTTTGTTCTTATCTTCACCTTTGTACTTCCTAACATCATGGCTCTTTTTGAAGGAAGTGAAGTCACACTTCCTCTGATTACAACCCTTTCCATCGATTTTGGAAATTTTGTCATTGGGAATTGGTATCTTGTCACAGGAGGACTGTTTCTTCTTTTTATTATTTTTAAACGTTACATTAAAACCGAAAAAGGGTTAAAACATTATCACCGATTTCTTTTAAGAGCTCCTATCTTTGGCAAACTCATTCAAATGATCGCTATTTCAAGGTTTACAAGAACTTTAGGAACCTTACTTTCAAGTGGAGTTCCTCTTCTCACCTCTATGGATATTGTTAAAAACATTGTTAATAATATTATGATTACAGAAGCACTTGAAAAAGCTCGAACAGCTATTCAAGAAGGTAAATCGATCGCAAGACCTTTAGAAGAAAGTGAGTACTTTCCTCCCATGGTCGTACACATGATTTCTGTTGGTGAAAAAACAGGAGAGCTTGAGAAAATGCTTAATACTGTAGCAAATACTTATGATACCGAGGTAGAAACGCACATTGAAACAATGACATCATTACTCACACCCGTTATGACAATATTTATGGCGGCAATGGTTTTATTTCTCATGGTAGCGATCATTCTTCCTGCCATGGATTTAATGCAAACAGTAACTTAAGGAGGAAAAATCAAAATGCAGAAAAAAGAACGGCTCAAAAATGAAAGGGGCATGACAATTTTAGAACTTCTCATTGTAGCAGGCATTATTATTACAGCCGGGTATTTTATTATGAAATCACTTAACGATAAAAGACACCGTATTAAATCTGATTTAACACTCACACAAATGAGAGATCTTAAAGTTCAGCTAGAGCAATACAGAGATCAATACAATAATTATCCTACAGGTATTCAGGGCCTTACAGCTCTTGTTGAAAGACCCATTGATGAACCCATTCCTCAAGAATGGCGTCCCTTTATTAGTGATGAAAGTCTTTTAAAAGACCAATGGGGAACCACTCTTGACTATGAGTCAGATGCGGAAGGCTCTTATTTTGTTATACGATCTCTTGGAAGAGACAAAAAGCCAGGGGGCAAAGGCTTCGATTATGACATCGAAGTGCACAGTGAATAATAATAAAGGATTTACGATTTTAGAACTGCTCATTGTAGCTGGGTTGATGCTTGTCATTACTTATTTTGGTCTTAATATGGTAAGGAAAAAAACTCCTTATCTCATTAAATCAGAATCAAGAAAATTGGTTGGTCTGATACAGCATTTATACAATCAAGCCATCCTCACAAATCAAACACTGAGACTTGCCATAGATCTTGATAAAGAAACTCTGTGGGTAGAACAAGCTCAAGGATCACAACTTTCAGAACTTAAGTTTTCTCAATCGCAAAAAAGTGCTTACCGTAAAAAAAAGCTTGCCCGTGAACTTAAATTTAAAGATGTGTTTTTAGTACCCCTTAATAAAAAATTAGACACAGGTGTTGCCTATATCCATTTTTTCCAGCACGGACAAGCTGAAGACGCCATCATACACCTGATTGATTTACAAAACGTAAATTACACTTTGAAAATTGCACCTTTAACAGGAGAAACTGAAGTTCATGTTGGGTATCATTAGAAATCAAAAAGGCCTTACACTTTTAGAAATCATTATTGCAACGGGCATCTTTTTGGGTGCTACCACCATGATGGTTCGTATTCAGAAAAACGGTATCCAACAAATGAAAGAAGCTCGTCATGAAATTATTGCTAAAACCCTTCTTCAGCAAAAAATGGAAGAAATTCTTTTAGAATATGATCAAAAATCATTTAATGATATTGATTTTAAAAATACAGAGGCGGGTGATTTTGGCGAAGAACACGAAGGTTTTAAATGGAGGTCAGAAACCCTTCCCTATCACTTCAGCATTCACAAAGCTTTTGCACTTCTCAAAAGCACAGATGAATCTCTAGAAGAAAATCCCGCTTTCAGTTTTCTAGAACCCCACTTAGATAAAATTGAAGAATATATTTCTGACTCAAGCAGAGAAGTGACAGTCACTATTACGTGGGGTGAAGGAACGCAGGAAAAAAATTTAAGTGCCACAACACACATTGTTAAATATGACAAAAGCCTCAATATTATGGGGGTTGGCTTATGACCGATCGTGGTTTCACACTTCTCGAACTCCTCATTGCTGTAGGAATTTTACTCATTCTTACAACCCAAACAACCATTTACATGAAAGGAATCCACGGACTTGTAAGTGAAATGAAAGTTGAAAGAGATCTTTATCATGCAACAGTCACAACCCTTCATATTATGGAACGAGACATTCGTTTTGCCTTTAGAAGGCCTTTAGAACAAAGTATAGATGCGGAAGATGAACCACAGTTTTTTGGAAGACCTGAAAAAACAACTTACTGGCCCACTTTTTTGGTTGGAGAAAAAACAAAATTAGACTTTACCTCTCTTTCAAACGTAAGACTGTATGAAGAATCTAAAGAATCAAATCATAATCGTGTTTTTTATAAATTAGAAAATGATCCTGAAAACGAAGGTTATTTTAGACTTAAACGACAAAAACTCAAATACATTGATGAAGAAACAAAAGAAGAGCAAAAAGAAGAAATCATTTTGAAAAATATTAAAAAACTTGAGCTTGCTTATTTTGATTCACAACAATCAAGCCATCCCTGGATAGAGTCGTGGGATTCTGAAAAAAACAGTGAAGATAATCTTTTTCCAAAAGCTGTTCGTATTACCCTTGAAACAGAAAAAGAAATCTCTGTTAAAAGAAAGGATTTTCAAAAAACATTTAAAAAGGTGCAACTTAAAACAGTTGTTCCGATATTTTTTGCACAGAAAGCGGAAATACAACAAAAACCAGAACCTGCTCCACCCACGCCTCCAACCCCACCCACACCTCCGGGACCTTAATGACGAAAAAGATGCATAATCAAAAGGGAATTGCGCTTCTTCTTATTTTAAGTGTCATTTCTATTTTTATGCTGCTTATGACGGAGATTGTAACTCTCACACGCATTCACTCTATTTCTTCCAGGGCTCGCGCCAATGATATTCAAGCCTATTATTCTGCGCTCAGTGGATATAAAATGGCCACTCTTTTTATTATTGCGCATGGAAAACTAGCCAATAATGAAACAGTCAAACAATTTGTGGGTAAGCAAACGACTCTTTTAGATCTTATCTGGACATTAGGATTTACCTATCCTCTCCCCATTCAAGCTGAAGAGATTGAAACGCACGAACCTTCTAAACTGAAAGGCAATATTCAAGTTACAAATGAACTCCTTTCTTCAAAAATCAATCTCAATTTATTAGGATCTGAAAAACAGGAAGAAAGAGATGTTATAAAACACCTTCTTTTCAATCTGTTTCAATTCGAGCAAAAAAATAACCCAGAATTCTATAATAAGTATAAAAACAATATTCAAAATATTATCGAGAATATCGAAGATTGGGTCGATGTCGATTCACGCACCCTTCAAGGTGGCCCTGAAGAAAAACTCTATGAAAAACTACCCTACACCGCCAAAAATGATTTTTTTGATACTGTGGAAGAACTTCATCTTATTCCTTCCATGAATGACGAAATCTTTAACTTTTACAAACCTACTATTACTGTTTATGGCAGCTCTGCGATTAATGTTAATTATGCCCCCCACAAAATTATGAAAGCTATCAGTACACAATTTGATGACGAAGATGTTGAAAAAATCATAGCCGCAAGACCTTTTCTTGATGAAAAAGCATTTGATGAATTTGTAATCAATACACTTCTTAAAATCCCAAGCTATAATAGTAATCCTAAAGTACCCCTTTCAACAGGTGGAAACATTTTTAAGGTGGAATCAAAAGCTCAAGTAGGTGGTGCTCATAAAACAATGACGATTGTTATGGATCGAGAAGTACTGAGTACTGATCATAAACCTTATATTTATTATTTTGAAATTAACTAGTATGATAAAAGGAGAGGACTAGAGTGAAACATATTATTTTTGACATTGGCAGTTCAAAAGTAAGTCTTCTCGAACTTGAAACCCAGTTTAAAGGTTTTGAAATTAATCGTTTTGAAGAAGAACCTTTAAATACTTCTCATGGGGAACACTCTCCTGAAGACTATGTCCGTGCTTTAAGAGCACTCACCTCACACATCTCTCTAGAAAGAGCCCGTATTATTGTAGGACTTCCAACCGAGTTTGTTGCCACTAAATTTTTAGAATTGCCCTTTAAAGATAAAAGAAAAATGAGTCTCACATACCAAGGAGAAGTAGAAGATCAAACTCCCTTTGCTCTTGAACAAGTGATTACTGATTACACCGTTACTCAACAAGTAGGAAAAACCTCCACTCTCCTTACAGCTATTACCCCTCAAATTAAAATTGCTTCTCATTTAAAAATATTGGAAGCTGCATATATTGACCCTGATGTTCTTGCAGCTCCTCAAGTAGCTTTATACAGCCTCCACCAATATATAGAACAAGCTCCCGATTGTTTTGCCATTCTTGATATAGGACATGTTCACTCGTCTTTAGTCATTCTTGAAGGTGGACCACTTCAAGCCTGTCGTGTTATTACTTTTGGAGGGCTTCATATTTCAGAACACCTTCAAAAAACCTATAAAGCCTCCCTTGAAGATGCTGAAAATATTAAAGTAGATAAGGGATACCTCATTTGTGAAGAAGAAGCCCATTTTAACGAAGATCAAAAAGTTTTTTCAAAAAATCTTAAAGAAGGCTTAAATCCTCTTGTAAGAGATCTTAATCAAACACTCACAGCATTTCGATCCAAACATAAAAAAAATGTTAAAAAAATATATATGACGGGTGGCGGAAGTCTTTTAAGAAATATCGATGTATTTTTAACTTCTGAACTCCAAGTTGAAATTGAAAAATTGAGTATTCTTAAAAACCTTAAGTATAACCATATTGCTGCATCTCAAGAAATCGATGCTAAGGTTTTACCAACCCTGGCGATAGGAATTCAAAGTATGAGCCACGATCTTCCTATTAATTTAAGAAAAGCCCAGTTTTCTAAAACAGCCATGGCGGGTGAATGGGTAGAAACCTTTAAACCTATGGCTCAATATGCAGCTTTGTTTCTTCTTATTCTTACTCTTAATCTTCTTGGGCGCCTTTCACTACAAACAGGCTATAGCCATAATATTAATGAAAAAGTCACAAGCATTGTGAAAAAACATCACCCCCAGATTGATGTCGAAGTCATGGATGATAGCCAAAAGCTTGAAAAATATCTTCGACTTAAAAATCAAGAAACTGAAACAAAACTAGAACTTTTTGGAAAAGATGCAGCTCAAAGAATGACCCCTCTCCAGATTATAAATACCTTGACTGAAATCCTTTCAAGCCACCCTCGAGAAAATATGCTCATTCAAAAACTTCAGATTTCTCAGGAAAACATTAAGGTAGAAGGCATTTCTAATAGCGAAAGTGGAGGTATTATTTTAAGAGCTGGGCTTCAACACTCACCTTATCTTCAAATTACTTCATCAGATATTCAGCCCCTTGACCCTTCAAGCCCAAAACGAAAATTTACAATTGAACTCAAGGTAAAAACAATATGAAAAAAATTCTTGAATATATAAAATCACTTAAAACCCATCCTCTTATTATAAGAGCCACTGATATGTACGAAACTCTTCCGCCAGAGAGAAAAAAAATGGTTCTTTTTGGAGGGGGTGCCCTCATTATTTTAGTAGTTTTTTTACTTTTTAACTCAGGCTTTAGTTACCTAGATACACTTCAGTTTGAAACAAAAATGAAACAAGACAAACTTCTTAAGTTAGCCCTCGATTACGATGAACTCTTAAGTGAAAACAGAAGCCAACTTGCCTCCATTGAAAATAAACTTAAAGCAGCTAAGCAATGGGTGCCTGCTCAATATCTCAAAGACCTATTCATGAAAAATGCAGCTCTTGCAGAAAGCTCTATTCAGCAAATGGAAGACAGTCCTAAACGTTTTGTTGGAGCCACGCAAGAAATAGAAACCCAAGTACAACTTGCAAATGTCACACTGAAACAAGTGATTGATATTCTTTCAGCCCTTGAAACACCCGAAAGACCTTTAAGTGTTCAAAATTTAAATATACAAACTTCACCCATACAAAATAATTTATTAAATGTAAGTTTTAATATTCATTCATTTAGACAAAAATGAAAAAAATTGTAAGAATAATAGGTTACTCTTTTTTAGGTATTGTTTTTATTTTTTACTTTACCTATCTCAATCTTCCTTATCAGAAAATTTTAGATCGATATCTGCCTTCTTCGGTAGATCTTAAAACTACTGTCGAGCCTTCTTATTTTGGAAGTATCGTTTTTAGAAATGTACAGCTAAAGTACCCTCTTTCTCCGATGCCGCTGCTAACAAATATATCAGAATTTGAAATAGGACTTTCTTGGCTTTCTCTTCTTTTAGGAAACGCAAATTTAAAAATTTCTCTCGTTGACTGGTCAGATCAAAACCTAGGTTTTAAAAAAACAACAATTGAAAATTTAAGGATTAACACAAGTATTTTAGGTTTAAAAAAACTCATAAGCCAAAATTTCTCAGAAACAGACCCTTTTCATGTGAGTGTTGTCTCTGACACGGATACAAATGACATTCTTTTAGATCTTGATTGGACATTTAAATTCAATCCCAGATATCAAAGAATGAGTGAATTTAAAGCTAAGGTAAAGCTTAAACTCTCAAGAAATTTAGCCTCTTTAGAGCCTCTTCTCTCTCAAACAGGCATTAATATGGGTGCCAAGAAGAATGACTTTTATCACTTTGAAGTAACACAAGACTCTCGCGGTTTTCTCTCTTCAAAACCACTTTAGCACCTGTGGCCCCCTGGCCTCTTCACAGGGTTTATGCTATAAACCTTATTTATGAAGCAGGCCTACCGTGAAATGGATGAAATCTTAAGAGAATCAAACCGCCTGCAAAAACGGCTTCAAAACCTTGAAACCCAATTTAACTATTTTGAAAAGAAACTCAACCAAGGTGAGGAACCCGATGCCAGAATGCTTCAAGAATATATTGAACTTAAAAAAGAACACCTTAAGACAAAATGGATTTATCTTAAAATTTCTTACCGTAGAAAAAAACTCAAAGAAAAATACAAAATTTAACTTATTATTCTTACTGTACTTTATTTCTCAAGTAATGTGCTATTTTTTTATTTACACTTGCTTTAATTTTAAGGGTGTTATGTTCTACCTTCTCTAAAAGAATTTTGCCATTTTCTGAAATTAAAGCCCTTAATTTTTGAGCCTGTTCATCTAAAGGTAATTCCACTTCAATTTCTTCTACAAACGAACTTAAAAATTCTTCAAGCTTTTCTAAAAGCTGTTCAATATTTATATTTTTTTCAGCAGAAAGAATAAGAGAAGGAAAAAGTTTTGGGTGTTTTAAAAAACGTACTTTATCATCTTCATAAAGATCAAGTTTATTATAAACATGAAGTATAGGTTTATGTGATAAACTTAATTCTTCCAAAACTTTTAAAACTGTTTCCGCTTGTTTAAAAAACTGCGGGTGCGAGCCATCAATAACATGAATCAGAAGATCACTCTCAGAAACTTCTTCAAAAGTCGCTCTAAAAGCCTCTACTAACTGGTGAGGAAGTTTTTCAATAAACCCTACAGTATCTGTTATAAGAACTGCTTGATTATTTTTAAGTTTGATCTTTCGTGTTGTTGGGTCAAGGGTTTCAAAAAGTTTATCTTGAGCCTTCACAACGGTCTTTCCACAGAGACAGTTTAAAAGTGTTGATTTACCAGCATTTGTATACCCAACCAAAGATACAACAGGAAGAGGAACTCCTTTTCTTTTACTTCTATAAATCTCCCGATGCCTTTTAACATTTTCCAGTTCTGCTTTAATGGAGTCCATCTTTTGACGAATGCGACGTCTATCAATTTCAAGCTGTGTTTCTCCAGGCCCTTGCGTTCCAATACCCCCTCCCAATCTTGAAAGATATTTTTTACTTCCTACAAGACGTGGTAGACGATATTCGAGTTGTGCAAACTCAACCTGTAAAGCCCCTTCCTTAGTTCGCGCATGTTTTGCAAAAATATGAAGAATGATAGCTGTTCTATCTAAAATAGGCTTTTCAAAAAAAACTTCTAATTGAGTTTGTTGCGAAGGAGAAAGGTTGGCATCAAGAACGATAATATCAATATCCTCTTTTTGAAGATATTCTTTGATCTCCTCCATCTTTCCTTTACCAATAAAAGTACCTGGGTGAATTTTTTGAAGTTTCTGAGTAAAAATTTTTTTAGTTATTCCACCTGCTGTTTTGACAAGGGCTTGAAGCTCTTCGAGTGAACTTTGAAGATTGTCCTGAGAATTTTTTTTCTGAACACCCACCAAAACTGCTTTTTCCAATTATGCCCTCTTCTTTCGAACTTGTTTCTCCGCTAAATGATTTTGATATACATCGAGGAAGACTTTTACCACTTCTTTATCGAATTGTGTACCTGCGCATCTTTTAAGCTCTTCATAAGCTGTTTCTAAAGAAAGGGCTTTGCGATAAGGCCTATCTGAAGTCATAGCATCAAAGGCATCGGCCACTGTGATAATACGAGCTTGAAGCGGAATTTCTTCCCCTTTAAGCCCGTCCGGGTACCCAAAACCATCCATTCTTTCCTGATGGGCACGAATCCACCGTGCAATATTTTGAAGGCTTGAGACTTGAGAAATAATTTCATAACTATAGATGGGATGTTCTTTAATCACATCAAATTCTTCATCCGTAAGTTTTCCAGGTTTATTAAGAATTTCTAAGGGGGTACCTATCTTGCCAAGATCATGGAGCATAGCGGCTAATTTAATTTCTTGAATTTCTTCTTCTTCAAAGCCCATGTTCTCTGCTATAAGCCTCGCAAAAAAGGCCACACGTTGTGAATGCCCGTGGGTATAGCGATCTTTAATCTCAAGTGTTCTTAAAAGCGCTTTAAGAGTTTCTTCAACAACAGTTTTATTTCTTTTTCTAAATTCTTGATTCTCTTGAACTACTAACCATAAAAAATAGAGCTCATTTTGTTTTTGATCCATACTTTAAGCTTATCGGCATGAGAGAGGAAAATACTTACAATACATCGAGTTTTTTCTTTAATTTACCTTTAAGCTTTATAACCGCCTGAGTATGAAGCTGTGAAACACGAGATTCTGTTACCTCTAAAACATCTCCGATCTCTTTAAGGTTTAAATCTTCATAATAATAAAGTGCTAACACAAGCTTTTGCTTTTCAGGTAATTCATCAAGCGCTTGCGTAACTATTTTTTGTGTTGCTTCTTGAGATAGTTTAGAAACAGGGCTTTCATTATTTCCTGCATCAATAAGATTAAGTAAACTTCTCCTGTCGGAATAAGAAAAATCTGAAACGGCATCGATATTTAAAATGGAAACAGATTTTGTCTGGCTTAAAAGATCATGCAATTCATCTAAAGAAACTCCTAACTCCTTAGCCACTTCTTTATTACTTGCAAAACGTCCTAGTTTTTTTTCTGCTTTTGCAAAAGCTTTTTCAAGCATTTTTGATTTTTCACGAATGGATCTGGGCACCCAATCTTGAGAACGCAATTCATCTAAAATAGCTCCTCGAATTCGAAACTCTGCGTAAGTTTTAAATTGATTGTCTCGACTAGGATCATACTTTTCAAGTGCATCCATAAGCCCTATCACTCCTGAACTCATAAGATCATCTAATTCAATATTAGCAGGCAATCGCATAGCGATTTTCTTGGCCACAAACTTGATAAGTGGGGTGTACTCTTTAATAAGTTCGTCTCTCTCCCTAGAAGAAAGAGATTTAGGTTTTTTCTTATATTTTTTTAATAAAATACTCATGGTCCCTCCCCTTACTTTTTAGATAGAGCAAGAGCTGTGCCAGAGAATTTTTCCAATAATTCCGTGATCTCCCATGTCAAAAATTCGACTTTAAGGTTTTTCAAGTTCATTTTTTTGACTTGAAAAGCTTTGGCTTAAACCCCTAGAAGCAGCATATTTTCAGTACTTTTAGGCTTCAAAAAAATATAAAAAAGCTTTGTAAAGTATTGAAATGATAAGACCGATACGCCCTTAGAAGAGAAGTAAACGTTTCATGAAGTACAAAAAGCTGTTTTACATTCTAATGATTTCAAGCGTGCTGGGCTGTGCCTCCTTGGATATCAATGTTGAAGAGAAAAAAAGCGAAAACTATAAGATAGGTAAACTTCCTAAGCACTGGGAAGCAATTCAAGATACCCAAGCCGATGCTTCATTTTCATCCTTACGATCTGCGGCTACCATTTACATTAATTCTCTTTGTGAAAGATATAATAACGCCTCTTTAGACATTCTTTCTCAAAATCTTCTTCGCGGGGTTGATGATGTTGAAATTGAGGTTGAGGAATTTGTAACACTCTCAAATAGAAAAGCAAAACACACTGTTGCAACAGGAAGTCTTGATGGCGTTCAAGTTAAAATGAATATTTATGTCTTAAGAAAAGATTATTGCCTTTATGATTTTACCTATACAGCGCGCCCAGGAAACTATGAAAAAGATGTGAAAGATTTTGAAAACCTTCTTCATACTTTTAAAACAGTGGATAACAAAGAGTAAAAATGGTTGAATTTTTTTTCGAAAAATTTGGAAAAGTTGTGACTGACTTTCTAGAGTTTCTAGGGGGACTGGGGAGACTTTCAGCTAAAACATTTAAAGACATGTTTCATTCTCCTCAATATATACAACTCACATTGAATCAAATTCAATCTATTGGGAATGAATCACTTCCCCTTGTCGTGGTTACTTGTCTTTCAACAGGCATGGTTATTGCCCTTCAATTTGCCTATGGTCTTGAGAAATTTGGTGGTCAGCTCTACGTTCCTAAGGTTATTGCACTTTCTTTCATTCGAGAGCTAGGCCCTGTTTTTACAAGTCTTATGGTGTGTGCACGCGTGGGTGCAGGAATTGCAGCAGAAGTAGGTTCTATGAATGTGACAGAACAAATTGATGCTATTCGGGCTTTAGGAACAAGCCCCATAAAAAAAATTGTGATTCCACGCATTTCAGCAACACTCATTGCTCTTCCTATTCTTACTGTATTTGGAATTTTGATTGGTCTTATAGGAGGTATGATTATTTGTTACACCGAACTTAATTTGACCCCTCAATTTTATTACAATAAAATTACTGAAACAATCATTCTTAAAGACTTTTTTGCAGGAATGGGAAAAACTTTTTTCTTTGCCATTATTATTTCTATGATCGGTTGCTATAAAGGTTTAACCACAAAGGGAGGAACCCAAGGGGTGGGAATCTCAACAACGCAATCTGTTGTTTTGGGTACTATTTCAATACTGATAGCTGACTTCTTTTTAACAAAACTCTTCATGGAATTATGAATAAAGATCAAAAAGTTGAAAACATTATTGAAGTCAAAAATCTCCACAAAAAATTTGGAGATAATATCGTTTATGATGGTGCTAACCTCACTATCAAAAAGGGTGAGGTTATTACTATTATAGGTGGCTCAGGCATTGGAAAATCCGTTATGTTAAAACATTTTATAGGACTTTTACAACCTGATGAAGGAGAAATTATTTTTGATGGCCACAATATTAGTCATTTAAAAGAAGAAGAATATATCCCAGTTCGAAAAAGAATTGCCATGCTTTTTCAAGGTGGAGCTCTTTTTGATTCTCTTACAGTAGGTGAAAATTTAGCCTACCCTTTAAGAGAACATACAACACTCACAGAAGAAGAAATACAAAAAAGAGTTTCAGAAGAATTAGCGCTTGTAGGGCTTTCAGAAAAACAGAACCTAATGCCATCAGATTTAAGTGGTGGTATGAAAAAACGCGTTGGCCTAGCACGAGCTACTATTTTAGAACCTGAAATTATTCTTTTTGATGAACCCACAACAGGGCTTGATCCTTACAACACCCGAAAAATTAACGAAATTATTATGGATCTTAATAAGAGAAAAAATATCACTTGTATTATTGTTACTCACGATATGGAAAGTGCCTTTGAGGTCACCGACCGTATCGCCATGGTTTATAGGGGAAAAATTATTATCGAGGAAACAAAAGAAAATATCAAAAAAACCGATAATGAAATAGTAAAAGGATTTATAACAGGGGAGCCATTAGACTCATGATTAAAGAACGTCTGACAGACATTAAAGTAGGTTTTTTCGTGTTTTTAGGGGTTTTGCTCATCTCTATGATGATACTCCTGGTAGGAAGCGATAAGCTTTTCTTCAAAGCCGATTACACTCTTTTTTGTCGATTTCCAAATATTCTTGGCCTTCAAAATGGTGCTAGTGTTCGCCTTGCTGGATACAATATTGGTACTGTTAACAATATTTTCTTCTCTACAGAGCCTGGAGATCGAGAATACGTCATTGTTGAACTTAAGCTTGATTATATGAAAAAAGATTATATTCGAGCTGACTCACGAGCCTCTATCAATACCCTCGGCGTTTTAGGAGATAAATATATTGAAATCACTTTTGGAGATCCCAACAAACCTCTGATTGAACCTAACGGATGGATTCCAGCAGACTCACCCAAAGAGCTTGCAGATTACGTCAGCAAATTGGGTGGTATTTTATCCAAGGTAGATAACATCGTCACTTTCATCGATGAAAAACTCCAAAAAACAGGATCAGGTCATAAAATCCTTGATAACCTAGCAACTCTTTCTGAAAACATGGCTACTGTTTCACAAGAAATTAAAGAAGGAAAAGGTCTATTACACTCTCTTATTTTTGACGAAGAAATAAAAACGAACTTTCAAAAAACATCTCGTGAATTAGCAGGCCTCTCTGAACAACTCAATCAAATGAGTTGGAAAATAAATAAAGGCAAAGGCACTATCGGTGCCCTTGTTAACGACCCTACTGTGTATGAAGATTTAAAAACCATTCTTTCAGGAGCTTCACGGAGCAAAACCTTTAAATATCTCATTCGTTACTCTATCAAAAAAGCTGAAGAAATTGATCAAGACAAGAAAGAAGAGTAAAAGTTAAAAGCTCCAATGACCTGCCCCGAAGGCTTTCCCTTCATCTCTCGTTCTAATCCGATGAGGCCCCCTAAAAAAATGGCCACGAATAATTGAAAACCTTCATGAGAGATAAATTGAAGACATGTTTCAACCATATAAAATAGCTTAAACCTTTATGAAAATGATTTCAATACTTCATAAAGGTTTAAGCCGAATGTTAAGCGTTACTCATTGCTTATAGAACATGCCTCTTGTCCTATGTAAACATATCCTACTGAAGCACCATAGATGATGTGCCCAATGAGACTGGCTGTTGCCATAAGGAAAGACCCCGTAAATACAGGCATTCCCATCATAGGCATCACAAGAAACATGGCCATGAGCCAAGGAAAGATTCCATAAAATGCCCCTTGTTTCCATCCACAAAAAGGAAGCTTATTGCTTAAAAAGGCATAGATGATTGCTAAAGCAATCCCTATACCAAAGTGCATGAGCCATCCTATAAACAAGGGTGCTCCCAAAAATGATGAGAGCATCATGGGGATATCTCCTTGTGGAAACCCAATGAACGATTGAAGCTGGGTAAAAACGGTAAAAGCTCCCGTACCCAGTATCCCTGAAATAACTGCCTTTGGAAATTGAATGGTATTCATAACCCCTCCCTTTATTTCGTTACATACGTTATACTTCGTTTTATCGACCTTTTTTACGTAAATGAGTAGCTTTAGAAGACAAAATGTTACAGTGCCATTTGTTATGGAAAATCAACTATTTATAGAGGCCTTAAAAAGAAGTGATTCAAAGACTGTTGAAGAGCTCTTAAAAATATATACACCCATACTCTATAACTACGGCATGCGGTTTATCGCCAATAAGGAAGAAATTCCAGACCTGATCTCAGATACCTTTGAAGCCTGCTTAAAAAGCATTGAAAAATTTCAAGGAAAATCAACCTTTAAAACATGGCTCATTCAGATTTTTCGACATAAAGCCTATGACCTTTTTAAAACACAAAAATATGAAACCCCATTAGAAGAGGAACTTTTAGAACTCAACCATCTTTTTAATGAAAAAGATGCTTGGAATGATGAGGTTTCAGATTGGGGTAAAAATCCAGAAACATTACTCATTCAAAAAGAGATCTTCTCTCAGTTAAATGAGGCCATTCACAATCTACCATCCCCCTACGGTGAGGCTGTTTATTTAAAAGACATAGAAGAGTTAAAAATTAAAGAAATCAGTAACATTTTACAAGTTTCTGAGACTCATTTAAGAGTGATATTGCATCGAGGGAGACTGAAATTAAAAATGGCATTGGACTCGTTTTTTAAGACAAAAAAATGAAAATGTATACCTGTAAACAAATGATTTATCGACTTTCCGATTATATGGAAAAAGAACTTCCTTTTCATAAACGTCTTATATTTCGCCTTCATTTATGGATGTGCCACAATTGTAGAAAATATTTAAAACAATTTAAAAAATCAGTTGAGTTGACAGGCAAAATCCCAAAAGAAAATCCGCCAAAAGCACTTATAGAACTTTTAGAAAAAACATTTAAAAAATAAAAATTCCCCATACGGGAGGTGGTTTTTCCTTGGGTCAATTATTTTTTACATTTTTCAGTGGCCTGATTTTCAGCTTCTTTTACATTGCCCAGGCAACAGCTTCCTTGAGGATTTCTCATTTCACAGGCGCAAAGCCCTTCTTTAATATTTTGGGTAATGATTTGTGTGGCTGTGCTTTTTCCTGTTTTTTGCACCTCTTCTAAAATGTCTTGATGGGTATAATCAAAACAGTAACACACTTGTTTTGGAGTGCTTTCTTTCTGCCCAACTTTTACAATGAGATGTTCTTTTTTAAATAAAAAGTCATTGTTTTGATTTGAAAAGTAAACAACCTCACATTCTTTGGAACTACAAAAGTAATATTGACTGCTTCGGTTAATCTCTTTTTGAAAGGGGCGCTTGATGAGTTGAAAAAGGGTGATAAGTCCCACTTTTTTTCCTTTTGCCTGACACGTTGGACAGTTTCCCGGAGTTAATACTTTTTCTTTTTTATTATTTATGGAACAACATGTGCTCATAAAAT
Source organism: Deltaproteobacteria bacterium (assembly GCA_016186995.1). Taxonomy (GTDB): domain Bacteria; phylum Bdellovibrionota; class JACOXK01; order JACOXK01; family JACOXK01; genus JACPKQ01. The sequence continues at coordinate 117,419 of JACPKQ010000007.1, read as the reverse complement.
CCCCCTATTTTTGTAATGTGGCCTTATAGCCACTCGAATTGACAGCCTCGATCAATTGATTTTCAGTTACTTTTCCTTCAACAAAAGAAACCGTAGCTTCTCCTTTTTTATGGTCGGCTGATGCCTCAACAACACCGTCTAGTTTTAAAAGTGACTTTTTGACATTGTATTCACACCCCCCGCAGGTCATGCCATCTACCTTAAATGTGAGCTCTTTAAGTACTGCCCCTTCGGGAACAGCTTTTTTCTTATTCGTACACCCCAGAGCTAAAAGCCCCATGCTGACAATCAAAAATGAGATTAAAATAAGTTTCATGATCCTTTTCCTCCCTTATAAGAGTTGAATCCAATATGGAAACGTAATGACAAGGGTTACGAGTACCGTAATGACCCATAGAATAATGCGCTGTTTGTGTTTACCTTGTGATGTCGAACATGCTTCACCTGGAGCACATTCTTTTTTCTTTTGAAAATAAGCTATATAAAATCCATAACCAAGAAATAGAGTAGCAACGACGATAAAAGGAAGTCGAAGTTTTTCAAAAACCGAAGCCACCCCTGCAATACCTGCAACCCCAGCCAAAAGAACGGGTAAAAGACAACAGGCTGAAGCAAATACTGAACTTATAATAGCTACAGAACTAGTTATTTTTTTCATGCACTCCTCCTATTTTAAACTTTTTAATATGGGGCATTTCTCCGTTTTTTTCTTTTTTTCACAACAATGAACAAGCTCTTTCAGTGTCTTTTTCATGTTGTTTAAAAGTTTTATTTTATCTTCAATTTCAGAAATCTTATCAGTCGCTTTTTTTCTTACAGAATTGCACTCGTTTGAATGAGATACACTGAGCTCTAAGAGGGCTTTTATTTCAGAGAGTGTAAACCCAAGAGCTTGCGCTTTTTTTATAAACCTGAGCTGGAGAATGGCGTGCATATCGTAGAGCCTATATCCAGAAAGTTTTCGTCCCTGAGGTTTCAAAAGATTTAACTTTTCATAATACCGCACGGTTTGAATATTGACTTGAGCCACCTTAGCTACCTGGCCAATTTTAAAAACCCGCTCCATTTTCCCTCCTATGTATTATTATAAACTCTATAGTATACTATAGAGTCAAGTAAGACCTTTTGGCAAATGATTCCACTATTATTGACTCGTCATATCTAAATTTTCCTTATCAATTCATTCTGAGCGAAGCGAAGAATCTCAGGCTTTAAGTCTGGTAGCTACACACTCTATCAGCGGTTTGACTGTATCTCTAAAAAACTTAGTTAAGATCTTCCTCCCATATTGAACCGGGTATCCCAATAGAGCTGATCCATCCTTTGGACTCCGTTATTTTAGAGTTAATCTTTTCAAAAAGATCTTCTAATTTAGAAAGTGTGGATTGGACATCTGGAGAATATAAATTAATATTTTTTTGGATATTTTTGGCTACGGTTTCCATATTCATATCTTTCATTTTCTTAGAAATTTCCTTTACATATCCAACAATGGCTCCCAAATCTTGCGCGGCTTCTTCTGTGTTAAAACCCAACTTTTTTCTATGATCAAAGCAAAAACGATGAATATCAATCTCTTCTCCTTTTTTCAAAAGAGTTGTGAAATTATTGATGATTATTTGTGTTCTTATTTTTTCTAACTCCATATCTAAATTATAATGGGCCTGAGAAGAAAATGTGTTGATATTCTCATCATGAAATTTTTGTTTCTCAGAAAGAAGGCGATTGAGTTGCAATGTTTCTACAATTCGAGAGCAGCGATTACAATGAAGCACTCCATCTATTGTTTGAGGAACATCATCGTTGGTTAAAGTCCCTAAATAATAATGCATAAACTCATGAATCATATGCCGGCGAGTCGAACTTTTTGTTAAAACAATAATAGGTTTATTTAAGCCTGGACGATGAGTGCCTGCTTCTAAATTGTCTACAGAGGAATGCCTATGTTCATAAGGATATAAGAACTGTCCTGCTGCAACTTCACTTTCTTCTTTACAAGTTCCTGTTTTTACACAAATTTGATCTTCTGCGTCCTGTTCAAAATAGGAGACCAGATCTCTGTCTTCTCTTAAATTTCCAATCGTTAAGTGAGGGTTGGGGGTTTCAGCACTACTTAAAATAATCACTTTTATTCCATATTTTGTTCTTAAAGTTTCTACTATTTGATTCTCACTCATGCTGGCAAATTGCATGGGCTCTTTCGAGTCTATGTTTTGCGCCGTCCAGAGAAATTCAGAGTAAAAAGGCTTAGGAGCTTCTGAGGTTCTGGCCCCACAGCCTAAAATCGCTAAGGAAAAAATTCCTAAAAGAATCGCTAACAAACGCTTTCGGTATGTCATGGTCCCCCCTTTTTTCAAGATAGGGGTTTTCTTTGCAACTCACGTGCCACCCCTTTTCAAGCTTAAACGTACCCCTTTTCCATACTCAAAAGTATTCAAATATTAGACAGCGTCACAAATCTAACAGGTTGCTTTAATCTTAAGGATGCCATCGTTTATGATCCCGAAGAATATATCGTTGGAGTAAAGACCGTAGCTGCTAAACATTGGAGAAGCAATCGTCTCGGGCAAGTCAGAAAGTTGATCCAAGATAAAATCTTTGAATGAGAAATCTCGAATTTTGGCTTTTTTCATCCGGCCCACGTTACAAGACTGTCAAACATTTCTCAAGCAGATGAATCACCATCTCGCGAACACCAGGATGAAATGCACTGCGTGCATTTCACCTCGAGGCCACAGAAGTGGCCGAGGAGGTCCCCTGGTTTATAGCAGTGAATTCCGATGTCACTTCCTGGTAGTTATCAGCTATTCCCTCTCCCTTGATGGGAGAGGGCTAGGGAGAGGGTGGACTTCAACATTCTCAATCTTACAGCGGGCTCATTAGGAGATATGGTTATGCCTCCTCATGGCTTGGAAGTTTGATATTTCTAAAACAACAAACAGCATAAAATAATTTACTGACTTTTGTATTTTTTAAAGAGGTTTTGAGATTTTTTTTCTTTTGAGTTTTTCGATAAGAGTGGTGCGTTTTAATTTTAAAAGTTTTGCAGCTTTGTTTTGATTCCACTTTGTTTGATGAAGCGCCTGTCTTAAAATATTCTCTTCAAATTCATCAATCATATTATTAAAATCAAGACCATCTTCTGGAATAGAAACATCAAAGTGTTTTTTACCATTTTGATCTTGATACATTTTAAGTGGCAAGTCTTTTGGAAGAATACCCCCTTTTTCCTTGAGTATTAAAATTCTTTCAATAATATTTTCAAGCTGTCTTACATTACCCGGCCAATCATAATCGAGCATAATACGAAGGGCTTCTCCTGAAATACCTGATACCTTCTTGTTAGGATTTCTTTTATTAAAGTTTTTAACAAAGTGGTCAATCAACAGGGGTATATCTTCTTTTCGCTCTCTTAAAGGAGCAATGTGAATAGGAATAACATTCAAGCGATAGAAAAGATCTTCACGAAACTCATTTTTGTTCACTGCTTGCTCTAAATCACGATTCGTAGCAGCTATAATTCGAACATCAACTTGTCTTGTTTTTCCTCCGACAGGATCAAAAGACTTTGTTTGAAGAACACGAAGAAGTTTTACTTGTAAAGCGAAAGGCATGCTTCCAATTTCATCTAAAAAAAGGGTCCCCTTGTCTGCCGTTTCAAAACGCCCCTCTCTATTAGAAATGGCCCCTGTGAACGAACCTTTCATATGCCCAAAAAGCTCTGATTCAAGAAGGCTTTCAGGAATAGCTCCACAATTAACTGTAACCAAGGGTTTTTTAGACCTTAAACTATTATAATGGATAGCCCGTACCACAAGTTCTTTCCCAGTACCACTTTCGCCCGTTATAAGCACCGTACAATCAGTAACCGCCACCTTTTCAATAAGTTCAAAAACGTCTTTCATTTTACGACTTTCGCCTATAATGTTTTCAAACTGATAAGTTGCTTGAAGCTCTTTTCTGTAAAGTTGATTTGCTTTTTGAAGTTCTTTTTCACCTATTGCTTTTTGAACAAGATTTTTTATTTCTTCAAGACGAAACGGTTTTGTAATGTAGTGAAAGGCTCCTCTTTTTAAAGCTTCAATAGAAGATTCAATACTTCCAAAACCCGTCATCACAATAGAATGTGTTTCTGGAAAATTTTTTGAAATGAAAGAAACAATTTCCATGCCATCTACATCTGGCATTTTTAAATCAGTAATGACAAGATCAAAATGTTGGTTTTTAAAAAGTTCTAAAGCTTCTTCACCTTTTCGAACAGATTTAACATCGTAATTTTCTTTTGTGAGAAATTTTCCAAGAGCTATTCGGCAGGAAGATTCGTCATCGATAATGAGAATTTTTTTTAAAGACATAATAGTCTTGCCCGTCTCCTCTCCATAAGGGATGAAAAGTAATCAACAAGCAACCCTACTTCTACACGTACGATTGAAAAATTGAGAACAGCAACACAACCATAACCCTAAATTCACAGTATCATTTTGATTACTTTTCTGTCAATTTTACTCAAAAACAGGCAGCGTTATGGCAAATACTGTCTCTTTTTTGGGGGTTTGATACACTCTTAATTGCCCACCATGATCTTGTACAATACTCTGACTCATGGAAAGCCCAAGCCCTGGATTTTTTTGTGGGTCTTTTGTGGTGTAAAGAGGATCAAAAATTTTTGATAACTCAGACTTTGAAATGGGTTTACCATTATTGATAAGAGCAATACGTACACATTTTTCTATACCTTTCTCCGTTTTCTTCGAAAAGGTTTGCACAGTAATTTTTATTTTTTTTGCCCCCTCTTTTTTTTCAACTACAGCTTCAATGGCATTTTCTAATATATTTACAATTGCCTGCCAGAGTTGATTGAAGTGCCCTAAAATATAAATAGGTTTTGAAGATATTTTTTTTGTGATTGAAATATTAAAATGTTTGGCTTGAAACTCAATCAACGCAATAGAAAGTTTTAAAATATTTTGAAGGTAATATTTTTTTCTTTTCTCATCTCTAGACTGTCTTGCAAATTTAAGCAGATTTTCAATAATACGTTTACAACGAAGTGCCGCTTCTTCAATATCAAGAATATCTTCAAAAAGTGGTTCTTTTTCTTGTAGTTCAGACTTAAGAATTTGCACAAAAGCCAAAATACCCCCTAACGGATTATTAATTTCATGGGCAATACTTCCTGCTAAAATGCCCAATTCTGCTGTTTTTTCAGCTCTTACAAGCTGATCCCTATAACTGTGTTCTCGAGTCACATCCTTATAATACTGAACAATAAATTTTACTTTTCCGTTTTTGTCCAAAACTGGGTAACTTGTTGCCTTATACTTTTTATTTTGTTTTAAACTTGAAATATCAGACATGACACCTTGGTTAGCTGAAAATGCTTCTTTTACATAACACCCCTCACAAAATGTTTTTCTATTTTCAAAAACTTCATAACATTTTCTTCCAAAAAGTTTTTGAAGAGAGGTTCCACTTGCACGAGCATAAGCTGAATTCGCACGAATCACTTCATAATGATGATTTAAAATAGCAACCGGATCGACAATCGCATCAAAAGAAGCCTCCCATGCCTTTTTATCTTGAGCAATCGCTTCAAAAGATTGAATACGATCAACCGTAATAGCAATAGTATGAGTTACTTGTTGTAAAAACCCTAGAAGAAGTTCTGCTTGTTTTAAAAGTTCTTCATCTTTTCCACGTAAATAAAAATGTCCTAAAAGTTTTGTTCCGTAAATAAGAGGAAAAGCCACCGTAAATTTATCGGCATTCTTAAAACCCCGTGGTTGCGGCTCGTTCACCACTAAAGAAAGTTCATCAATAGGAAGAATGTTTTTAAGCTCTTTTTCAAGCCATACTTTAATATCCTCTATAGTCATAGCCATACTAATGTTCTTAAGAAATTTATTAAGATGCTCTAACTCAGCTTCAGTTTGAGAAATTTCAAGACGAGATTCTGCTAGTATTTTTGTTCTTTCTTCAATATTTTTTTCTAAAGAAAGAATCATCTGATCTAATTCTAAAGATTGCTCTTCTGCTTTTTGAAGAAGTTTTTGGTTTTCACTATAAATCATGCCGTATTCTCTTACCTCTCGAAGTGTTTTTCTTAAATGAATCAGATCAGAATCAGAAGAAATGACACGATAAACATCAGCTTGATTAATGGCCTCTTGAATTGTTTCTAAATTATTTTCTTCAGACAAAAAAACTCTTACAGAATAAGGCGAAACTTTTTTTGCTTCTTCAAGAAAGGAAACAAAGTTTTCTCCACCTAAAATAATAAGCGGTTTTCGGACCTTCAAAAAATCTTGAGCCTCTTCTTTACTTGAAAAATAGGAAAAAGAAAATAAAGGATCTTGAAACTTTTCAAGAAATGATTTCAAAAATTGAGAATCATCAGATATGACAAGAACGTCGTCTTTTCGAGAGAGATCTCTCATTTCTTTCTGAAGTATCTCGGAGAAAACCCTAAAAGTCAAAAAAATGCCCAATTATTACTCAAAATAAGAGCTATGCCTTTTTGATAAAGGTTAAAAGGGCTTTTTTGTTCTCCATCCACACTCTGTCAAAATTTGTTTTTTCAGGCACCTCAAGCGTAACAACAGGAATTTTTTGATCATCCCCCAACCAAGCCCCTAAAGAGCCTGGCGTTGCATATCCTATGTGATCGGTCACTTTATAGCCTGTGGCCTTAGCAAGTGTGCGTGCTATCGAAAGCGCAGGGCCATCATAATTTACTTGAGGTAACCAAGAATGCACAGAAAGAACAACTTGTGGAGGATGTTTTTCAACAAACTGTACTAACAATTTTATTTCAGGTTCTGAAAGAGGTTTTTTGCCAGGATTGTTTTTTAAAAGTTCAAATTGAGGGCTCCAATTACTACTTGGAAAATTTCTATTTAAATCTACCTTATTGGCATTCACACGTGTTTTTAAAAACCATCCATCAGGATTTAAATTAGGAATAATATAAACATGTTTACCATCATACACACTTCCCTCTTCTTTCAAAACTTCTATGAATCGTAAGAGAACATCGACACTTTCTGGTTCATCTCCATGAATACCGCCATAAATATGAAGTGAACGCCCACTTGTACCAAATTCAAAACCCTCTATATTTCGATCTTGAGCACTTTTACCCAATAGAAAAGATTTATATTTATTCATGAAGTTTAAACTCCTTAATCAGTGAGTATTGGGCACCTTCAGGGGTGAGAGTACTGTGCATAAGACAAAAACTATTAACGTTAAACTCTAATCCACATTTTTTATTTAAATAAGAAAACACTTTTTTAACCTCACTTAATTTTTTAACTCGAGCTAATGTTAAATGTGGATGAAACTTTCTTTTTTCTCTTGCAAAGCCCAGTGTGCGACAACTTTTTTCAATAAGCTCATGCAATTCTTCAAGCCTTTCACTATCCCCACCTAAAGAATAAATAAAAACTTTGGGTTCGGAAACTGTTGGAAAAAGTTCAAGTTTTTCTAAACTTAATTTAAAAGAAGGTAGTTTAATACTTCCTAAAAGAATTTTAAGCCCTTCTACCTGATCTTTTTTAAAGGCATCTAGAAACTTAAGCGTAATATGAAAATTTTCTGGTGGCACCCAATTAAAACCTACTTTTTGCTTGATCTCTTTTTGAATCTCTTCAACTTTTAACAAAACAGAACGGTCAATATCTATAGATAAAAAAAGTCTCATATTAAACTTAAAGTGGGATCCTCTGTATTAATGAAAGGTATTGCCCTAACACCTCACCCATAAAAATGAAAATAACAGCTACATAAAGAATACCAATAGCTGCATGATTTGTGGGAAGTTTAATAGTAACCTCTGTTCCAAAAGCCAGAATCAATGGAAATAAAAGCCCTAATATAAATCGCATCATGAGGTATATAAACCCACCCTCAAAGGCAACAAGACGTGAAAAATCATCTGAAAAGTAAATTTTCCAAACCCAGAGAACAACGCCTGTAAAAAATATTTTAGCAATCAGAGAAAACGTAAAAATCTGACTCATTCTTTTTAAATACTTAATAGGAAGTTTATGATTCATAAAAAACCAATGACAGAGCATCATCGAGGTAAAAACAGAACCCAATAAAAAAGAAGACATTAAAAATTGTGTAAAAATACCTATGTTTTCAAAATAAAAACGATTTCTTGAAAGATCTCCTGCATGAAAATAGAGTCCTACAATAATAAGCACAGCTTGAAGAAAAAGAACCACTTTAGCACTTTGAAATTGGGTTTCTCTTAAAAAACGAACATAAAGAAAAGAAAGCCCCACCACCAAAACATAAAGAAAAAGATAAAAAGGAAGCTCCCTGTGCTGCGAGATAAACTGATAAAAGCGTCCTAATAAACCTAAAGAAAGACAACCTACAGCAAACCATGTTTGTGATTCGAAAAACTTTTCCCCTATAAATTTGACTGGCAAAGGTATTAAAAGGAGAAAAATACCCACCCCAAAAAGGACAGTAAATTGGAAAAAAATGTCGTGTAATGACAAAATCACAAGCAATACCTCTCTTATAACTATTATTATTGTCTATCCCCCTTGGAATTTCAATAACTTAAAAGGGGATTGACTTTCTACACTAAAAATAGTTAGTTAGCCTAACTATTAGGCATTCAAACATTATAATGGTGGGGGATTGATGTATCAACCGGATAAGTACAATCAGTGGCTTTTTAATTTTATCAATCGTGTACATGAAATTGAAGAAAAAGCATTTGAAAATGAATTGTTGGCCAAAGATCTTACCTATACCGAAATTCACGTTGTTTACGAATTAGGAAAATACGAAGCGCCTCAACCTATGAATGTTATTGCACAGGATCTTCAAATTACACAATCCTCTCTGACCTCACTTGTAAACCGCATTGAGGAAAAAAAATATCTTAAAAGAACGCGCGATGAATCAGATCGTAGAATTGTTTCTCTTGAACTCACTGAACGTGGAAACAAACTCAACTACTGGCACACACAGTTTCACAAAAATCTCACAAAAAAAATTAGAGAAATTTTAAACCCCGGTGAGGTCGATTTATTTTTCAACACATTACAAAAGCTCAATCACTCTATGTCGATTCCTCTCACCGCGGATCAACTTAAACCAGGACAAGTGGCTCGCATTGAATCTATTCGTTCAGATGGCTCTACTAAAACACGTCTCATGGAAATGGGAGTTCTTTCAGGAACAAAAATTAAACTTTTAAAAATAGCTCCTTTAGGAGATCCGTTTGAAATTCAGGTAAGAGGTTCTCTTGTCTCGATTCGAAAACAAGAAGCTTCACAAATTGAAGTAAGCCTCTCTGAAGAGGTTTATGTATGATACGCATTGCTCTTGCCGGTAATCCAAACTCTGGAAAAACAACCGTTTTTAATGCTCTTACAGGAAGCCAGCAAAAAATTGCTAATTATGGTGGGGTTACAGTTGAAAAAAAAGAAGGTGCTTTTAAATCTAAAAAAGGGAAAAACATTATTGTTCTTGATCTTCCGGGTACTTATAGCTTGGATGCTACATCGCCCGATGAACAAATTGCACAAGAAGTTCTTCTAGGTTTAAGAAAAGATACAGAAAAACCCCATGCTATTGTGGTCGTTGTTGACGCCGATAATCTTGAAAGACACCTTTATTTAACTTTACAACTCAAAGAAACGGGTACTCCCATTATTATTGCCCTTAACATGATGGATATCGCACAACGACATAACAAAAAAATTAATATTGAAGAACTTTCAAATAAATTAGGTGTTCCTGTTGTGCCCATGGTGGCACGTTCTGAATTAGGTATTCAAGCACTTAAAGATTTTCTAGAAGAAGAAAAATTTACATCTATTGATATACAAAGAAAATGGAAGCTTTCACCCCCACTTGAAGAGTTGTGCTCTCGAGTCAGTCAAAAACTTGTTTTAAAAAACCTAGTGGCTGAAGAAGTTTCAGATTTTTATGCTCGTGGACTTTTACGCACTAAAAATTCTCCACTCTCTCAAGTTTTAAAACTTCCAGAAGATTTACAAAAATACCTTACACAATGTCTCAATCAACTTGCCTGGCAAGGTATTCACTTTTCAGAAGAAGAAATTAGTGCTCGATACCAATGGATTGAAAAAATTCTTTCAACAGTACTTCATCACCCCTCTGAAAGCCAAATTACATGGACTGAAAAAATCGACAAAGTTCTTCTTCATAAGGTCGCCGGCCCCTTTATCTTTTTTGGACTGATTGCCATTCTTTTCCAATCTATTTTTACATGGGCTACTTATCCTATGGATGTGATTGATACGACTTTTGGATGGCTTTCCGTTCAGGTTGAAAATATTGTGCCCTCTAGTTTTCTTCGTGATCTTTTTGTCGAAGGTGTGATTGGAGGCGTGGGATCTGTGATCATCTTTTTACCTCAAATTCTTCTTCTTTTTTTCTTCATTTGTCTTTTAGAAGATACTGGTTATATGGCACGAGCTGCATTTTTAATGGACCGTCTGATGGCTCGTGTGGGGCTTTCTGGAAAATCTTTTATTCCGCTTCTTAGCTCTTTTGCTTGTGCCATTCCGGGAGTTATGGCTTGCAGAACGATTGAAAACAAAAGAGATCGTTTTACAACAATGCTTGTAGCACCACTTACAACATGTTCAGCAAGACTTCCTGTTTATGCTCTTTTGATTGGAGCCTTTGTACCCGCTATACCCCTTGCTTTTGGACTCACTCTTCCAGGTGTCACTCTTTTTGGTCTTTATCTTTTAGGAATTATAGGGGTTATTGGTGCAGCCTGGGTTTTTAGGAAAACTATTTTTCGAGGGGAAGCTCCTCCTGTTATTTTAGAACTTCCCACTTACAAAATGCCTCAACTTAAAGTTGTTTTAAGAAACATGTGGAACAGATCTAAAATGTTTGTAAGACGTGCTGGAACAATTATCTTAAGCATGTCCATTGTGCTTTGGCTTTTAAGCTCTTTTCCTAAAAATCCAGAACTTGAAAATAAGCTTGTTCTTGAAGGTGCTTCACCTCAAGTTGTTTCTTCAAACATGCTTGAACAAAGCTATGCAGGAAGAATTGGAAAGTTTATTGAACCTGTTATTAAACCCCTTGGGTTTGATTGGAAAATTGGTATTGGTCTTGTTGCTTCTTTTGCCGCACGAGAAGTTTTTGTAAGCACGATGGCAACGATCTATCAAGTTGAAGGGGCCGATGAAGAATCTCTCTCTTTAAGAGAATCCCTTCAAAGAGATACTAACTTAACCCCACTTGTTGCCATGAGTCTTCTTGTTTTTTATGTTTTTGCCTGCCAGTGTATGTCAACTATTGCCATTGTGAGACGTGAAACAAACTCGTGGCGTTGGCCACTTTTTATGGTTGCCTATATGACTGCCCTTGCTTACGTTGCAGCACTTCTTGTTTATCAAGTAGGTAGCATTCTTTTTTAGTACACTGTATACTTTAGGTTATGCACGGTGACGCAACCCTTCTTTCGCATCTTGTTGTTATTATTTTAGTTGCTCTCATTGTTGTTTATCTTTTAAAATTTATTAAAGTTCCACCTCTTATTGGGTTTCTTTTATCAGGTACTCTTCTGGGCCCTCATGGGCTTTCTATTATTCAAAACTCTCAAGACATCAATACCATTGCAGAAATTGGGGTTATTCTTCTCCTCTTCTCAATAGGGCTGGAGTTTCCCCTCAATGACTTTAAAAGATATTTTAAACTTGCCCTTTTTGGAGGCACAGCTCAGATTATTCTCACTATTTTACTCACCTGTCTTTTTTCAAACCTTCTCAATCTAAGCGTTTATAAAGCCATTTTTCTAGGGGGTATTCTCTCACTCAGTAGTACTTCTATTGTTATTAAACTTCTTTCAGAAAAAGGGATGATGGCAACCGTTTCCGGAAGAATGAGTATGGCTATTCTTATCTTCCAAGATATTGCTGTTATTCCCATGCTGATACTTCTTCCTATTTTTGGAGGAGAAGATTTTAACCCTATACTTTTACTCAACGCGGTTTTTAAAACAGGAGTTTTTCTTGCCATCATTTACTTGCTCAATCGTTTTGTGATGGATCAACTTTTTAAAGAAATTGTAAAAACTCGAAATAGAGAAGTTTTTGTTCTGATGATCGTACTCACCTGTTTTGGAGTTGCTTTTATAAGTCATCAGTTTGGTTTATCTCTTGCTCTTGGGGCTTTTATTGCAGGTGTCATGCTTGCCTCTTCTGAATATTCTTATCAAATGTCAGCCCACATACTTTCTTTTAGGGGTTTTTTTGAATCTATTTTTTTTATCTCTATTGGCCTTTTTTTAAACCCAGTTTTTGTTCAAGAAAATATTTTTGAAATATCAATGATACTTTCTTTTATTGTGATTGGAAAAGCTCTTATCTGTACGCTTGTTTTTATTTTTGCTAGATATCCACTCTCACTTTCTATCACAGCAGGCCTTTTACTTTCTCAAATAGGAGAGTTTTCCTTTGTTCTTGCAAGTGAAGGACTCAAAGCCAATCTCATTGGTGAAAGAACATTTCAACTTACAGTTTCATCAGCACTTATTTCTATGTTACTCTCCCCTCTTCTTTTTAGAATTTCTCACCCCGCTGGAAAGTGGATGGCCAATCTTTCTTTTCTTGCATTCTTGAAAAAGTTTTACATCGATAAAGACATTCAAGTTCAAGCAGATCCAAAAAACCATATTGTTATTGCAGGTTACGGAACAGTAGGCAGTGCTATTGGAAAAATTTTAAAAAAACACAAAACCCACACTGTTGTTATAGATACCTATATTTATAATGTGGAACGGGCAAAGAAAGATGGTTTTGAAACTATTTTAGGAGATGCCTCAACCCCCTTTTTACTCGAGAAAGCAGGTATTCATAATGCACAAGTTATTGTGATTACACTTCCAGACCCCATTGCAACCCATCACATTATTAAAACAGTTCGAGATATCAATGAAAATATTCCTCTTATTGTTCGGGCAAATTATAAAAATGAAGCTCTACTTTTTAAACAACTCGGGGGTGAAAAAACCTATGTCACCTACACAGAACTTGAAATCATTATCGATCTTTTAAGAAACACTCTCAAAACGCTTGGAAAAACAAAAGAAGAAATCATTAACGATATTGAAACTGTTATTGATAAGATGGGTCACATGACGAACAACGAACTGCACCCATAAGCCCTGCGGTTTTGTGGCACTTTTGATAAAAGTGCCACAAAAATCAACAACTACATCATTTTTCACCATATCTTTCCTATCAAGAATCCTATTTCTTTGGTATAAAAAAGAAATGAGTATTGGAATTTCTTTTTTACTTTTGTTTGGCGGAATTCTTTTTCTCTCCTACGGGGCTAAGGTTCTTGTAGATGGGGCCTCCAACCTTGCCCTTCTTTTGGGTATAAAACCTATTGTTATTGCAGCTACCATTATTGCCCTAGGAACTTCACTACCAGAAGTGTGTGTGAGTGTTCTCGCTGCGTGGCATGGGGCCTCTGGTATTGCCGTTGGAAACATAGTAGGAAGCAATATTGCAAACATTGCTTTGATATTTGGAATCTGTCTTTTATTTCTTGATATCAACATTAAATCTGAAAACATTATCAAAGAACTTGTTGCTGTTTATGCTGCTTCTCTTCTTTTTGCTCTTTTTTGCTTTGATAAAGTTTTACAACCTTATGAAAGTGTTATTCTCCTTGTAGCTTTAGCACTATTTCTTTTTTATTATTTAAAACTAGCTTTTCGTGAAGACAAACAATTTAAAAAGCAGCTTGATATAGAAGATATTCAAAAAGAAGGAAATTATGCCAGAGATCTTTTACTCATTGTTCTTGGACTTGTCTTTCTTGTTATTGGTGGGGAAGTCGTGACCAAAACAGGGGTTCATATTGCAACTTATTTTGGAATCTCAGACTCTATCATCGGAACCTCTATTATAGCCGTGGGCACTTCCCTTCCAGAACTGTCTGTGAGTCTCATGGCTGTTTTAAAAGGAAAACCTCAAATTTCTTTAGGAACTATTATCGGAAGCAATATTCTTAATATTCTTGTCATTGGGGGTATCGTTGGGTTTTCAAATGTAACAATCAGCAATGATATTCTTTATCTTTCTATACCTGTTATGCTTCTCGTCACATTTATTTTTGCACCCCTTGCCTTTAAACACGTTCACATAGGTAAAAAAACAGGTATCTTTTTCTTGCTTGGGTATGCCACATTTCTTTATTTTCTCTATCGATATTAACAAAACCTCCTCGTCATTGCGAGCCGAATGAAATGAGGCGCGGCAATCTCATTGACTTTATAAGGAAGTCATTTTACTTCTATACTGTCTGTCATCCCTGCGAAAGCAGGGATCTTATTTTTTGTGTGGTGAGTGTAGCCGAAGTATTTTTGGGAAACGCCAGTCCCAAAAAGACGAGTCCCGGAAGAGGCTTTAGCCGAATATCCGGGATCCCCTCAAACTGGGGAATTGTTTTGTTGTTTTAACATTTTTCGTGTGGTGAGTGTAGCTCAGTTGGTAGAGCTCTGGATTGTGGCTCCAGCGGCCGTGGGTTCAAGTCCCATCACTCACCCTTCTCTTGACGGTTAGTCTGATTTCTCTGGCAAGGCAAAGAAAAAATCTGACAAATCTTCTATCTCAGATATCCATGCAGGCTTAATAAATATTTGTTTTTCACTTTGACTGTATTGATACTCATCCTCTGTAAAGCGAATGAACTGTATATCCTTATTTTTGGAACGTTCATCCTTTAATACAAGATAGAGAGCAATGTATGCACATCTCTTGATTGTAGAAAAACCTCTATTGATGTTGGTATTTGTATGAAGACTTGTAAAATCAATTTCATAACCTCTTTCTTTTGCGAGGGCAGCCAATAGCTGTTGAAAAGATGAAAACTCATCAAGTGGCATAACTTCTAATAGATGATCCATCCATACTAAGTCATTTTGAGTAATAACATGATCTCCATCTAAGTCTGCTGTATTGTTTATGTATTCATCAACTGTCATATCTGGATCAGTCACGAGATTTTCAAGAATTGAACGATCAGTAAGATTGACTGCACCATCCAGATTGAGATCAGCAAAGAGAGATATTTCATGTGAGTAAATTTTCACAAATACTAGAGTATTCTCATTTTCTAATTTTTTTATTTCATTTTGAACAATAATTCTTTGCTCTTCATAAACTTCGTTTTGTTTATTCCAAGCATCTAAATAAGCTTGAATATATTGAGGAAGAGTTTCTTTTCCAAGGTGTGTTTTTAATTCTTGTTGCATCTCCTGAACAAATTCTTTTATTCTTTCTATACTTTCATCTATCTTCTTAAAGTAATCATTCAAAGCAAATTTAATTTCAACTAATTCAAATTTGGTCACTTCATAATTGTGTCGATATTGAAGAAAGAAAAAATAGTCTTCAATTTCACTAATATGTGAAAATAAATTGAACAAACAAAAAAGAATACTGCGCTGTATATTCAGAAAATAAAATTCCGTAAATTCTTCCTCCGTAAGCCCACCATTTAATTCTTCGTTTCGAGATAAAGCATCAAGTTTTTCTATAATTTGTTCGTTAAATTCTCCCGCAATATCACCATTACTCATTTGTTTTTTATGTATGTATGAATAATAAGATAGGATGTCCCCGGAATGTTTAGCTACTAAATGATGAAACCATTCATGGCGTAGTGTCATAAGAGATACATCCCGTACTACAAGTATTTTTGCGACCTTTTGAGTATAAACTTTTTTTCCAATTGCAACATATATTCCTTTATTTTCTCCCAGTTTTTCAGTAAGAACTGGATCTTCTGAGAAATAATTATCTGGTATGTTAATAGCTGTTCTTGTTCCCAATCTTGTCGGAAGAGCTACAAGTTCAACACTCGGGTCATTGTCAATAAGCTGAAACATGTCCTGAAATGTCTGAACTTTTAATAATGCCTGAATCTCATTTGCTGGGATTTTTGAACCAGCTAATGTGGTAAATGCTTCTTCAGCTGAAAGGTTATTAACCTGATCGTTACTATCATTACTATTACATGAAACAAGAAATAGTCCAAAAACAAAAAATAATATTAAATTTTTAATGTTCATAATATATTCTGAAAATTAACATTTTGTTTACAAAATGCCCTAAAACGGCACTATTTTATAGTGACACAAGCACGACTTGTATCACATCTCGCTAATATAGCAATTCATGTGCCACAGCATTCTTGCGAACATCAGGATGGCACTGAGCCCAGTTATATTTATTATGTTTGTGTTAAAGTCTGCTTTCGAAACCTCTTGCCATTACTATTAGATTAATATAAAAATTTCTTGAATTAAGGTGTTGTTTTTCATTGTTTATCAATGAAGGAGGTCGTTGTGTTGTTCAAGTCTTTATTCAAGTACGTTCTATTTGTGTGTTTTTTGTCTATCAGTTCTGTATCTTACGCTGATTCTTTAGAGGGTCATTGGAAGTTTTGTTATTATGACGGTGAATGGATTTATAATGCAAGCATTTTTATTGAAAAAGAAGCTGGCGTTCCTTATTTTTTCACGCGTGATGATAAAAAATACATAGCCACTCATGGTCTTCGTTCTAATAGTGCTATTATCGTAAAACCAGGCTATGAAAGCGTTGAGGAACTTCGAAAGAGTCCAGATTTTGAATTTACAGATTATGTTAGCCTTCATGGACCTCTCAATTTTACAGATGATAAAGTTGTCGCCGTTTTTCATGAAGTTGTTTATGCCTTTTCTTATAAAGATTATTATCTCACCATGATGCCTATGGGTAATCATTTAAAAGGTTATTATAACGGTAGTTTTCTGCGTCCTCTCAACGGACCAGTTATGGAACTAGAAAGATTTTATCATACAGGTAATGAACAATGGTTTAAAAACATAGGTGCCATGGGGTTGTGCCAAGATAGGGCACGCGAACATCTTAAAAAAAGATACGATGTCATAGCTGCAGAAAAAAAGGAAAAAATCTTAAAAGAAGCTCGTGAATCTTCAGAAAAAAGAGAAGTACTCATTCGTGCAACACGACTCATGATTGCCTCAGCAAAAAAAGAAAACGAGAAAAAAGAGGAACTTAAAAAATTAAAAGATCCATTTCTTAATGTGGCCGAAGAACTTCTCGATCAACTTTTAAAAATGGATACGGGTTTTTCAAAAGAGCCTGTTTTTCCAAAAGAAGAAAATATAGCTGCCATGAAAGAACAATTAAGTAAAGCTGGGGCTATTTTAGATATTGGAGAAAACCTGGGCGCGCCAGAAGTGACAAAAGTATTTGGTGGGCTTATTTCAAAAACAGATAAGCTTTTAACAATAGCTCAAGTGTTTGATCCAAACAATTTTGAAGAAGACAAGGTTTTAGATCTCATTGATATTATTCCAATACAGGCAAGTCCTGCTATGGCTGGAGCTCCTGGCTATGTGCTGAAAGAAGTTCTTAAATGGGATATTAAAGGTTTCAAGCTAGCTACAGAGGGTCTCAATATTGTTAAAGATGGTATGGATAATGATGGTTGGCAGTCTTCTCTTCAACAAAGAGCAGAACAATTGGATAGGAAACTAGAAGAATGGAAAAAAGGTCCTTTTGGAGATAATCCAACTGGATTTTTCAAAAAAATCATCGAAGATATTCCATTAGTGAGAAGTATTTTCAAGTTGTTTGAGTAATAAAAAAACCCAAGCAAATACGACACAACTCACATAGTTTATAAATTATTCGTGTGGTACTAAATTAAAGTATCTCCCCGTCCAATAAGCTAAGAGGTAATCCATACCTGCAAAAACTTGCTCATTTCCTGTTTTCGGAGGTGGAGTGTGAGCAATCGCTCTAAACGGACTGCTCTTCCAATAGTTTGTATTATAAGGACGGTTTGCAAGAGGTTGGATATACTTTGTATCTCTTCGACTTGTATTAGCCTCATATTTATCCACTGGGAAATCTCTTAAATCTTCTATAATAGGAAAGATACGGTGAACCTCTTGTGCGCGAATCGTGGCGACATAAGGAATAGCAAACATAGGGTTTCTTTCATAGCGCATAAATTTCCACACACCTTCCATTCCTCTTCTAATTGATTTCATATACTTTCTTCTGTGTTCCTGGAAATAAAGCGAAAGATAGGCAAGACCTAAAGCTTGCATGTCCGAGAAGCTTGGTTTGTCGTATGTGCCTCTGCGATTTTCGATTATTTTATGAACACCTTGTCCAAGAGCTTCAAGTGACCAACCAATTGTTCTATGCCACCCTTTAATTTTACTTCGATAGACTTTGTACATACCTCTGTCATAAGGGGCAGCAGTAGCCAACATATGAAGCATTAAAAGCTGGTTAAATCCGTTTGCTGCCGAGCGTAAACTACCATACTCGGTTCTTTGTCCATTCCAATCTATAATTTGAAATCCGTGGTACACAATTCTCTGAACAAGAGGAAGCATGAAAGAAATAAGTTTTTGGCGTGTTTCATCTGTTAAATGAATCTGGCCTCTTCGCTCTAAAGCAAGAGGAATGGAGCACCCAAAAACAGCTAAGTTTACATGGTCTTTAGCAACACCGTTTCGCCACCATTGGCCTTTAGGTCCTTGTATCCAATATGCTGTTGGACGCTGCTCCTTTGTGACCATCCATGGAAGCATAGGTCCTGTGTAATCTGGCATGACAGATCGTCCTAAAAGACCTGGAATTCCTGTGACCTCGTAAAACTTTAAAAGCCCGTCTGCTAGTTTTGAAATTTCGGGATCAAAGTCTTTTCCTGTCACAGCTTCTTTAAAAGCATAGCTAGCCATAAGATATCCCTGCCAGGCAGGGAGGTCGGCTATATCATGACTTATCAAATATTTTTCTTTATCCGTCCATGGGAAGTAGGCTTTGTAGAGAAGAAGTCCTGTTGGTGTTACCATCTCTAAAGTTCTTTTTTCGATGAGTGCTTCTTTCGTGAAAAGGTTAGGAATGGTATTAAACCATGGAGCTTTTGGAGCTGTTTGAATTCCAGCAAAACTGAAAAGAGGAGTTAAGGAAAGCAAAAGGGTGAAAAGAGTTTTTTTCATTTCCTTCCTACCTTTCTGATCGGATTAATGTGTATAAAAGTTGAGTCCCCCCCCTGAATGAAAAAGGGACCTCAAAAGGCCCCTTTTAAAATTTTTAGATATTTTAAATTATCTACTTTCGGTGCTTGCTAAACCCTTACTTCTTTTCTCATATTGCTTTTCAACTTGGCTTTTTTGCTTCTCATAAATCTGATTAGCACGATCCATACACTTCTGATCTCCTTTACAATGAGTCAATCTTTTTTCTTTTTGAGCTTCTGCTTTTTTAAGTTTTCGATCATGCTGCTTTTCAAGCGCAGCCCTTTTTTCTTCCTGCGTTCGTTTGCCCTTTCTTTCAGAGGATTCTTTTTTGTGTTCTCTCATCTTCTGATGCTTTTTCATTTGCGTGCGATCATGAGAACCTTTTCCTTTTCGTGCTTCTACTAAAGAAACACCCAACACTAACGCTAACAAAACTCCGCAACCCAAAAATTTTCTTAACATACACACCTCTCCTTTTTTTAAAATACTTGTTTTTATTATATCAAAATTTAAGGATCTCAGCTCTCAATTAATATGAGAAAACGATGAATTTTTAATCAAATACATCATTCATAAGACCAAAATCATACCTAGCACAATAAAATCTTCTTTCACGTTCTCACCCTCTTGCCTATAAACATAAGAATAAAAAAACTGGCGAGTCCACCTAAAACATAAGAGATCACAACATGAATACCCGAAATGCTTAGATAATATCCTAGAGTTGAAGACAGAACCATACATACAAGTGCATAGGGAAGTTGAGTTTTAACATGGTGCATGTGATCGCAGGCTGAAGCTATAGAAGACATCAGCGTTGTATCCGAAACAGGAGAGCAGTGATCTCCAAAAATGGCACCATCTAACACAGCTGCCATTGAAATGAAAGTAAGTTCTAATCCACCCATGTGATAAGTCAGAGGAATGGCTGTAGGAATAAGAATGGCCATAGTTCCCCAAGAGGTTCCTGTAGCAAAAGCAATAACGCCGGCCAGAATAAAAATAAGAAGTGGTAAAAACCCAGGTGACACAAAATTTTTAAGTGTCGCCGTTAAAAAAAGACTTGTTCCAAGATGATCACACACCCTTTGAATAGACCAGGCTAAAATAAGAATACAAAGTGGAGAGATAATAGCTTTAAAACTAGAACTCCACGTAGCAAGACTTTCTTTAAAAGATAAAATCTTCTGAGATACAGCTAAAAAAAGTGCAACAAGAGAGCCTATGACTCCACTCATTGCTAAAACAAAAAGATTATCTGCATTTGAAAAACATTGTCGCATTATATCAAAAGAAAAAAGATGGATAATGCTGAGAGATCCTCCGGTTAAACCGGAGGATGACATGTTACGCATACCACTTAAATAAAGCCCCACCCAAATAACTAAAATAACAACTATCAAAGGTAAGGTCGCATTTCTCAATTTGGGTTTAACACCATGATGCATTGTTGTTTTTTCAACAGCAATGGATGTTTTAAACTCTGCATCATCTGCATAGAGTTTATTCTCATGATAGGCCCTTTTCTGCGCTTTAAGCATGCTTCCAAAATCCCTCCCTAAAATAACATTTAAAAAAACAAAAAAAATTGTAAAAATACAATAAAAACGAAAAGGTAAAGCCCTAAAAAAAGCTTCGTAACCGGAAATATTTAAATGCATTTCGGACAAAACAGTTTGAAACAACCCTACTTCATAACCAATCCAGGTTGAAAGAACAGCCAACCCTGCTACAGGAGCTGCGGTTGAATCTACAAGATAGGCAAGTTTTTCTCGAGATACTCTGTATTTATCTGTGAGAGGTCTTGCTGAACTTCCCACTAAAATAGTATTGGCATAATCGTCAAAAAAAATAAAAATACCCAAAAGGGCTGTAATGATTTCTGCTCCACGTCCAGTTCCTACCTTTTTTGAAAACACATTAATAATGGCTTGAGTTCCACCCATTCGACTCATCACAGCAACCATTCCCACAAGCGTTATAATGAAAACAACAACAAGAATATGGAATTCATCTTGAACACTTTTCCACATAAAATCAAAAAAACTTAATTTGAGAGCCAAAAATGGGTTTTTGGGTGAAGCAATAAAACCACCTAAAAGAACAGCCACAAAAAGTGCAGAAATAATCTCGCCTGTTAAATAAGCTAAAACAATGGCAATGAGCGGGGGTAATACAGAAACCCAATGCACCCACTTATCCGGAGCTGTTTGTTTTAAATACTCTTGATCTAAACTTAAATAACTAAAAATACAGGAAAAAGTAAGAATAATAAAAATACCAACAACAATTTTGAGCTTCATAAAAAACTACCCACAACAACAAAACTAGGTATTTACTTCTTTTCTAAATACTTGATAACAGCATCTATTTCTGCATCTGTAAGAGGAGGGGCTACAACCATGGGCATTTTTTTGTATTCTTCAAAAATTTTTTTAGCTTCTGGATCTGTTTTTACAAAATTCATGGGATCTTTAATCATTTTCCTCATCCACTCTTTTGTCCTCTTTTTAGTGACCCCTTTAAGATCAGGGCCAATCTTTTTCCCACCACCCATGGTGTGACACAAAGCACACTTTGTATTGAAAATTTGTTCACCTTGTGGTGCCGCTGTAAGTGCTTCAAACAAAGCTAAAGAAAATAAAAATAAAAAAAGAAGGATTTTTTTCATTGCTTGATATTAATACCCACTTCCTTAAGATTGCAAGCAGATCTTTACCATGATATCGCTTTAAAATATGAATTCTAAAGAGAACATAATGATGTCACACTTAAAAGAAGGAGATCGTGCCCCTGCTATTCACTTAACTGCTAGTTCTGGAGAAAAAGTGAAGCTTTCTGATTTTAAAGGTAAAAAAAGAGTTGTTCTTTATTTTTATCCAAAAGATGACACACCAGGTTGTACAGTAGAATCCTGTGGTTTTAGAGACAGCCATAAAAAAATAGAAAATCAAAATGCGGTTATTTTAGGTATCAGCCCTGATGGCATTGAATCACATCATAAGTTTATAGAAAAATTTAATTTACCTTTTATTCTTTTATCCGATGAAGAAAAAAAGACCTGCCAAGATTACGGCGTGTGGATAGAAAAAAATATGTATGGCAAAAAGTATTGGGGGGTTGCTCGAACTACTTTTATTGTTGGAAAAGATGGGAAAATTGAAAAAATTTATGAAAAAGTAAAATCCGAAGGCCATGCTGAAGAAGTTGTGGATTTTCTAAGAAAAGCCTAAATAGCATACAAGTCTGTCATCGCGAGGAGCTATAAGCGACGTGGCGATCCCAACACGCAAGTGTTGTCCTAGAATTGCTAAAGCAATTCTAGGAGATTGCTTCGGCCTCGCCTCGCAATGACAAAATTCCTAATAACTTAAAATATTATGAACGGCTGAAGTAATTCTTTGGGCATCCGGAAGATAAGTATCTTCTCTTGCATAAAATGGAAATGGGGTATCCCACCCTGTGACTCTTTCAATAGGGGCCTCCAAGTAAAGGAAAGAAAACTCAATAAGACGAGCCACAATTTCAGCACCTAAACCACCTGACCTGGGTGCTTCATGCACAATAAGGCAACGCCCTGTTTTCTGAACGCTTTGTACCACTGTTTCATAATCAAAAGGCATTATTGTTTGAAGATCAATAATTTCAGGATCCCAACCTTGCTCTTCAATTCCTTTTTTCATAACTTCTTTAACAAGCTTGACTTGGGCTCCGTAGGTTACAACAGTAAACTGAGAGCCTTCTCTCAGGACAGCGGCTTTTCCAAGTGGATACACATCATCATGAAGAGGTACATCTTCACGAATAGATCGGTACACTGATTTAGGTTCTAAAAAAACCACAGGGTCATTTGAACGAATGGCTGCTTTTAAAAGTCCACGAGCATTTCTGGGTCCAGAAGGCATAACAACAACTAAACCTGGCATGTGTCCATAAATCATTTCTGCTGATTCATTATGATGTTCCAAAGCACGAATACCACCTGCACAAGGCGCTCTTAAAACCATAGGACACTCAAGCGCCCCGTGAGTTCTCAAACGAAGACGCCTGGCATGAGATTCTAACTGTTCATAGCCTTCAAAAATAAAACCACTAAATTGAATTTCACACACAGGTCTTTTTCCATAAAGAGCCAACCCAACCGCTGCACCCATAATACCTTCTTCGGCTAAGGGCGTATCAACAACGCGCTCTTCTCCATACTTTTCTACAAGCCCTTTGGTCACACGAAAAACTCCGCCATCTACCCCAACATCTTCACCTAAAACAAGAACGTTTTTGTCTCTTTCCATCTCTTCAAAAAGAGCTAAGTTTAAAGCCTCAACCATGGTTAAGCGTTTTGTTTCAGCCATTAATCTTCTGCCTCCTCAAGTTGCCCAACAGCAGCAGCCCCGCCTGTGCCTTTCACAGGTTCGGTCGCTCCTTTAATAACATTACGTCCTTTAAGATGATGACGGGCTATTTCTTTTTGCCATTTTAGATAAGGGGGTATTTCTTTATAAATATAATCAAAATAAGAAAGAGGATCTATATTACTATTTCGATAGGCTTCAGCTTCGACATAACCAGCTTTAATTTCAGCTGCAATAACGGCCTCTAATTTTTCGTTATCTTCTTTCGTTAAAATCTTTTTCTTTTCTAAATAACTTCTCATTCTATGAATAGGATCTTTTTCATCCCATTCCTTTTCTTCTTTTTCACTTCGATACACACGCGGATCGTCAGCTGTCGTATGAACAGAACGACGATAGGTGATGGCTTCTACGAGTGTAGGCCCCTTACCTTCATAAGCCCTTTTCAAAGCCTCAATCGAAGCAACATAAACAGAAAAAAAATCATTCCCATCCACTTGAATACCATGAATGCCATAAGCTATTGCTTTTTGAGCAATGGTTTCTGATTTTGTTTGTTTTTTACGAGGTGTTGAAATGGCCCATTGATTATTTTGGCAAAAGTACACGGCAGGTAAATTCATAGCCCCGCAAAAATTAATTCCTTCATGAAAACTTCCCTCTGAGGTTGCCCCATCACCAAAAAAAACAACGCACGCTGCTTTTTTCTTATCAAGTTTAATTCCCCAGGCAATACCCGCAGCGTAAGTACATTGAGTTGCAACAGGAACAGCAACAGGAACGTTGGCAGTTCCTTTAAGCCCACTGTTTCCGTCTTCAATTCCCATCCATCCTAAAAAATAATTTTTAATGGTCATTCCGCGAGCAAGCCACACACCCAATTCACGAAATGAAGGGGCAAACCAATCTTCTTTTTTCATGGCAAGCCCTGCACCCACTTGAGCAGCCTCTTGTCCAATATTAGGTGCAAAAGTTCCAATTCGTCCTTGTCTTTGATAGCGCATCGCTTGTTCATCTAAGCGCCTTCCCAAAAGCATGAGACGATAAGCCTTAAGAAGAGTTTTATTATCAAGTAGAGGCATAAGCCCCTCGTCAACAGTGCCCTTACAATCTAAAATAGAAAGTGTTTCAACACTTCCAAGTTCAATTTTACCCCGCGGCATATTTTAACCCTTTTTCCTTAAAGAAAAGCATTTTTCATTTTTAACTTTAATGTTTTCTGAAATCAAGGCAATTTTTGACTTGGAACTACTTCGAGAACGCCCTTTAAAGAGTAAACAGGCTTTTTCTGAGTAAACCAATTTTCATCATAAGAAACAGAATGTTCACCTGTTTTTGTGACATGGGTTTCAAAATAATACTTTCCTTGCGGAGTCAGGGCTTCTCTAAAAATAGAAATGTGATTTTCGCTCACTTCTCCAATTTTTTTACTCTCATCAAAAAGGTCACCGTTTCGAATTTCGTAAGTTTCGGGCCCCCATTCTTGTTGTGTATATTTTGTTTTGTACTGAGCTTTATTAAGAACTAATTGTACCCCTGTTTGTGTATAAGAAACATAAAGTATTCCCTTTGAAGCAGGCAAGGTATAAGAATGCATTTCTGCTTCACCCTGCCATTCACCTGTCCACAGAGAAAAAGAAAAAAAAGGAAGGAAAAAAGCAATAAAAGCGAAAGGTTTTAGAAAACCCCTCATATATTTTTGATTATAGCAGAGAAACGTCCCACACGAAAGCGTATCATTGCAAAAGGCCTCGTCATTGCGAGGTAAGGGTGCTGCGCCATGCCCATCGCTACTGCGATGAGATCGCCACGGTCATTTCATTCCCTCGCGATGACAGCTTTCCAATTACGTATCTTGATCTTATCTATGGCGATTTCTATCGCGTCTTTCACGGTCTTCACGATCGCGACGGTCTCGATCTCCGCGATCACGATCTCTGTCTCTATCCCAACGGTCTCGATCTCGGTTATCACGATCGCGCCTTTCACGATCTTCACGTTCACGTCTTTCTCTTTCACGACGTTCACGTTCATTTCTGTCGCGCTCTTCACGATCACGACGGTCTCTGTCCCAACGTTCGCGATCTCTTCTTTCACGTTCATGACGATCTCGATCGTAGCGATGTCCATCTCGATCCCAATGGTCTCTTCTTTCACGCTCACGACGTTCACGTTCTTCATGGCGACGTCTTTCACGATCATCTCTATAATGATCATCCCAATGACGGTAACCATAACCATAATAATACAAACGAAGCTCTCTTACGCTTTCACTTGCTCGATTCAAATCATCCATAATGAAACGAAAAAAAGTAGCTCGTGAAGCTACCATTTTTACATCTTCAAGATCGCCTGCAACATCATAAAATTCGTTGTAGGCAAGAGAAGGATCTTGCAACCACGAATCTACCCGGCTACGGAAGCGTCTGGCTGAGCTTTCTAAGTCTCTTAACTGATAAACTACATGAAAGTTATCAGAATCGTAATAGCCTTTGTAGGCTTCGGCTTGAGCTACCATTCTTTCTGAAGCTCTGTGGATTTCTCGTGCATGCTCACGAAGAGTGCTACCTAACAGGCCCACACTTTCCGCTGCATTCACAGGCTGATAAAACAATCCAGCACATACAGTCACTAAAACAAATATCGACTTTCTGAGTGACATAAGACCTCCTTTAATACTTTAAAAACCTATTCTCCATAAAGATTTCTCAATTCTCTTAAATCAGCTTCAATTTCATCAAGATGCCCATGCAAATAATTCAATGACGGAGATAACCGTAAAGAAATCTTTGCCTCTCTATAAGAAGCTAAAAGTTTTCTAAACTCGTATTGTGAACTATAACGACGATCACGCCTTGCAGCTTCAAAGTGACGTCTTGCATCTTCAGCAAGCATTCTTAAATCTTCAAGGGCTTTGCCATCTTGGTAATTCCAGCCAAGTATAGATTTTTGTGCCAGTCTATAAAGACTTTCAGTTTTAAGCTCTACACTTTTTGAAAGTTTTAATAATGGGTCTCCAAAAAGACCATCATCTAACTCTCTCTCAAGTTCTTTCAGTAAACGACCTATTTCAAGAAAATTTCTCTCAAGATAGCGATAAAAACGTGCGCGAGAAACGGTGACGTATGCTTTATCATAAGCACGTTCTAAACGATCAAACTCTCGTTCAAGATCTCGAGCATGATCCACCTCTTGTTGAAAAAGGGTGGCTTCTCTGTCAAGTTCTCTTAAATCTTCAATGGCTCTTCGTTCAACTTCTCCACCCTGGTAATATCTTTCTGCCTCAGAACGCACTTCACGTGCCTTCCTACTCACTTGATCAGCCAAAACACGAACACGAGAATGATCTAGACGATCAAGATCTCTGTGATCTTTTGGAATGGCAAATGAAGTGGGAATAACAAGGAAAGAAAGTAGAAAACTACACTTAACGATACCTTTCCACACCATACATACCTCCTTACATAATACGGAACTTTTTACACAACAACATTTCGTTTCTATCAATGGCACGTCGCAGCGTCAATACTGTAAACACTAAAATATGTGATATTTAAAAAATAAATGCTCCAAGTAAACACGCCCCTCGAGATCACCACGTCCTTTGGGTTCGTGATGACTCGAGCGAAAGAATGGTTTTGGCAGCCAAATACCCTGGTGCCCCTAAAACACCGCCACCAGGATGAGCCCCTGATCCACATAAATAAAGATGCGGTAAAGGAGTTCGATACCTTGACCACCCAGGTTGTGGTCTCATAAAAAGAAGTTGGTCTAAAGTCATCTCTCCATGAAAAAGATTTCCTCCTGTAAGGCCGTATTCTTTTTCTAAATCTTGTGGGCTTAAGGCATGCACCCCACTTATTTTATTTTGAATTCCTGGTGCATATTCTTCTAAAAGATTAAGACACGTTTTTACAAACTTTTCTTTTTCTTGAACCACATTTCCTTCTTTTAAATCATAGGGGAAATACTGCACAAACATTCCCATAATATGTTTTCCTAATGGAGCAATCGTAGGATCCACACTTGTTGGAATCGTACACTCTAAAACAGGTTGTCTTGAAGGCCTTCCATATTTTGCATCATCGAAAGCTCTTTCAATGTATTCCATGCTTGGAGAAAGATGAATGGTTCCCCTGTGTTGCGGGCCTAATTCACTTCCTGGGATAGCCTTCCACGAAGGAAGTGAATCCAAAGCTAAATTAATTTTAAAAGAAGCACTTCGAAATTTAATATTTTTTACACCGCGAATAAAATCACTAGGTAAATCATGAGAAGAAACAAAATCTAAAAATGTTTTTTTAGGATCTGCATTTGAAATAATAGCTTTGGCGTAAAATTCACGTCCATCTTGGAGTGCAACACCATAAGCCTCTCCATTTTTAACTAATATCTTGTGAACAGATGCATTCGTTAAAGCCTCTACTTTAAAACGTGTGGCTGATTTATAAAGAGCTTGGGTAATACCGCCCATGCCCCCTTCAACATAACCCCACGCACCCTTTACACCTTCGGCTTCACCCATCACATGATGAAAAAGAACATAAGCTGTACCCGGCATATAAGGCCCTGCAAAAGCCCCAATCACCCCATCTGTGGCAAGGGTTGCTTTAAGCTCTGTACTTTCAAAGTAAGAATCCAAAAAATCAGCCACACTCATAGAAAACATGCGCAACAGATTCGAAAGGGCTTTATCTTCTTTTCTTACACGCAAACCTAGTTTTGCCATTTCAAAAAGTTCTTTGATTTTTTTTGTTTGAGGATCAAGCGCTGGTTTTATCATCATGGGTTCTACAATACTTGCGATTTGTTCTAAATCTTCATGATAATGAGCCCAGTTTCGGGCATCTTTTTCTGAAAGTTTTGCAATCTCTTGATGAGTTTTTTTGGGATCTCGCCAAAAATAAAAATACTTTCCATCTGGGAAAAGAGAAAGAGATGAAGGATCACGAAGCAAAAGTTTAAATCCAAATTTTTTAAGCTCTAAATCATGAATAACCTCAGGTCTTAAAAGTGAACATACATAAGAAGTGGTTGAAATTTTAAAGCCTGGAATAACTTCTTCAGTAACACAAGATCCCCCTATCACAGGGCGCTTTTCCAAAAGCAGAACTTTCTTCCCTGCTTTTCCTAAATAAGCGGCTGTGATAAGCCCGTTGTGGCCCGCACCAATAATAATGGCATCGTACTGAGAGCATTTTCCCATAGCCTCACCAGACTAATAGGAAAAAGGAGTAGGATGCAAGAAAAAATATTTTAAGGACAGGCTTGAGAGTAAAAAGTAGCAAGACGTAGAAGAAGTGAAGCGTGATAATTATCAAACTCTTGTTGATTCATATTTGAATCTCCTAGAACAAGGGCTTCTTGAATGATCTGCTTTCGATCAAAGCACTGATTTAAAAGTGGGTGATGTCCACTTAAAGCAACTTCTATAAGATACTGCATTTGAAGTCCATAAGGATCACTCAATCCTACCTGGGTTTGATGTGGCCCATACGTTGAATGATCTGCTTCATGAAGTAAAAGAGCTGCTCCCATAGCACGATGTACATTACTTTGCTTAAGGGGTAATAAAAAACTATTTTGTAATATTTGAATGGATTCCTGACTTAAAAAACGTGGGCTTTGCCAATATTGAATATCTAAAAAAGCGAGTGGAAAAATGCCTACTACTTTTTCTTGTAATCCATAAATATTCACACCACTTGCATTTCCTATGTGGCTATAAAAATCTTGCGGGTCATAATAGGAGGTTTTTATATCTCGATAAACATCATCATCTGCAAGATAGGTAAAAATATCAGCTCTATTAAGTACAAAGGTAAACGGATCTTTTTCAGCCCCAAGAAAATCGTATTGATGGGTGTCAAACCTTAAAAAATCAAGCCATTCTTTGACCATGTCGTCTTTAAGACTTTGGGAAGCATTGTGCGGACTTAAACATCTTAAATCAAACCCTCTGTAGTTCTCTACAAAACAATTTGAATTGTGGGCTTGAGCGGTTCCTGTTGGTAAAAGTTGATGTGCACTCGATGGGCTTCGCCCATCTGTATTACCACCACACCCCCACAATAATAAAAAGGAACAAAAAAATAGAATGTAAACCCGATACCCCATTCTCATAGCCTTCTTTGACATGTCATTCCCGCGACCCTCTCTGTCATCCTGAGCTCGTCGAAGGATCCAGTCTTAGTTCATTAAAACTGCAAATCAGATGCCAAAGTCAAAAAATAATCATTTCAATAGGTTAGCTTCATCTTCCCGCATGAAAATTCTTCAATTTTAGTCACAATTCCGTCACACGAATTTCTCCTTTGAAAACAATAAGATAAGCCTATCTAAAAGCTAGACAAAGACGTCTACTTTTTATGCAAAAGGGAACGGACTCCTTACAAAAAGCGTCTTGACCTTCTCAAATCCGAGATCGATATTTAAAGGAGGACCTGCCAGAATTGGGATTAAACTTTTATGCACAAAAAAAATATCACAATTAAAGAAAGTCTTAAGGCTTGCTGGGTAGAAGGCGCTTTTGCCAACGTCATGCTTGGTATTTTTGATTATTACCTCATTCCTTTTGCGCTTTTTTTAGGGGCTAAAAATTTACAGATTGGTTTTCTTGTGGCCTTTTCACATCTATTAGGTTCACTTTCTCAAATTTTTTCTGTGAACATCGCAAAAAAAATACAAAGTCGCCAAAAGTTACTCATAAACTTTTCTATTCTTCAGGGAAGCCTTCTCATCTTTATTGCCTCTCTTATTTTTATTTCTTCTCCTCTCTCTATTTACTTTCTTATGGTTCTGACCATTTTATTTAGAATTCTTGCAAACATTTTAGGCGCTTTTTGGGGAAGCCTTGTCAGCGAATACTTACCGCCAGAAAAAAGAGGTATTTATTTTGGTTGGCGATCTCAAATTGTGGGACTTGCTGGTTTAGGTGGAGTTGCGTTTGGCGGAATGACCCTTCACTTCTTTGAAAACGGGTTTACAGGAAAAGCTTTTTTTATTTTATTTGCTTTAGGATGCCTCTGCCGTTTTTTTTCAGCTTATTATTTTACAAAGATGAAAGACTTACCAACTACTTATAATCCAGAACATCAATTTACCTTCAAAATGTTTATCAAAAGTTTTCGAAAAAGCAATTTTGCAAAATTCACATTTTTTGTTGGAAGTTTAACGCTTGCTACCTATATTTCCGCCCCTTATTATGCTGTTTATTTATTACAAGATTTAAAATTTAGTTACGGCTCTTACATGATTATTCAAGTTGCCGCAGTTATTGGAGGGCTTGTTGCCTTTCCTATTTGGGGCAAGCATGCAGATCTTGTAGGCAATGCAAAAATGTTAAAACTTTCAAGCGTTCTTATCCCTCTTGTTCCCATTGCTGTTCTTGTTTCACCTCATTTTTATTATCTTTTCTGTGTTGAGCTTATAGGAGGTATTCTGTGGGGTGGTTTTAATTTGTGTGCTATTAATTTTATTTATGATGCTGTCACTCCTCCAAAAAGAATGAGATGCCTCAGTTACTTTACACTTATTAACGGGATCGCCATTTTTATAGGAAGTACATCGGGTGGATTTATTATTCCCCACCTTCCTACCATCAAAGGCTTTCATTTACTGACACTTTTTCTTATTTCTGGAATCTTACGTTTTGCTTCTTATATTTTTCTCTTTCACCACTTTAAAGAAGTAAGGGCCGTACAACATCAAGTTTCAAGCCTTCGACTTTTCTTTAGCGTTGTTAAAGCACGCCCTCTTATAGGGCTTGCCCGAGGCTGGAATGCCATGATTATTCTTAAAGATTTTTTTGAAAAAGAAGAAGGGGGACCTCAGACATGATCTACATCATATTTTAAAAATCAACTCATTTTCATTTTGAGGAATTTCTGAGATACTCACGGAGATAAATTATATGAGACGAAAAAAAGAGGCTCTTGAATACCACTCACGAGGACGAAAAGGAAAAATTCAGGTTGTGTCCACAAAGCCGTGTGAAACACAACGTGATTTATCTCTTGCCTACAGCCCTGGTGTAGCAGAACCATGCTTAGAAATTCAACGTGTTCCTTCCAAAGCCTACACTTACACTGCCAAAGGAAATTTAGTCGCTGTGGTAACAAACGGAACAGCGGTTTTGGGGTTAGGTAACATAGGCCCCTTGGCTGCCAAACCTGTTATGGAAGGCAAGGGTGTTTTATTTAAAAAATTTGCAGACATTGATGTTTTTGATATTGAACTCAACGCCCTTGATCCAAAAGAAGTTGTTCGCGCGGTTCAAGCATTGGAGCCTACCTTTGGTGGAATCAATCTTGAAGATATCCGAAGCCCGGATTGCTTTTACATCGAAGAAGAACTTCGAAAAACAATGAAAATTCCTGTTTTTCATGATGATCAACATGGAACTGCCATTATCACGGGGGCTGCTCTTTTAAATGCAACTCACTTAACAAAAAAGAATATAAAAAAAATTAAAATTGTTTTTAACGGAGCAGGCGCTTCAGCTATTTCCTGTGCAAACTTTTTTGTTTCTTTAGGAGTTATGAAAAAAAATATTACAATGATAGATACAGCAGGGGTTATTTATCAAGGAAGAACAGAACGGATGAACTCCTATAAAGAACAGTTTGCACAAAAAACAAAATTAAGAACACTAGAAGAAGCACTTAAAAAAGCGGATGTATTTGTAGGGCTCTCTGCCAAAGGGGCTTTAAAAAAAGCTTGGGTTAAAAATATGGCACAAAATCCAATTATTTTTGCCTTAGCCAACCCTGATCCTGAAATTACACCTCAGGAAGTTCAATCTGTTAGAAAAGATGCCATTATTGCCACAGGCAGGTCAGATTACCCCAATCAAGTGAATAATGTTCTTGGATTCCCTTTTATTTTTCGAGGAGCTCTCGATGTAGGAGCCCAGACGGTTAATGAAAAAATGAAAATTGCAGCAGCCAAGGCTTTATCAAGTTTAGCACGTGAAGCTGTGCCAGAATCTGTACGTAAAGTTTATGGAAATATTTCAATCAAGTTTGGATCTGACTATATCATTCCAAAACCCTTTGATTACAGAGCACTTCTCTGGGTAGCTCCTGCAGTTGCCAAAGCAGCTATGGAAACAGGTGTTGCCCGAAAACCCATCAAAGATTTAGAGGCTTACAGACAATCACTCGATAAACTTTTAGGACGTTCACGTGGTTTTATGAGAGATGTCATTAATAAAGCACGGGGTGGAGTCGGCCATCTTCCTATCAAAAAACAAAACGATCTTAAGCGTATTGTGCTTCCTGAAGGACATAACAAAAAAGTAATTCGAGCAGCCCAAATTATTATAGAAGAAGGCATTGCAACACCTGTATTATTAGGAAAAAAAGAAATCATCCAAAAAATTGAAAAAGAAAATCATTATGATTTACGAAAAGCTGAAATTATTTTTCCACCCAATCACCCAAAACTTCAATCTTATATAGAAAAGTACTATCAACTTCGAAAAAGAAAAGGCATGACCCTTGAAAAGGCGGAACATACCATGCTTACTTCTCCCATACATGTGGGTTGCATGATGGTCAGAGAGGGCTCTGCAGACGGCCTTGTAAGTGGGGTCACAACAAGCTACCCAGAAACAATTCGACCGGCTCTTGAAATTGTAGGCATGAAAAAAGAAGTCCATGTTGTCGCTGGTCTTTTTGTGGTGTTAACAGAAAAAGGCGTTTTCTTTTTTGCTGATACAACAGTAAATATTGAACCCACCTCCGAACAATTAGCTGAGATTGCCATCAGCACTGCAAATCGTGTTCATTCTTTTGATGTTGAGCCTCGAATTGCCATGCTTTCTTTTTCAAACTTTGGTTCTGCAAAACACCCTTTAGTTGATAAGGTTAAAAAAGCAGTAGACATTGTGAGAAGCAAAAAACCCAATATTGTTGTTGATGGAGAAATTCAAGCAGATGTTGCTGTTTTACCAGAACTTATCAACATGTCGTTTTCATTTTCAGAACTCAGAAATGGCGCCAACGTTTTAATATTTCCAGATCTCCAGTCTGGGAATATCAGTTATAAACTGATGAAATCTATTGGACAGGCTGAGGTTGTAGGACCCATTTTACTTGGAATGAAAAAGCCTGTTCACGTATTACAACACAATTGTTCTGTCACAGACATTGTGAATATGACAGCCATAACAGTTGTTGAAGCTAAAGATAAATAAAAAAAGTTCATAAAAACTTCACATGTTATTTACCCAGTTTTGAATTAATAGAAGAAATAGCTCTCGTTGCAGACTCTCTGACATTCTTATCTTGATCTTTTTCCGCTTTTTTAAGGGCAGGTACGGCATCTTTAGCTTGTGCCCCCATTGTTCCAAGCGCCTCTGCCACGCCTTTTCTGACATAAGCAGACTCGCTTTTCGCTAACGCCTCGATAAGATAAGGCATCACAACTTTAGGATCTTTCTTACCACGCCAAGACAGTGTGATTCCAGCGGTTAGAATGACACGCCAGTCTTTATCTTTTAGAGCGCTTATGAGATGAGGAGTGATTGCTTCTGAGTTCTTCTTACCTTCAAAGAAGGCTAGAGAAGACAGCGCCCCAGATCTCTCACCCCCATCCTGATGTTGAAGTGCTTCAATCAGTGGAGGAAGGGCTTCTTGAGGGGTCGTGCCTGTTCTGACGATTGCTCCGGCAGCTTCTCTTCTGACATTTTGATCACTATCCTTTAACAATTTAAGCAGCTCAGGGACGGCTGGCTTACCAAGCTGCTTATCCGAATTATCAATAACTTTTATAATACCCAATGTATAACGTCGATCACCCTGCTCAAGTTTCTTAACAAGAAGAGGAATGATCGTTTTAACATCCCTACTCATACGCGCGAGCGCTTCTGCAGCATTGAATCTCACAAAGGCATCATCATCCCTAAGGACCTCGATGAGCTGAGGAATTGCTTCTTGAGCTAATGCGCCCATATTCCCAAGAGCATAAGCTGCATTCTTTCTTACTTGTTTATTTTTATCGTTTAGAGTTATGATCAACAAAGGAATGGCGTCTTTAGCAACCGGACCTAAATAGCCAAGAGCCTGAGCTGCACTTGCCCTCACTTCGTCGTGAGTCTCTTCTTTGAGAGTTTTCATAAAAAGAGGAATTGTTTCTTGAGCAGTACTCTTTAAATATGCAAGGGCAGAAGCCGCAGCAATTCTTACTTTTGGATTATTGTCGTTCTTAAAAATTTGAATAAGAGGATACGCGGATTTTTCTGGAAGAGGTTGCGTAAAGGCAAGGTCCCATGCTGCTGTTTCTCTTACCTTTGGATCCGGGCTATTTAATTGTTTGATAAGTTCATCAACTTTTCTGTTATCTTGAGCTGTAAGTTCTGGCAGATTTATACTCGTGAGAACAGCGAAAACTATCATTATGATCTTTACTGTGTGGATTCGTCGCATAGAGTTATCTCCTTTTATAGTCATATCGGAAGGTACAAAAAAATATTGAGTGATGGCATCTTGACGGTGTAATTCCAATAAATTACCAGTATACCTTGACATGCAAGCCAATCTGAAACAAAGCATCATTTCCTTTTTGCTAAGCAATGCTCAACCTGGGAAAATACTGGATATTCCATGTGGTAATGGCTGGCTTTATAATGAATTAAAGGATGATGCTTGGCACTATTATGCTGCTGATATGGATCCAGCAACTCCGTGTTTTTCTCGAAATTTCAAAAGTGTAGATTTAAATAAATCTCTTCCCTATGATGATAATTCGTTTGACTATATCGCATGTCTAGAGGGCCTTGAGCATATAGAAAATGAGCATCATGTATTGCGAGAATTTCATAGGATATTAAGAAAAAAGGGAGTTTTGTTAGTTTCTACACCTAATCCTCTCAATATCAAAAGTAGAATGCGTTTTTTTACAATGGGTACATACAGAGGATTTCCACACTTCGTAAAAATGCCTTCTGAGGGTGAGCATGTGCATATGTCTCCTATCAACCTCTCATTTCTCATTTCTTTTGCAAAAAAATATGGGCTCTCCCTTAATAAAGTTCATTCCATAAAAATCAAACCTTCTATGTATCGCTATGTGCTACTATGCTGCGTAAAAAAAATAATTACTTATCTAAAATCGATTTCGAAAGATAAAGAAACACAAGTATTTATCAACCGTTTAGATTCGTTTAACATCCTCTTGAATGACAATATTTTTGTCTCATTCCAAAAAGAGTAGTTCCTATGATAAATTTATAGTAATAAAATCAAACTCTTAAGTTATTTTAGCACGACTGGTTTTTATATGATAAAATAGTAGCAAGAGTGGAATATCCTCATATTTCTTATCATTTATTCATTTAGCTAAGGAAAGAATTAAATGGCGAAGGTGCAGGCTTTAAAGAAAAATCATATTATTGATAATCGATATTCTTTAGAAAAGCTTCTTCAAGAGTCGGGGGGGAGTTTTGTATACTTGGCCACAGATCTTAAAACTGAAAACAAGGTCATTTTAAAATATCTTGATCTTAAGCATCAGGGGGAGAAAAATGTCTTTCGGTTGAAAGAAGAAATGCACATTCTTCTTAAACTCTCTCATCCCGGTGTCGTCAAAATATTAGATCTTGGAGAGGTTCAAGATTGCCTTTATTTTGTTACAGAATATATTGAGGGGCTCACACTCCGGGAAATCTTAAGTAGACATAAGATAAGTATAGAAGAATCCATCAAATGGACCATTGATCTCATAGAAATTATTAATTATCTCCATCAGAATCTTATTATTCATCGCGATCTTAAACCTGAAAACATTATTTTTGATTCAAAGGGAAATATAAAAATTTTAGACTTTGGCTTGGCCAGACTTCTCACCATTGATGATTATTTTGAAAAAGAGGCACTCGTTGGTTCTCTTGCCTATATCCCTCCAGAGCAGACAGGACTTTTCCGGCACATCAGTGATGTTCGTTCAGATCTTTATTCGCTTGGAGTTATTTTGTATGAATTTCTCAGCGGTGCCCCTCCTTTTCAGTCTCAAGATGCAGGTGTGCTTATCCATGATCATTTAACCAAACAACCACCCTCACTGACTCAACAAAAAAATAAGCAAGTTCCTGAAATACTCGAAAAAATAGTTTTTAAACTCCTTTCTAAAGACCCTTCAGAACGCTATCAAACTGGAGAAGGTCTCATTCATGATTTAAAGATTGTTTTTCAGAAGTTGAAGGAAGGAAGAAGTATGGAAAACTTTCCTCTTGGAAAAGTGGATCGAACAGGAAAATTAATGCATGAGCTACCCCTTATGGGTAGGAAGAATGTTATAAATACGCTACGTTCACAAGTGAATCAACTCAAGCAAAACAAA
The DNA here is from genome assembly GCA_016186995.1 of Deltaproteobacteria bacterium. Classification (GTDB taxonomy): domain Bacteria; phylum Bdellovibrionota; class JACOXK01; order JACOXK01; family JACOXK01; genus JACPKQ01. Next base: position 80,648 of record JACPKQ010000007.1, on the reverse strand, counting down.
GGAAGTGTCACGTTTCTCCTTGGAGAGGCTGGCATTGGTAAAACACGAATTTTAAATGAACTTCGTTCTTATGCTACGCTTTCCCAATGTATTATTATTTCTGGGAAAGGACATGTTTTATTAACACGTTTTCCTTATGCACCGATACAGCAAGCAATACGAGAGTATGTTCAACTTTATGCAAACTTTTCTAAAAAAACCCGAGATCAGATTAAAAAAGCAATAGAAGATGAGCTCGAAGATTTGTTGGAAGTTGTTTTGGAATTTGTTCCTGAACTCAAACTGATATGTAATGAAACAACTGTTCCCATTTCCCCTCTTTCTCCAGAAAGAGCGAGAGAACGTCTTTTTAACTGTGTTAATTCCTTGTGGAAAGCTATAGCTTCTGTCCATCCTCTCATTCTGTTTCTCGATGATCTTCACGGCGTAGACCATGAAACACTTCAGATGCTTCGGAAAACAGTATCTTCTGTTGATCACACCCCGATTCAACTTATGATCACTTACCGTCCCTCAGAAGCGCCAGAATGGTTAGAATCATTTTCACAAGAGTTTAAAAAGTTTGAAAAAACAATGGAAATAAAGCTCTCTCCTTTGAAAGAAAATGATATTGTTGAGCTTTGTCATGAGATTTTAATGACCCAAACCTCTTGGGTAGAGGAGCTTGGAAAACATATCTACTCTCGAAGTGAAGGAAATCCTTTGTATATTACCCAGATATTCAGGACGCTATTTGAGAAAGAAATTCTCTATCTCAAGGAAAATAAATGGCAGCTCAATAAGATACAACTTCTTAAGACTCCGTTTCCGGAAGAGATTCTTAGTTTCTTTATCGAACGATTAAAACGAGTGACTCCTGTCACTAAGAAAATTCTCAGAATTGCTTCTGCAATCGGAGAGGAGTGGACACAAGACCTCCTCATGCATGTTTATCCCAATCCGCTGGAGGTGCACCACTCTTTAGAAGAAGCCAAAAAAGCACAACTCATAGAAGAATCGCTATTTCATATGGGAACTTATAATTTTCTTCACGACCGTATTCAGGAAGCTATTTATCAAGAAGTTCCAGACGAACAAAAGAAACATATTCACAAGCTTGTGGGCACTGCCATCGAAAAAAGTGCAGACAAAGATCGACCCCTTGCCATTTACAAACTAGCTCACCATTTTTTTCATGCTAAAATTCCTGAAAAAATTGTTCATTACTCGGTCCGTGCTGGCAAAGTTGCTACGCATTCTTATGCAACACAAGAAGCCCTTGTTTTTTTCAATCGAGCATTAACATTCATGCGGTCAGATGAGTTTGTTCTTAAAGATGAAGTTTTAGAAGAAAAAGCAGATATCAATCTTCTTATTGGAAATTATAGCGACGCAGAAAAGATTTACTCTGATCTTCTTCTAAAAAAAGTGTCAGTTTTAGATAAGTGCCGATTGTATCGAAAACGCGGAGATCTTTTTTTCCGAAAAGGGGCTTATGAAAAATCTATAGAAAATGCTGAAAAAGCCCTGCAATTTCTTGGCGCAAGAATGCCTTCTTCTACCCCGGGGCTTGTCTTGGCATTTTTAAAAACTTTCATGATGCGCTTTTTTCATAGACGATTCCCTCGTTATTTCTTTGGAAGAAAAAAGCATTCAAAACAGGCAAAAATCTTTCAAGAACAAAATAGGATCCATCGGGCCCTTAGTTTAACTTACTGGTTTGTCACTCCCATAAAGGGCTTTCTTTCTTGTCAGCGCTATTTAAATGTTGCCGATGATGTTGGACAAGAAAAAGAAGTAGCTCAAGCTTCATCAATTTACAGTGTGTATTTGGCAGTAACCCCTTTTAAGAAAAGAGCTCTTCATTATGCTAGAAAAGCCCTGGCTATTCATATAAAAAATGCCGATGTCTTTGGTGTTGCCCAAACTCATTCTTGTATGGGTATTTTCTATTATCATAATGGATATCCGGATAAAGCCATTGAGTGTACAGAGAAAGCCATTGAGGGGTGTGAGAAAATTGGTGATGCGTGGGAGCTTTCTAATGCAATCGGTTTTAAAGCGTTGTGTTGGTGGATCAAAGGAGATTTACGAAAAGCTTTAGAAAATTTCAAAATAGCGTTCAATATAGCTACCGAAGTCCAGGATATTTCCTTTAGGACAAAAATCTTACCATGGATAGGTCTTCTTGAAGCTTTAAGAGGAAATAAAGAAAAGGCATTTAAGTGTATCCATCAAACTCTGAAAATGATTGATGAGATTAAGGATGTCATTGGGCAAATAATACTTTATGACACAGCGGCAGCGGTGTATTTGCTGTTTCATAATTTTGAGAAGGCTATTGAATATGGAGAAAAGGCAACAGGACTGATCAAAAAATTCAAAATACGCATCGGCTATGTTCAAGGTGCCCCACTTACTTTAGCGGAAGCCTATCTTGAAAAATGGAAAGAAAAAAAAGATAAAGAACTTAAAAAGAAAGTCTGGAAAATGGGAAAACAGATTTTAAAAGTTCAGCGGTATCCAAACCATGGTGGTTGGGCTTTACGCGTTTATGGGGATATCTGTACAGCCTTTGGAAAACATGCACAAGCAAAGCGAGTTTATAAAAAAAGCATTGAATCACTACACAAGCTGGGGGCAAAGAATCTATTAGGACAAACCTATTTTTCCTATGCTGAACTTCTTCTTGCACAAGCTGAATCTAACGCCATACATTATCTTTACCTTGCCAAAGATATTTTTGAGGAGTGTGATGATCAGTATCATCTCAATCTTCTCTGCTCAAAGTATCAACAACTCATTCAGAGAAAAGATATGCAGCTGGAAAAAGTTAAGCGGAATCGTCGATTAGAAACCATTATCAAAGTCAGTAATTATTTAAGTTCCATTCGTCACCTGCCCACTTTACTTTCAAGCGTGATGGAATCGCTTATTGAACTCTTTGGAGGGGAGAGGGGTTTTATCATGTTAAAAGATAATGATGGAAAACTTCAAATTCGTATTTCAAGACATGTGGATACTTCACAAGTCTCAGGGGATGAATTCTCTTTAAGTCAAAAAATACTCCAAAAGGTCTATAAGGAAGCCAAAGGCATTGTTGTCATCGATGCACAAACAGATCCTCAATTTAAGACAAGTAAATCTGTTACCAAATACGGGCTAAGATCTGTTCTGTGCGTGCCTTTAAAAGTTGAAAAAGAAACATTGGGAATCATTTATATTGATAATAGAATTATTACAAACCTTTTTACAAAAGATGATTTAGAAATACTTAATGTATTTGCGACACAAGTAGCTATTGCTATTCAAAACTCTCTGGCTTTCAATGAATTAGATCAACTCCGTCGATCTTTGGAAGAAAAGGTAAATTTAAGAACTCAAGAACTTACAAAGACACATGAAGTTATTCAAGAGAAAATGGAAGAGCTTAAACAGGCTTACGAAAAACTCAAAACACTTACTAACCTTAAAGATGTATTCTTTGGACTTTGTTCCCATAACCTTAAAAATCCACTCATGATTATTCAACATTGTATTGAATCTTTCTCCACCATGCCGGCAAGACATCATGGGAAGTTTTTAGATATTATATCACGACAAACACAAAGAATGACGAGACTAACAGAGCAATTTCTTAACATCTCTCAGCTGGATTCTGAAAAATTTTCTCTCCAATATAAAAATGTTTTTCTGAAAGAGCTTATCAGGAATGTTTTTGAAGATACTAAAATAATTGCCCAGAGTCGAGGTATTCACATAAATCTTAAAATAGAGGATCTTGTTGAAAACATGACGTGTGATCCAGATCGTATTCGAGAAGTTATTGAAAATCTCTTAATCAATGCTTTAAAATTTACTTCATTGGGTGGTACCATCACTCTCAAAGCTAGAGCTATCAAAGAAAATGGAGAAGAGTTTGTTGAGGTTTCTGTTACAGATACAGGACAAGGGATTTCGCAAGAAAAAATATCTCATATTTTTGACAGGTTCCAAACTCCAGAAATGCCTGTAGAAAAGTCTGAAAAAGGGTCTGGATTAGGACTTTTTCTTTGCAAGAGGATTGTTGCATTGCATGGAGGAAATATCTGTGTCAAAAGTGTTTATGGAAAAGGTTCTACATTCACCTTTAGAATTCCCCGAAAACGTATCATTAAAGAAGAACAGCTTAAAAAAGCAGCTTAATTTTTTTTCTTTTTGGTTAAAAACATTGACGTCATTTCAACTGCAATTTAATCTTCTAAAGGATGAAGAAGGTCGTCTTTTTTTTAATAATTATATTAATGTGGCATAGTGCACAGGCGAAGTCGCCTCAAGAAGCTGGTAAAGCACTTGAATTTGGTTATGACGAGCATTTTTACATTAAAAGAGCAGATGGGTTGTTTTCTTTCCAACTTAAATGGCTTCTTCAACCCAGGTACGAATATCGTCACACCGAAGGAGGTGCTGCAAATGTTAATACATTTACCCTTAATAGTGAAACCTATTACGAAGGTAATGTTCTTTATCCGAAGTTAGATTATTATATCTCATACACCATGGCAGCGACTTCTGGTGGGCTCGTTGCAGGAATTGACAGAGCAACTTTTGATCTCAGAGATGCTTGGATCAACTGGAAGCCTGAAAAATATTTTAATCTTAAAATTGGACAATTTTTTCTCTTCTTTGATCATGAAGATATGCAGCGTACATGGTTTCTACAGCTTGTTGACAGGTCCATTATCAGCACAAATCTAGGTTTTGAGAGAGAGCTTGGTATTAATCTCCAGGGGTGGATTTTTAATGACCTCATTTTTTATAATGCACATGTCATGAATGGTGAAGGTCGGCACCAATCCAATGCCAATACGTCGTTTCTTGTGGGCGGGCGCCTTGATTTTTCTCTTCTGGGAAAGCATTATGCAATTGTTCCTGATTTTATGCACTCACAAAAACCTCAGTTGAATATCGGAGTGGCAGGGTTGAATAGTCGAAATAATAGCGTAAATGGGAATACACTCTATCACTTGACCTCAGACGTAGGGTTTCGATATTTGGGATTTTCTTTTTTAGGATTGGCAAATGGTGTTCATAACAAAAATAAACGTAAAACTGATTTTGGCTATATGATACAGTGCGGTTATTTTTTCATCCCAAGGTATCTCGAAGTGGCAGCCCGATATGCCAAAGTTAACAAAGATGCTGCTTTGGGAACTGCAACCTATGACCCTGAAGAAGCCACCTTGGGTATTAGTTATTATTTTCAGGCTGCTCCTCATCTTGTATGGAAATTTGAGGTGAGTCGATTGTGGAACAATGGAGCATCTCATCAGAATGATTATAGATCTCGAACACAATTATCAATGTTTTTTTAAGAAAATCCGGTTATGCTGCTTGTGAAATTTCTTTTTGCTTAACTTTGGCTTGAGGAAAAATGATATGAAAGCGGCTTCCTTTGTGAGGGGTGCTTTTGACGAAAATATGTCCTCCATGAAGCTCTACCAATCTTTTTACAATATATAACCCAAGTCCACTGCCCTGTGCTTGCCGAAATAATGGATCTTCAAGTTGGGCATACTTTTCAAAAATTGTGTTTATATCTTCTTTGGATATGCCTTTTCCAAAATCTTCAACGATGATATGTAAATCATCTTTCTCATACTTAGCTGAAATCTTTATTTCCTTACCTTTCGATGAAAATTTAATCGCGTTTTCTAAAAGATGCCCTAAGATATCTTTAAATCTTTCTCCATCGACTTCAGCTAGGGGAAGGAGATCTGGAATATCAAGTAAAATAGCCATATTATTTTCTGCAATGATGGGATCATAAGCTGTAATAACATCGTGAGTAAGCTCAGAAATAGAAAACTCCTTTTTGGATAGTTTCATGTTAAAAGATTCTATATTATTAATCATCAAATATGTTCTTACAATATTCACCATTTTGGTTACGTTTCTTTCCATGGCTTCAAATAATTTCTGAAATGGTGGAGAAGTATGTTTCATTTCTTGAAGGAAAGACAGTGCAGACTTTATAATAGTAAGTGGTGTTTGAAGCTCATGGCTGGCAATGGTAATAAAATCTGATTTCCTTTGATCTAATTTTTTTAAATTTTGATATACAGTTTCAAGCTCATGTATTTTCGAAATCATGTTGTGACGCAATATTTTTTGCGATATCTTAAGCACGTCCTCATCACATAATATCTTGAGATAATTTTCAAAATAATCATAATCAAGAGGAGAGTGAAAACAAGCTTCTACCTCTAAACTATCGGTACTTCCGTCTTCTGAGAATGATTCAATAATGACAATCACTGGTACTAAAATTTTGGATTTTTTATATTCTGCCATCCAGGATTTAAAATCTGCAATCTTGTTTGCATTAAATATGATAACTTGAGGAATAAATTCTTTAATATTTTTGAATATATGTGATGAAACATTTTCGGAGTGTATGTAAAATTTCTTCTGACGGAGCCGTTGATTTAAATTTTGAGATTGCAAACTCTTACCAATAGAGAAAATTTTTCCAACCATTTTTTCCTCGGAGGCTATCTCAGAATGGCTTAATATATTTTTAATGGAGGCTAGAAATGCTACATGATTTAGTTTCGAAAAGTTTTTAAAAATTTCTGATTTTGGATAAAATCTCTCAACACCCAATTTTAAACTAGCATGAACATCAGCTTCATCAAAAATTGCTGATATCATAATAATCGGTATTTTTTTCGTAGAAGAGTTCGATTTTAAGATTTTGGCTATTTGAAAGCCGCTTATGTTTGGAAGCAGAAGGTCTAAAATAATGAGATCTGGATTTAATGTTTTGACAATAGAAAGGATGTTTACGCCACTTTCGACAGAGTGTATGTTGACGTGATCTATAGCCTTAAGTCTATGTCTAACAATCCTGATATTATCTTTATTATCATCGATAATGAGAATGACTTTTTTGTCCTGCATACTCCGGTCAGAGTATGCAGGAACTAAAGTAAAAATGTGCTTAATCTTTGAGTTGGCCAATTTCCTCAAAGGTAAGGCGATAATAATCATACATTTTATTAGCTGTATAAATAATATCTCTCCTGTCTGTTTCCGTTATAACCTCATGATTAATGACCTCTTTGGCCTCTTTAATATGTTCTATATCAAAATGGCCATGTGAAATGATAAATGTCAGGCAATTATTAGAAAGGCCATGGTGAGCCTTTAAATTCTTTGCCCACTGGTCACAAAGGTCAAAGGCCAAGCCTTCAAAGCAAAAAACAGCCCCAAAAATACCAATAGGATTTGTGTAATGTGCTAAGTAATAATGCATAGAAACAATGGCCGTTGTGCCGGCACAGGGATAGGTTTTCTTCACACTTTCCTCATCAACCCCCAGATTCCTGAGATCTTTGAGGGCCATTAAGTGATGACCATTTTCTTCAACCGCGTGTTGAAAAAAGCGTGTTCTCACGAATTGCTTGTCATCTTCTACTTGGGAGCCTGCTGCAGATAAAAATCGAGGGGTATTTCTTGTAAAATGATAAGTCTCCTTAAGCCATTCTTTATACTGATTGAGTGGCATAGTTCCATCACAAAGAGACTTAAAACAAGGATCTGCATATAATTTACGCTTTGCTTCAGCTGTTTCTCGAACAACAACATCCCAAAACTCCTCTCCAGAGGTAGGTTGATAACTCTTAAAAGGCGCTCTAAGCGTCGGATTCAACTGCTTGTGCACTTGGGTCTGCATATGTGTATCTCCTTTTTTGAAATAGTTTAGAAAAGTATAGCATTGCTGCAAAATTCATTGCAAGTAAGAACTTAAACTTTTTTTTAAGTTTTCTCATTTTTTTCACGAAAAGCGTTGAAGAGGAGATTAAAGCATGAAAAAAGAAGTGAGTTGTCGTGCGCTCAATATTCTATTTGTTTTTTTAAAAGAAAAAGACATCGATTTGAATGAATTTTTAAAAGACATGCCCTATTCTATTGATTATTTTCTTGATCAAAATAATTGGATTGATTATGAAACTCTCTTAAAAATATATGAAAAAATTCGAAAGCACTTTCCTGAACCAGACGTTTTTGTAGAAATTGGCAGAGAAATTGTAAATACTAAAGCCTTTGGCTTTATAAGCATTATGATACACCTTCTTGCTTCTCCTAGAGCAATCTATAAACAGTTTCCTTATTACGTAAATTCTATGTTTAGATGTGTTCAGTGTGAGGTTGTTAATAACTCACCGAACAAGGTGACTCTTGGGTATACATTTAAACCAGACTATGAGCCCTCTCAGGCGTTCTTTGATATTGCCAGAGGTGTTATTGAGAAAACATCTGCACATATGGGGGTTAAGTCAGCCACGGTAGTTCCTGTAAAAAAAGGGCCGAGTTGTCATTTCATAATTTCCTGGAACCTTCGTATTCCCTGGTATCAAAGATTGTGGTATCAATTTGTGATTCGTCCCAAAACGCATCTTCATGCTATTGAGGAACTGAGAAAGAACCATCGCATGCTTGAAGAAAAGTATGATGAGGTGAGTCAACTTAACGATGACTTAAAAAACAAAATCAAAGAATTAGAAGAGACTCAGATACAACTCATTCAATCGGAGAAAATGGGAGCTATTGGGGAGTTAACCTCGGGTATTATCCATGAGGTCAAAAGTCCACTCGGTGTTATTGAAGGCTATTCTGAAATGCTCCATGAAATCTTGGAAAATAGAAATTTATATAAGGGTGAATTGAGAGAATTTTTGGAAGGCATTGATAAGGGGTGCAACAGTATCAGTAAGATTACAGAACACTTGAGAAATTTTTCCTATTCAAAACCTGTTTTTGTTGAAACTGAAATCGAAGAAATCATTGAAAACGCAGTTTTGCTATTTGAACCAAAGGCAAAAAAAGCATCCATTAGAATTACCAAAAATCTTCAGTCCGATATTCATTCTATTATGGCTGAGCCGAATCAACTTGAGCAAGTTTTATTAAACTTATTAAACAATGCTAAAGATGCAGTATCTCATAGTGAAACACCACACATTCAATTATCATCACGATTACTGAATCATCATATTGAAATTGAGGTTAGAGATAATGGAGAGGGAATTGCGCCTGATATTCAGAAAAAAATATTTGAACCTTTTTTCACGACAAAACCTAGAGGAACGGGAACGGGTCTTGGGCTTGCAATTTGTAAAAAGATTATAGAAAGTCATTCAGGAACAATACGCGCAAACAGCAAGCCATCTGAGGGCACATCGTTCATTATTTCACTCCCACTTAAACAAGAGCAGAAAGGTGCAAGCTTTTTGAGAACATGAGAAAAAGATAGTCGCGATAATCATAAAAAAGATCTCTATGAAAAACAGCTCTCTTGAGAATACATATCTCTTGTAACCTCAGTGTCCTATAGGGTTCCAGGTTTTCTTTTTGAGCAAGTAAGAGAAAAGATTTTTTTCCAAGCGATCGGTAGTGATTCATAACTCCCTTCACAAGGAGTGTTTGAATCTGTGGCGTTTCTTCCAGATAAAACAAAAAAGCCTGATCAAGTAGATTGAATATATTAATGCCTGTCGTTGCGTTTTCTAAAAGTGCAAAAGCAACGATTTCTCTATCTTTTTTTAAGATCAGAAGTTTCCGATCTCGTGCAAGACCCTTTTCAATATAAGTTTTCCGGGTTTTAGGAATTTCAAATGAGGTAGCATCTAAATTACACGCTTCTTGTATAATCATAGGGACACATTTTTGAATGTGCTTGAGAATCCATTTCTTTTCTTCACCAACGGCTGTTGCAAGCTCCCATGGATAAGAGGGGTCAACATAGGGACTCTCAGGTATGAGGGGCTCAAACAGGTGAAAATGCTCAACATAGAATTTAGAAGCATCTGAAGCTGTTTGACCGAAATAGTCAAAAAATTTTCGATGCCATGTATTATGAATATTGTAGAATCCCATTAAAAAATCTATGTGTGGGTTGTTAAGGATAAAATCCCCAAAAGCACCCAGATAGAGGTCAGCATGAACCGTTCCTTCTGCAATATTTTTAGGATGAACGGCCAATTGGTGGAAAAGCCAGCTTTTTTCATAGAGTCGCGTTGCAGAAATGGTGCCTAGTGGTTTGCCATTTCTGACATAGACCAGATCCTGAGAAATTTTAAATGGATCTTTGGCAAGTGTCCCCCATACTTTTTGAGCTTGGCACTGCATTCCTTGAAAAAAAACACTGTCTTTTTCACCAAGATATCCAGAATCTTCCAGAAGTCCCCAGAATTTATCAAACTCAACTTCCCATCGATGAGTCAGGGAAGGATAAAATGTATCAAGGATGTATTGAAAAAGCTCTTGTTGCTCACTTAATTTTAGATTTAAAAAAGAAAGCCCATAATAATAGGAATCATTATGAACAATCTCGTGCTTCACCTCTCCCTTAACTTGAATTATTTTCTTTGGAGACAAATGAAGCGTATACATTATAGGAGACTTATATTGTGAAAGTTTAAGTTTGTGCTGATCTAACTTGAACCTTAAGCCGGTTGTATTAAAATCAATTACTCTTCCCGTCATCTTTGTGGATGTATCTTGCGGATCGCTGAAAGAGATAAAAAAATGAATATCCTTTGGAATAGCATATCTGGGGCATTTTCTACGCCCCATTTTAGAGATTTTAGATGGATAAGAAGTTAAAAATTGTTCATGTGACGTCATACTTACTATTGTTGTTACAAAAGAATAAACCTGACCGCCCGCCTGAAAGGAAACGGTCATTGTATCGCCGGTTTTTATACAAGAAGAGTCTGGTTTCATACCAGGAATACTCATTTCAAGGTTTTCCTTTTGGATTGCAAGAGTTCCCTGAAATTTCCTGTGATCAAGTTCACAATAAACGTTCGTTTTTTGCTCTGAAACAAACCGAAGCACATTTTTAATCAATACCGGGTGCGTTACACTTCCCATCGTGGATGGAGCCTTTTCTTCAAGTTAAAAATAAGCCTTGATGTGTTGTAAATCATTTTTGTTTTAAGTAAGTTTTCACCTTGATTGAAAAAAACAGGTGAGTTTTTTTGAGCCTGGCGATGCGGTCTAAAAGCCATGTGTAAAATAAGATCACGATGATATGTCAGGTTCGTCAAACCTGCGGATTCTAGGAGCCTTCGAAATTCTGAGGTGTTATAAGATGCTCTAAGAGAAGCTTCAAAGTCTTTTTGTAAATATGGATTTTTTGTTCCAAGTGCCTTTGAAATAAATTTATATATCATATGACTTCGAGGACGAATCAGATCCATAATAAAAATAGCTCCGTCTTTCTTTGTAATGCGATTTATTTCAGACAATATGCTTCGCGCATCTTTCTCTGAATCAGTGTGGTGCAGAGCATAAGTGATCAGTGTTAAGTCCGATGAATGTGAAGGAATTGAACTTAAGTCAGTCATGCTTGCTTGAGTGAATTCAACGTGCTTGTTAAATAATTTAGAATTTTCTTGTGCTCTTTCAAGCATGGTGGAAGAAAGTTCTAATCCCAGAAATTTAAAGTTGGGCAAAGATTGTGCTAATGTCAAAGTAAGCAACCCATTACCGCAGGCAATATCCACAGCGTGTCCCTCTTGTGGTGCCAACTGACAAATAATATCAGCGGCTAGATAATACGTGGGAAGAAGGTTTCCCTTTTTGCCCCCTTCATCGTAAGCATTGACCGATTCCACATGATCCATCACTTGTTTGTCTTCAGCAATTCTTGTCAACATAGACTTATTCTCCTTTTATATTTTTATAAGTGCAGTACCCCATGAAAGGCCGACTCCAAAGCCCGAAATTAACACAGTATCCCCTTTTGAAATTTTTCCTTCCTCCATGGCATCTTTGAGTGCAATGGGAATAGATGCGGAAACAGTATTACCTATGTTTTGAAGATTGGAAAAAACTTTTTCTTTTTTAATTCTCAATAATCGGGATAAAGAATCTAAGACCATTTTACTAGCTTGGTGAAAGATAAATAAATCTACATCTTCTATTGTGTAGTTATTGCGCTCTAAAATTGATACTACTTGTTTTGGCACTTTTTCAGAAACAAATTTTAATATTCCAGCTCCATCCATTTCAATGGTTTCCATTGTGTGAACATTTCCTGAGCTATCCGTTGTTGGCACAGATGTCTCTTCTGATTTGGGTATACGACAAGCGCCTGCTTTGATCATAAATTTATCATAATTTGCTCCAGACGTAGCACATTGCATATCGATAATACCTTCGTGAGATTCGGCAGAAGTGATCCAAGAAACAGCACCCCCATCTCCAAAAATGACGCGTGTGGCTCGATCCTTATCATGAATATATTTGGAATAAGTGTCAGCATTTATGAGCAGAACATTGTGGGCTATTCCCGTGTGAATTAATCCGCGTGCAATACTTAAAGTGTAGATATACCCTGAACATGCCATGTTAATATCCACAGCAAATGTATTTTCAGGTAATTCTAAAAGTTTGTGTAAGATACATGCATTTTGAGGCATGACGTAATCAGGGCTTTGTGTGCAAAAGAGAATGCCGTCAATCTGATGTCGAAGACCATCATGTTTTTCAAATAGCTTTTGACAGGCTTTAAAAGCAAGGTCTAAAGCTGTTTCATCTTCCGTTGCTATGTGGCGCTTTAAAATACCGGTTCGAGCTTCAACTGTTTTCATTCTCCAGCTAGGGTTTTCTTTGTCGAGCTCGCAATTACTGAGTGTTTTTTCAGGCAAATAATATTCTATTGCTTTAATTTTTATATTCACAACAATAACCTTCTCTTGGAGACTTTTTCATATAAATAAAATTGCGTCAATATTAAGTGCGTGTTAAAATATTTAAAAAAAAGGAAAGAAGATATGGCTAAATTTTCGAATTTCACTAAAGAAAGTTTGACACAGCTCATTTATGATGTGGTGGATGAGTTCAATGAAAACAGTTTTGAAGGAAGTAAACTCCAAAAATCCCTTGATACTGAATTATTTGGCCCCAAGAAAACAATCGATTCTTTAGATCTTGTCGATATTATCACCGCGGTGGAAGAAAAAGTAGATAGCAAGTTTAATATACCTATCTCATTAGAGGCTGAAGATGATTTAGCTCACTTTCAAACCCTTGAGACATTACGGGATCGTACATTTCATTTGCTTAAGGCTCGAATTAACATCTGACACAAGCGTTTTTAATTTCTGTGAATCACCATAGAAAAGAGCTTTTCGACACTCATCTCTAAAGTGATTGAATGGTTTTTGAGAGTGCTTTCCTATAAGCATAACCTCATCTGACATTAATGTCAGATGCCCCCTGTCTTCCAATGTTTGTGTCATTTTTGAAGTTTCCTTCGCAAACACCGAAAAAGGTTTATCATCAATTTTGTACGGCAGAGGTGGCCAAAATTCCGGAGGATATAAAAGCCGAGGCTTATAATTAATAAAAAATGAAAGATAATCCTTCATATGATGATAGGGGGCATTAAAAGAAAACCCAAATCGTTCGGGCTCTAAACACCACCGGGTACGAGGTAAAATAATGGGAAAGTGACATGGAATGGAATCTGGCTGAATTTCTTCTATAAAATCCAGAGTGGCTTGTCTGGATTCCTCAGTTTCTCCGGCAGAAGGATAAATGATGCTTGTGATCGAAAATATACCTGCATTCTTACAGTCCTTAAGGGCTTTCAGTGCTTGTTGTCTTTCATAGCCTTTTTTCATTTTACTATCTAAAATCAGGTCACTTCCCGTTTCCAACCCGAAGAAAAGAGCAACACATCCTGAGCGTTTTAAGAGATCGAAATCGTTGCCACTATCTTTGAGATGGCCAAAAGCCACATACTGTATTGGAAATGGCAAATCTAATAAAGCTTTTGCTATTTGTTGAATGTGTTTTGAAGGGGTGAAGGAACCTGCCAATTTATATGCTTGGAACCCAGGAGTTTTTTGAAAATTTTTTACATCCTCAATAACTCTTGCAATAGACTTCTTGCGTAAAACAGCTCCTGATTTGATTGGGTGTTCACAAAAATAACACTGAATAGGACATCCTCGGCTTTCTTCTAAAATACCAATATTGATTTTTTGATTAGTGTAAAGAGCTGGATAAACATCTTCATCATAACAAGCCGTTGGAATAGTATCTAAGTTTTTTACACGAACAACCTGCGTTTGCTGAATTTTTTTACCTTTACGATAATAAAGATTTGGAACCTCAGATAATTTTCTTTGACCTAATACCATTTCTGCAAAGGCAACAACGGTGGGCTCACCTTCTCCAAATGCAGCAAAGTCAAAATGGGGAGAGACTTCTAAGAAAAATGGGCCAAACCAGTCGATCTGAGGGCCTCCGGCAAGAATAGGCATATTTTTAAAATTCTTTTTGATCATTTTAGCAATGACGCATGAAGCCGTATAGCCATCACCATTCCATACTTTCAACCCAACCCAATCAATTTTTTCCTTTTCGATAGTCTGACAGATCTGATGAGCAATGTGCTTAAAACCTTGTGTTAATAACTGATCAATTTTGTTTAGTTTTTTATGAATTCCTGAAAATGACGTATTTTTGGAGGACCATTGTGAGATGTCATCTACAATGTGCTGATTTATTTCTTTCCATTCATCACTGACAAGACCTTCCATGGTGTGTGGCGTATTAAAGTCCAGTATTAAGGTTTGGTGTCCCGCCTCTTTCAAACATGCGGCTAAATTGGCTAAACCGTTATCAGGTAAGAAACTTGAAGGAGTGTAAGGATAACCGGAAAAAGTGATTAATAAACTCCGCGTCTTTTTCAACAACAATATCTCCTCAATAAAAGAAAACGATTTATAAATCGTACGCTCATGTAGGTGAAATAATATGATCTATGTCATATTTATAAAAAGCAGATTCGCTTAAGATTTAAAATCCGTACTCTTCACCTGTCGTGTGAGCAAGGGCAGTTTCATCGACACCCCCCAAAATCACAAGTTTATTGGTTCCCATAGAATCGGTGCTGTGCATGGCTCTTTTTTTGAGCATATCTCTGGTTTGCGTGAAGAATCCGTCAGGGCCAGCCGATGTATGTGTGTAATCAAAGACAACAACCTGATTTGTGATATGTAAAGTCACTCCTGATGAACTTTCGTCAAAGGTTGGCATTTTTGTCATCCCCCCCGTCAAAACAGCATCATGCGGTGAAGTTGCAGGAAGTGCTGTGGCAGCATGCTGATAAATGGGCTGCGGAATCATGCTATTGACCGGTTGAAAAAGTCCTGTTGCAGGATTAAAAAAATCAGCAGAGTCATTAACCAAACCCATGGAATCCTGACCGCCCGCGAGCAAAACAGCATCATCTGCTGAATCAGTAGGAGTTTTATTATCTAAATAGAGTGCTGTATGAAAAACACGTTCATCCGCCATTGCATTGGGAATCTCAGTAAATGTCGCTGTCGCCGGATCAAAAATTTCCCCCGAATTGCTCACGCCACTAGAGGTTCGTCCGCCTGTAATGAGAACACGACCATCTGCCAAACGCGTAGCCGTGTGTTGCTCACGACCAACTTTGAGTTGGGCATTTAAAACGCTAAAGGTTCCTGTCATAGGATCAAACAATTCAATCGTTGAAACCAACTCATTTCTTACAAGGCCTTGACCCACTCCCATTCCCCCCACGACCAAAAACTGTCCATCTAAGGGTGTCCCTGAATTTTTGATCTCAGTGACGGTGTGGCCGTAACGAGCAACTTTTAAATTCCCTAAAGATTTAATCACATTTTCAGAGGGATTATAAAATTCAGCTGTATTGGAAATACCCTTCGATGTAATTCCGCCAATAATCAGCACAGAGTCCGTGGGCACAACAGGTCCTCCCGGACCGGATACCAACGTTTGACTGAATTGTTGTCTGCCATTTCCAAGATCCTCTCTGGAGCTTGCAAAATTGATCTCAACATATTCGTTACCTTGATCTTTATACTTATAAGCCCTATCTTCAAAAGTACTCCCATCTGGACTGACAGTGCCTTTTATAAAAATTTCATTGTTATTCACATTTGTGGTTTTAATCTGAGAAAATGGATGGGGCATATCATGTATTCTGCTTGCAATACCTCCCAAGGTGGATAAAAAAGGAGCATCATTAGAATCATCGTTGTCAAACCAGTTGCAGCCCACAAATGTTAATGAAACATAAAGCATCATTGAGATTTGAAAGAAAACTTTTTTCACGTTACCCCCTCATTTTTTCAGAAATTACAATAGGCGTTTCCACGAAGGCAGACTAGCAATGATTGTGCCATTTAAGCAAAACAGTCAAAAAAATAATTTTTCAATGACATCAAGTATATAGTGTTTTTTTCAAATGAATAAGTTTTACTAACGGATTAAAAAACAATGAAATTTTTTCATATTGCTAAATTTTTTTGACAGATTATAAAGATGGCGATGAATGTCCTTTTCATGACACTATTGTGCGCACTATCTGTGGTCCCCGTAAATTTATATTCAGCAACTCTTAATGAAGGCCAGTATGATGTAGAGATCTCTTTTCAAAAACCGAAAGATCCTCAAGAAGAACAAAAAATAATTCGTTTCGATGTTGAACAAAAATCTGTTTCGCCCATTCGTCTCTATTATTCAAGAGATGTGGATTTTGAAAAAATATCAGAGGCTGATTTTATTCAAATTGAATTTCAAGATCTTTCTTCTCTTAAAATTGTGGAAAAAGATGTCACCCAACCCCTATTGGCAGCCGCGGTGGTTACAGACGGTGGAGCCATTTTAAGTGGCTATGTTGTGGCTGAAGAGAGCTTTTTAAAAGCGGATCTTCGCATGGCAGAAATTTTTCGCTCCATAGAACATATTGAGGTTGTGACACATCAAGAAGATGTGAAAGATTCTGTCTCTTATCCTTTCGAATATTCAAAAGAATATTTATGGGGGGGCGTTCAAGAAGGAGATTATGTAATATATGAGATCTCCGAAGATCGACCCTATAGAGAAGTCATCAAGGTGACAAAAGTCCATGAATCTTCTGTTGATCTTGAAGTGATAAAATCCGGGCAAAAGGAACCCCAAAAAGTTTCTATTGATTGGAAGATCTATCCCAAAATAAACATTAAAAGTTTTCTCTCTATTAAAACGATTAAATTAGATTCCATCTTCGTTCATCATCTTGCGGAGAAGAAAAAACTATCTGTGGAAGTCTTTGAATTTGAAGGGACAGCGGCAAACGAAAAGACTTTTGTTTTTTCATTGATGCCTTCATTATTCCCACTCACAGTTGTTCAAGAATGCAATGGGGTCGTTCAAATCAGGGATGAAAATGAAAAAATAATTCGCAAAATTACCGAAGTAAGCCGTCTGAGAGTGGATGAGGGGAAAAAAGCGCTTGATACACTTTCTTTGGAAGAAAAAGAAGCTTTGCGTGCAGAGGCAAAAAACGATTCTACAAAATTTTTATCCATTCTCCAAAAGGAACATTTACATGCTAACACTATAGATCAATTTGTTGCCATAGATGAACTCTTTATTCAGCTGGATGGGTTTCCACTGGCATTTTCAGAAACAAAAACGGTACAAGAAAAAATTCAAGAGATGGAAGCGCAGGTGGACCAACACTTTGATCAGTTGGAAAATGATTTAAGGTTGTGTCAGAGCAAGATTTCTCAGATCGAAAATTTGTTAAAAAACAACCTGACACAACAAGAGCACATGACACTCACACAAAATCTGCTTCAATGGAAACAAAGGCTTCAGATGTTAAATCGACTGGGTGAAACTTCACGAGAAGAAGTTAAGAGAAAAAAAAGGCAGCGCTATCTGGACAGTGTTCATCAAGAAAGCCTCTCCAGAAGAAATGTTATTGCGAATGAACTCTCTCATTTTTTTCGAAAAGTTGTCCCCTCGAATATGACGGCTGATGCGCTACTTCAATTCGGGCGCTTTCGTCTTATTTCACCCGACAGAGCCATACTGTCATTTCCAAAAAACAAAGTTCTTATTCATCTCAAGCGCTATGATTCTACATGGAAAGTCTGCGCGCTGATCCATTGACACTATCCAACTGCAACTCTAAGCAGCCTTGTTCCGCTTTAATTCTTGAAGAAGGGGAAGTTGAATAAAAAAGGTAGCACCCTGTCCTTCTTTGCTTTCAAAAGAGATCGATCCTCCCAGAACTCCCATCACTTTTTTGCACCAAAAAAGACTTAAACCTAAACCTTTCGTATGAGATAAAATATCTTCTATTGAAGCAAAGGGCTCAAAAACAAGATGTTTGAGGTCTTCCTTAATACCTGCTCCAAAATCCTGAATTTTAATAATAACATTATTTTCTCTGAACTCTTCTTCAATTATTACTTTTTTATTCTGGGGGCTGAACTGGATAGCGTTTTCTAAAACAGTCTTAATAACTTTAACCAATCTCTCTTTGTCACTCATGATTAAAACCCCGTCTTCTAAAGAATCTGCTTTAATAACAATTCCTTTTTGATGAGCGTGCGGGCGCATTGATAGAATCGCACTTAAAATAATTTCATTGAGATTCATACTTTCCTGCTTTGGCATAAACTTTTCTTCATTCAGAGCAGCAATATCTATCGATAAATCTGCCAATTTTTCGAGGCGTTTGCTGTTTTTAATACCGACATCTAAAAGGTGAAGACTTTGTTGTTTTCCTTTCACAATCTGCTCTTTAAACAACGTAAACGTATTTTCAATAAGCGTTAGAGGGGTTCTCATTTCATGTGATATAAGATCTAAAAAATCATCTTTAGCTTTATCTAAAACCTGTAATTTTCTATAAGCTTGATTGAGCGTTTCTGTATTTTCCTGAATTTTGTCTTCCAGATTTGATTGATATTCTCTTAACTGTTCCAACATCTCATGGCGAGATTCCATAATACTCCCCAATTCATCACCAGGGAAAAAATGCCTCTCAATAAATTCCTTTTTCTTATTAGCAAGGACTATTCTTTTAATAGGGCTAATAATAATCGGATTCAGAAGCAATACTATTCCAGCAGATGTAAAAATAATAATGAGAGTGATCAAAAGCAAAACGCTTCCAGTATAAACCCATACCTGTTTCCAAAAATAAGCATCTGAATAAGAAAGATAAATCGAATATAAGAGTTTATTTTCTTTTGTAATATTATATTTATAAATGAGCATATTTTTTTTCTTAAGGTGTTTCCAGTAAAAATTTTCGTTCTCTGTCAGATCATAATCAATTTTCTGGGTATGAAATGAAGTCTTTTTATATAAGGAGACCAGAAGATTTCCCGATTGATCTGTAATAGCATATTCTTTAAATCCAACCTCGACATGCACACGAAACATATCCATGAGCATTTTACTATCCACTATTCGATTTGAATCTAGATAATGAATCAGGGGTTTGTGAATGGTATGAAGAAGACTAAAATTAAAATGATGATGACGCAAAAATACATCCTTTTTTCTCTTGATCACGGACGGAATGGCAATCATCACTTCTATGACAATAATAGCAAAGCTCACAACCAGCGAGATTTTGGTTAAAAGGCTTAATTTATTAAAATACTTCATCGCTTCTTCATTATCGGAAGAAACAGTTTATTTTTTGAATTGTGCAATAGAAAACCCCTCAATCATCAATCCGAGATCAAATGAAAAGATATTCTATTCCTTCAATTGTGAGTCTCTTGAATCCATTTTTCAAATTCTGGAATGGTCAATTCTATTGATTTTTCAATGATTAAACAAATATTGTCCATTTTAACTGATTTAAGAAGTCCCGCACAGGCTCCTGATTTTTGGATTTCACGCCAATCATCTTCATCTGCATAACCTGTCATTATGATTATTTTAGCTTCTGGATCAATTTTTTTAAGTGCTTTTACCGTCTTGATTCCATTCATTTCAGGCATGGCCATATCACAAAATATAATGTCGAAATGTCTTTCTTTCACACACTTAACTGCTTCTTTTCCGCTTTTACACTCATTAACATCAAATTTCTTTTTACTTAGAAAGTTAAACATCATTCGACGAAAGAGGTCGTCATCATCAATAACTAAAACTGATATTTTCTCTTCCATTGTGCTCCTTTTTTAAA
This sequence comes from Deltaproteobacteria bacterium, assembly GCA_016186995.1. GTDB lineage: Bacteria > Bdellovibrionota > JACOXK01 > JACOXK01 > JACOXK01 > JACPKQ01. The sequence continues at coordinate 60,631 of JACPKQ010000007.1, read as the reverse complement.
ATCAAATGAGATTTTTTTCTATTTTATGTAGATATTAGTTATTTTTATATATTTATAATATTTTTATGTATTTTTCAAATATTAAATAAATATTTATGTAGTTTTATGTAGGTTTTCGTAAAGACATGACGTAATATATTGAAACTTTTAATATTTTCCAGTATCTTTAATACATTATATGCAAGAAAATAATAAAAAAAACCACGCAAACAATTCAGCTACAAGAGATAAATTAGCTGGGCTCCCTTTTCAAAAAGCAAGTGAACTTAAAAAATTCAGTGATGAGTTACGTTTTGAAATATGGAAGCAGTTGGAACGAGCTAGGCTTTTTAATGAAATGTCAAAAAAAGAAGATTATAAATTTATTCAAGAAGAGTTTAAGCATGGGTTAACGTGCAAATACGGAAACAACAAAGACTCCCTTGTAAAAGTTTTTAGTGAGGGACAGGGAATTCAAATTGACATTAACAAAATACTTGTTCAACACATGCCCCATAGTGAGCCATTTGTGGAAACTCTTATTAGATCAATGGGAGACACTTTTTCAAAAGCTTATTATCAGGCAAAAGGAATTTTACCTTCCGACCATATGAATATTGGAGATACTTTAAAGGATCTTAAAAAAGTTTTAAAAGAAAATAAATAATAATAACAAAAAATATAGAAGTTGGTGGACACGTTTGCCACCAATTCGCACCATCTCTGAAATTGACCTTGATTTCCCAATATTTACAGAAGAACTCTTTCTTTATCAAAAAATCAGCCCAAAAGCCAAACAACTTTTTAAATTAGGGATGAATTATTATCAAATCGGAAAGGCTCTTGGGGTTGATGAAAAAACCGTCAAAAAGGCAATTTTTTCAAAAACTTCTTACCCTAATTTTTAACCAAGTCACAAACATAATGCTTTATCTGATTTATACAATACCAACTTTCTAAAATAAGTTTTCCTACTTGCTCAATCGAGCGCATGTCTTTTTCATAAATATTCATCAAAATGATATCATATCCTAATTCTTTTAGAGCCGTTATTGGTTCTCGCTGTTTAAACAATGGATGTACTAAGACATTTCTCAAATGACCAAATGCCCTTACAGATTTAAGAAGGGAATCATCTTGGCAGATTTTATTTTCCTTAAGCATATTAATTCTATCAGGCACAGAAACATGCGTTCCACATTTATCTTTTCTTTTTTTAAAAATAGAAAGTTTAGGTTCATTGAGCATTTTTAACAATTCATTCGGCATATAAAAAGATGCATTTCCTTTTTTGTAAGCTTTAGCATATAGAATCCCAATTCCCATCTGAAGGTCAAAAACATTGAACCTATAAAGCAAGAAAGTCACCATTTGAGTAACTTTTAAAGTCGATAAAAGTTTAGGCTTAAATTCTCCAGCTACAAGGCCAAGCTGAATGACCTCCAAATCTTTGTCATGAAACAGACCGGAAAGGGTACTGCCTTCGTCATCTGTCAGTTGAATAATGGAATCAAAGCACTTATATCGCTCAGAATCTTTGCTTGATTCAGCATTCTTTGCTTCTGTATATGTCTTACCTTTGTATTTAAAAGTTACATCACTCATTCTCGGCTTCCTACTTTTTTAAATATTTTCCTGTGTATAAAAGATAATTAAAAAATTTATTTCTTATCAGGATCCATTGGCTTATTAGCTTTTCCAAGTAGTGTCAGAGCAAAATACCAAACGATTACTACAATAAATACTCCAAGAACATAAACACAGACATTCAATGAATCTTTACAAAAAAAATTAACTCCATAAATGATCGATATGGCTCCCATCAATGATAAGACTAATCGAGTCAAAATCCATCCCCAACCTTTCCATTTGTCTTCGTTTTCCTCTATTGATTTATACTTGGATAAAATCTTGTCAAAAAGTAGCTCATTTAAATAGTGCTGTCTGGTATAATGAAGCGATATAATAAGATTGACTAAAATAAGGGCAAGCATTGTTAAACCACCCCAAAACTCTACGCTATAATCTGAAGACTTTGATATCGCATAAAGCGCAGCCCATAATCCTCCATTTATCGATATCAACCATCCCAAATAATTTCTTTGCGATTGTGTATTTGCCTGCCAATAATCTTTAGCAAATTGAAATTTTCTTTCTTCAGTATTATTATATCCTTGACTCATAAAATTTGATTAACCTCCTCAATTCGTTGAATCACATAGTCAGCTTCAACTTTCTCTTTAACATTTTCCATTTGCCCATACTTTGCAAAACAAGTGATGAGTCCTGCGTTTTTAGCCCCAACTATGTCTTTCTCAGGCCAATCACCGAGCATCATGACTTCTTTTGGCTCCAGATTCAATTTCTTCACAGCCTCCAAAAAACCTTTCGGATCAGGTTTATTTGCTTCAGTAACAACGACATCGAAAAATCCGTGAAGCTTCATAGAGTCAATTCTTCTGTGAGCTTTTAAAGAAGGGGCATCTGTCACAATACCAAGCTTTATTCCTTTTTTAATTAACTTAATGAACGTTGGAATCACCCCTGGATAGGGTTCTAGAAAAGCTGATTTCACCCGATTATAAGCATTGATTGCTGCTGCCAGAATTTCATCTTTATAGGCATTATGCTCTTTTAAAAAGTCAGTGAAAGGATAATCACCCTCAATACCATAATTTAAATAATATTTAAAAAGATCATCTGCCAAGTTCTCTGCTTTTATTTTTAGCCCTGCACCAAGCATGGCTGCTGCAGCCTCAGAACAAGCCATTTTCTTCATTTTCATGAAATCTATGAGTGTATTATCCAAATCAAAGAGTATACCTTTTATTTTTTTCACCTTTTTGCTCCTTTTTGCGAAAAATGATGGCTAAAAAAGCGAAGACCAGTGGCTTTATGATAAGCTTCTGCAAGTTCGATTGCTAAATCTTTTGCCATATGTAAATCTTTTCTTTCACACGTAAGGGTGCTTTCCCCATATCTCAAGTATCTCCATGCTTTTTCTAGCTGTTCAATGAGAGCAATTTTCTCAGGATTATTCTTTATCAAAGAGAATTCATTTATTTTATCCGCATAATCTTCAATAATTTTTTTTGTACAATGTCTGTATGCCCTTTTTTTTGGATCAAAACTATCATCAATCCACGACACATACGCTTTTATCAAAAGTTCCAAAGTCATGTGCAATAAAGGTAGCTCAACGAAATGAACAGCAAATCCCTTTTCAGGTAGATTGCTCATAGCTTCATATGCCTCGAGATAAGCAACGCCAGCATGTGCTAATAAACTAGACCGTCGTTTATTGGAATCGTATCCAGAATTTGGAATTGCCTCTATCAAGGGAACAATCTTAATACTCAAGATTTATCTCCACAATTTACTGACATTCTAATTTTTGCATCGAAATGTCTAACCACTCTATTTTGTAAGAAAAGAATATCTTTAATTTTAAACATACATGTTCTTCCTTTGCTTTTTCAGCCTGTATCTCAATGTGTCATAATTAATACCTAATTTCCTTGCAGCAACCCCCATTGATGAATAAGTGGTACCATCAATTTTCACAGGAGTATCTCTTCTCGAAAATGGTGTTTTAAGCGCCTTTTCTACAGACCAGCCAGAGTGAATTCTATTTCTCACTCTATTTGCAGGCTGACCAGCAGCTTTAGCAGCATCTTTTATTGTTGGATATTCTATATTATCTATTTTAATTTTACGTGATTTTGGATGCACTTTATCAAGCGGAATCAAACCAGCAGCCTGTTCGGGTGAATACCCCGCGTACAACCTATCCTGAAATGTTCCAATATTTACACCATGGGCATCAGCTGCAGCTCTGTAAGAGTCAAAAGGCTTCCCATTCACCAATATTTTTTTACCTTTTTTTGAAATGCCTGTCCCACCTCGCCGAAGATTGTAACCATGTGGGTATGAAGTATTAAACTCTCTGATAAATTTTCGTTCGAGTCTGTTAGCTTGATCTATCGACCTACAGCGTGCAAGCACTTTCCATTTAAAATACTCAGGTTCATCTCTTTTAATCGCCTCCTGCAAACTACCTTCAGCAGGTCTCTTTTCACCGTAAACTTGCTTCATGTGCCATTGCCTACGCTTTTCAAGTGTACATGAGGACTCGCCAACATATTGCTTACCGGCTTTTGTATTGGTCACACTATAAACAGGTAATTGGCTTAGATCGATAATTCCTTTCTTTAATATCAAGCGCTTCCTCAATACTCAATCCGCGTCTTAACCGCGCACCAATTAATCTTGGATCTTTTTCGTAATACCGTGCAAAAGTAGACATTGATTCATGTTGTTTACCTCTGAATGAAACAGGTCTCCGCTGCTTAACTGGTCGTTCCTCAATGCCACAAGCTTGCTCTGGCGACCAACCATTCTTAAGACGCCAACGTACTTTGCTATAATGAACACCAAACTTTACAGCTGCGATTTTTGCTGAAGGATATGTTTTGTCTTGTACGACAATTGTTCGACTTTTGCCTTTCAACGGCAAGCAATCTTTTGAGAACAATTCTTCTATAGAACACCCTCGTCGACGTCTTTGCCAAACAATTGAAGGAGCTAAATTATGAGCGCGTGCTGCTTCAGTGAGTGAAGAATATTCTATATTATTTACCTTGATCTTTATGCGGTCTTTTCGAGGCCGGCCTACAATTCCAAACGCTTGCTTTCTTGACCATCCAGATTTTAGCCGGTGTCGAACTGTGCTTTCATTTATATCATAAAACCTTGCCGCTTCCGCAATTGAATCAAAATGATTCCCTTCTATAGAAAAGGGCTTTCCTTTACCGATACGCTTGAGGTAAACTTTTGAAAATGCTTCGTCTATAGATTTTCCTCTCTTCAATCTAGCCCATACAAGTTGTGGTTTCAGATGAAAATATAGCGCTGCTTGTCGAATGGAAGGATATACATTGCCATGAACTTTAATTTCCTTTTTATAAAACGTTTCCTTCATGCTAACAAGATATCATTTTTATCATAATTACTATAGCAATACAATAGTATATCTATAAAATTAGATATACATTTATTAGAGCTACATTTGAGTCTTGCACGCTAATCTTAGCATTGCTATCCTACAGTTATGTCAAATTCACGGGAGATGCATAACGAAATAATGAAGGAGATGAAGCTAAAAGCTGAAAGAGATTCTAAGAAGTTTAAGTGGTCACTAAGTATTGACATTTTTACACTACTTGTCGCTATAGCCACACTGTATTTTGTAGTTTTGCAGTCATGCAAAGGCAGTCTCTAAACAAGTTATTCTCTTCATTTTCATAAAATCAATCAGCGTGTTGTCGAGATCAAAAAGGATACCTTTAACTTGAGCCATTATTTGAGCATAGCTTAAGATTGACCTGGAATCAATTTTAATAGACAATGTCGATAATGGAACAGCTAACGCTTAAAGAAATTCAAATTAAACTGGGCATGCCACAGCATGTTTTAATTCACCTCTGTGAAAAAAACGTCATCGTTCCAGAATTTGAACAAACGCAAGGTCGGGGCCAATGGCGAAAGTTCTCTCAAAAAAATCTTTTTGAGTTTATTGTGGCCCTGGAACTTAGAAAATATGAAATTTCAGTTTCAACAACTGCAATTATTATGAAAGTAATATCTTCCTTTGAAAAAGCAGTTCAGAAAAAGCTAAAAAACTTTAACCTTCCTCACACACTTGTTGAAAAGAAAATACCTCTCAACTTTTATATTTTTAATGGAAATGACCTTCTATTTGAAATTAAAAAGTCTGTCATGGGCTTTGATTTACAGAAAGTAATTCGAGGTAATATCAAAAACATACACCTAAAAAATATGAGTGCTTTGCCTAAGAAATATGAATCCCTTCTAAAGCTTGACCTTGTTGCTCTAGCCGAAAAAGCTTTATAACAATTAAATCAAAAAATATAATAGTTACATAGACTTAAGGATTCTAAAAAGAATTCCGATAAAAAGCTTATGGCTAAACTTTCAAAATCAAGATACTTAACCGGAATAAAGTGCTTAAAAGCACTCTACCTTGGTACCAAACAACCTAAACTTAAGAAAAACTTAGATGAGGCTGAAAAATTTCTTTTTCAACAAGGCCATGAAGTTGGCAATCTAGCTAAAACCTTTTTTAAAGACGGTATCGATATATGTACCATACAAGAAAGAGGATTAGAAAAACAGATAGAACTCACGCAAAAAGTCCTAGAAAAAGAACCTCAAGCTATATTTGAAGCAACTTTTGAATATAATGATATCCTTGTTAAAGCTGATATTTTAGAAAAAACCGAAACGGGATGGAATCTTATAGAAGTAAAATCAACCACTAAAGTAGAAGATCATTTGATAGATGATGTCGCTATTCAATATTACGTTCTTAAAAACAACAATATCAATATAGAAAACACCTTCCTTATGCATGTAAATACAGAGTGTACTTATCCAGAGCTCTCAAATTTTTTTATTAAAGAAGACATAACTGACAAGGTCCTAATAAAACAAATTGGAATAGAATCTAATTTAAAAAGACAATTTGAAACATTGAAACTAGAAACTGCGCCTAATATTGATATTGGTCCTTATTGTAATGAGCCCTATGAATGTCCTTTTAAAAGTCACTGTTGGCAACATGTAACAGAGCACTCAGTCTTTGAACTTTATCATTTAAAAAATACAGAAAAGTTTAAACTGTATAAATCAGGTATTTTAAAAATAAAAGATCTTCCAGAAAATTATAAACTCAATGTCTTTCAGTATGCCCAAAAGAAAACCATTGAAGAAAATAAGCCTTATATCGACAAAGAAGGAATTGAAAACTTTATTAACCAGCTTCAATACCCCATTCATTTTCTTGATTTTGAAACAGCAAACCCAGCCATTCCACTTTTTAAAGGCATACACCCCTATGAACAACTTCCATTTCAATTTAGTTGTCATATCTTAGATTCTGAAGGAAATATCACCCACAAAGACTTTCTAGATTTAAATAAAAAAGATCCCAGGCCCGCTTTTATTCAAAACTTGTTAGATACTATAGGTGATAATGGCTCAGTTATCGCTTACCATGCCAGTTTTGAAAAAATGATACTTAACAACTTATCAAAAATCTTTCTTCCCTTTGAAGACGAAATAAACAACATCGCAACTAATATGATCGACTTAGAAGAAGTCTTTCAAAAATTTTATTACGATCCTAAATTTTATGGCTCTCTTAGTTTAAAAAGCATTCTACCCGTTTTATGCCCTGAACTTACATATGAAGATCTTGATATAAATAAAGGCACACTAGCAAGCGTTGCGTATCTTAATGTTCAAAAAACAAAATTATCTTCTTCTAAAATTAAAAAAATAGAACAGGATCTTAAAAAATACTGCAAGTTAGATACACTTGCATTGCTAAAGATATTTGAAGTTTTAAATAACCTTGTCTTTCCAAAAATAAAACAAAGTCATGGGTAAGAAGCTTTCAATTAAAGATGTGCAGAAACTCGCTAAGAAAAAGGGAGGAAAGTGTCTTTCGAAGAAATATATTAACAATCACTCCAAATTGAAATGGCAGTGTGAAAAAGGTCACAAATGGAACGCTCTCTATAATAGTATAAAAAGTGGTACTTGGTGCCCAAGCTGTGGAATCGAAAAGCGGGCATCTAAACAACGTGGCTCTATTGAAGAAATGAAGCAGCTTGCAAAAAAACGCGGTGGAAAATGTTTAGCTAAGAGATATGTAAATAGCCAAACTAAACTAAAATGGAAGTGTCAAAATGGACACATTTGGCAAGCTGTACCAAACGCCGTAAAACAAGGAACATGGTGTCCAAAATGCGCTATTCAAAAAAATGTATTCCGACGAAAATCCAATATTGAAGAAATGAAGCAGCTTGCTCATAAGCGTGGTGGTCTTTGTTTATCGTCAAAATATGAAAATGTGCATGCAAAGTTATTATGGAAATGCAAGAAAGGACATAAATGGAAAGCAAGACCTTCTAGCATCAAGCGAGGCTCTTGGTGCCCATTTTGTGCCGGAAAACACATTACAATAAGTAATGCAAAAGAATTAGCAGCAACTAGAGGCGGTTTCTGCCTATCTAAAAAATACAGGGATTCTTCTACAAAAATGAAGTGGCAATGTAGCATAGGACATACTTGGACAACAACATGGGATGTTATAAGAAAAAGCTGGTGTCCCCAATGCAAATACCATCTATCTGAATCAATTGTAAGAAGATATATAGAAAAAATGTATGGTAGATCCTTTCCAAAAACACGCCCAAGCTGGCTAGTAAATGATAGAGGTAATCGAATGGAACTAGACCTATATAATAGGAATCTTGGTCTTGCCATTGAATATCAAGGTATTCAGCACTTTGAAACCACACGTTTACAGCCGTCTAAACAAAAATTGAAACAACGGATTAAAGATGACCTTAAAAAAAGAAAATTATGCAAAAAGCATAATGTACTGTTGATATATGTTGAAGCAGCAGATCTTACTGAACCGTTATTGATTCAAGAAAAACTTATAAAAAAACTCAGAAAATCGGGTGCACCAAAACCAAGACGCATCAGTAAAAAAGCAGAGAAAAAACTACAACCATTCACTGCCAAATCAGAAGCAAACCTAGCAGAACTCAAAAAAATCGCGAAAGCAAAAAAAGGGATGTGTCTTTCACATCATTATCACGGTGCTAGAAGAAAATTACTCTTTGAATGTCAAAAAGGACATCACTGGTACGCGACACCGAACAATATTCGCACTGGCCAGTGGTGCAGAAAATGTACTAAATATGTAAAAAAGACATTAGATGACGCTAAAGAGATGGCACAAAAAAAGAAAGGTTATTTGCTTTCAAAGAAATATGAAAATGTGCATGCAAAGTTATTATGGAAATGCAAGAAAGGACATAAATGGAAAGCAACGCTAGCAAATGTATCTAGAGGGAAATGGTGTCCGTACTGCGCTGGCAGATTCGTCACCCTAAATGTTATCAAAGAATTTGTTAAAAAAAAGGGTGGTAAATGTCTCTCGAAAAAATATATTAATAATTCAACTAAAATGGAATGGGTATGTTCTAAAGGCCACACCTGGAAGGCGCAATGGGGTAATATTCAACAGGGTACTTGGTGTCCAAGTTGTGCTGGCAGACCAAAACTAACTTCAAAAGATACGAAAAAAGTTGCTAAAGCTAGGGGAGGCAAGTGTCTTTCTAAGCGCTATAAAAATGCAAACACAAAAATGAAATGGCAATGCCAAAAGAGGCATACTTGGATGTCTACTTTCAATCATATAAAAAGAGGAACATGGTGTCCAATATGTTCTAGAAAGAAACGAAAAAATAAGAAATAGAAAGTATAATAAAATAAATTGCTGTTGACATCTATAATAGACATTGTCTATTATAGGAGCTATGAAGGCTGTCAGTAAATTAAATCAATCTAAAATAGATACAGACATTGCAGAAGAAATTGAATCATTTCTAGATCACGTAGCCGATATCTTGGCTACAGAATATGTAAAAGCCATAAATTCAGGGGACACAATACTTAATTCTTAACTCTGTGATTTATAAGATTCTTGGGGACACAATTATTTAATTAAGTATTGTGTCCCCTGAATAAAGGGCTTCTATGCCTAAAGTGTAAACCATGTGCCCGGAATATTCTGTAAAGGATGTGCCCGGAAAATACCCCAAATGGTGGAGGCGGAGGGAATTGCACCCTCGTCCAAAGTTAATCCACTTAAGGCGCTACATGTTTAGTCTTTGATTTGTCTTAAGTTCCCAAAACTCCCAAAAACAGGATTTTCAAGAACGAGTTCTTCTTTTATTTCGCCTTTAAGAGGAAGAGCAACTCTTATTGGCTAGCCCATCTGTTTTGCGCACTTTCAATACCCAATGAGCGAAGTACTGAAGCACGGCTACTTTTTATTAAGCAGCTAATGCGTAATCGTTTGCGATTACTAGTTTAGCCTGTTTAACGAGTCGGCCAACTCCACATGCTCCTTAAAGCTTCAATAACCCTGTCGAACCTAATTCGCCCCCATCTACTATTATATCAAAGATCTGGATCCCAGCCTACGCTGGGATGACATCTTTTTAAGAGTGCTTTTTAAGCACCCTTCTTAATTCCCTATCAGCTTCTCGCTTCTTAATTGTATCCCTTTTATCACGCCCCGTCTTACCCTTGGCAAGTGCAATTTCAACCTTAGCCCTTCCCTTTTCATTAAAATACATTTTAGTGGGCACTAAAGTTAACCCTTTTTCTTTTATTTTTCCTAAAAGTCGTTCAAGTTCTGTTTTATGCAAAAGAAGCTTTCTATTTCTTTTAGGATCAAGCTCTTCAACTCTTGCATTTTTATAAGGTGTAATATGGCAGTTTAAAAGATAAAGTTCTTCTCCTTTAAAAACAGCATAACTTTCTCTAAGATTGGCCTTTCCTTCACGAAGAGATTTTACTTCAGGTCCTAACAAAATAATACCTGCTTCAAACTTTTCAGTAAGTTGATACTTAAAACCTACTTGTTTATTCTGACAAATAATTTTCATTTATAATAAAGTGGCTTCGCTTTCTGGATTCCCGCTAGTGCCTATAGCTCTTGACGGGGATGACAAACCTTAAAAAACTAAGGAATCTTTTTTCTCATAGGAGGAGAAACAATCCCTCCAGAAATGATAACTTTAAAAGCCTCTTCTACTGTCATATCAAGTTCGATAATTTCATTCTCTGGATACATAAAATAAAAACCTGATGTTGGATTCGGTGTTGTAGGCATGAAAATATTATAAACTTTTTGCTGAGTTCTTTCTTGAAGCTCACCTTTGGAAACACCTGTAACAAAACCAATGGCATAAATACCTTTTCTAGGAAATTCAACCAAAACAACTTTATTAAACTTCTCTTTAGACGAAGAAAAAATTGTATTTAAAAGCTGCTTAAGTCCTGAATAAAGATTACTTAAAAGGGGAATGCGTCCAATAAAACGCTCACCCAGAGAAATAAAATAGTTTACAAAATAAATACGAGTAAAAGCTCCAATTACAACAAGCAATATAACAACCGAAAAAATACCAATACCTGGAATATAAAATTTAAAGGGCAAATAAGAACTAGGGTTCCACGCACTTGATAAGCCTAAGCTTCCGCGAACAAATCCTAAAATAATTTCATCCAACCATATGGTTCCAGACCACAAAATCCATATACTCAAAGCCAAGGGAACAACAACAAGAAATCCTGTAATAAATGATTTTCTAAAAAAAATTTTAAACCGAGTCATTTTTTTCTCCCAGAAGAAGATTATCGATTAAACGCACATTTCCGACATAAGCAGCTATTGCACAAACCGTAGGCTTTTGTATTTCTTCAATACTTTCAAGTGTTTTTGCATCTCTTATTTCAAAATATTGTATGTTCAAGTCTCCTTCCTTGTCAACGAACTCAAGAACTTTACTTTGCAGTTGTGCCACATTTTTGATTCCTTTTTGATAGAACTCTTGACACATCTTAAGTGCTCTTGGAATAACAAGCGCTCTTTTTCTCTCTTCTTCACTTAATCTTTTGTTTCTTGAACTTAAAGCTAAACCATCTTCATCTCTTATGAGAGCACAAGGCACAACATGGATGTCTAAATTAAGGTCTTCAACCATTTTTTCAATAATCAAAAATTGTTGAAAATCTTTTTTTCCAAAAAAAGCAAAGTGAGGTTTTACAATATTAAAAAGTTTTAGAACAACTGTTGCCACACCTTCAAAATGTCCGGGCCTCAACTCTCCACAAAGAGGCTTTGAAAGCTCTGTTAATACAATATTTGTTTGAAACCCCTCTTCATACATACTGTGTGCATCTGGATAAAATAAAACATCTACTTTTTCTTGAATTAAAAGTTTTTGATCTTTTTCAAAAGTTCGTGGATAGTTTTTAAAATCTTCATGTGGCCCAAATTGTGTTGGATTAACAAAAATGCTCACCACAATTTTATCTGCTTTTTTGTGAGCTTCTCTTATAAGACTTAAGTGCCCTTCATGCAGAGCCCCCATCGTAGGAACAAAACCAACGCTTTGCTTTTGAATGCGTACCTCACCAGCCCAAGCCTGCATTTTTTGAACACTTCTTATTATTTGCATGAGAAAATCAATGGAAACTGTGTTCTTCAGTTGGAAACTTTCCTTCTTTCACATCCCTTACAAAGGCTCCAACGCTTTCTTTTACAATTGAAAAACCATTTGCATATTTTTTAAGAAATTTTGGATTAAACTGAGGGTCCATATTAAGAAGATCATAAATAACAAGAACTTGCCCATCACAATGAGGGCCAGCACCAATACCAATCGTAGGGATACGAACTGCCTCTGTCACAGCTTGTGCCAAGTCTAAAGGAATACTTTCTAAAACAAGAGCAAAACACCCCGCTCCTTCCAGTGCTTTAGCGTCAAAAATGAGCTTCTTACGGGCCTCTGAAGATCTTCCCTGAACTTTAAAACCTCCAAACTGATGAATCGATTGTGGGGTTAAGCCTAAATGCCCCATAACAGGAATACCAAATTGAACAATTTTCTTGGAGGTTTCTGCTATTTCTTCACCTCCCTCTAACTTTACAGCCTGGGCTCCCCCTTCAGAAATAAACCGCCCTGCATTTTCAACAGCTAAAGAAGCAGATACTTGATAAGACATAAAAGGCATGTCTGCCACTAAGAAAGCGCGTTTTAGGCCTTGTCTCACACATTGCGAATGGTACACAACATCATCCACAGAAACACCCAAGGTACTTTCCTTTCCTTGAATGACCATACCTAAGGAATCCCCAACTAAAACAGCATCTACTTCTGTTTGATCAATAAGTTTTGCAAAGGTTGCGTCATAAGCCGTTACCATCGTTAGTTTTTGATCACCCTTTTTAAATTTTAAAAAATGTTCGATTGTAATTTTTTTGTTTTCCATTTTTTTACAACTCCATACTCATACTTAATCCATATGTGAAGAAACGCCCTCCTATACGATAACCTCCACCCCCAACTTGATCGGGATGAATTTTATCGACCTGTTTTTCTTCCAAAGCATGATACTGCATATGCAGGTCAAAACCCATAGGATGATCGATAGCACCCAATATTGAGTCTAACTGAAACCCTGCACCTAAAGTAAAAACATGTTTATTCGTATCTAAAATATTAAGATTAGAATCCGATTGATCAGGCACATGTGTTGGGGAATAAAAATAACCACTTCTTAAAGAATAAATTCCCTGATTCCAGTTAAGCCCTATTTTTGCAACAACTGTATCTCTGTATTTAAAATCTTCTGCAGAAGAACCAATAGAAGACTCAAATTGCCCCAAGGGATTTTCTTGAAGAGCCCACATTTGCCATGTCAGACTTGAAGAAAAAGAAAGTTTTTTCCACAAAGGTAAACCCACCCCTAATTCAACTTCATGAGGATCGTAAAAAGAAGATCCATTTAAAATAAACTGAGTTGGTAAAGAAGCAGTTTTGCCATCCAAAGAAGCATTTACATCAGCAATAGAAAGTGTTTCTGTTTTGTAATCACTTTTTCCACGATAATTAAAACTCATAGCTAAATCATCTGTTATATAAGAAAGGCTCACAAGTGGAGAGACATTGTTTCTTACTTGCATATTAATAATTTGCCCAGGATTGTCTGGATTTAAATCTAAATAAGCCTGAGCAGTTTGAGTAAAATAAAAATTAGTGCCAAATCCAACATAAAAATTTGGAAAAGGATGAAGCCCGAGAGAAGCTAATATAGAAGGTCTTTGAGTGCGTCCATCATACATAGGGTAAGAAGGAATATAATTAAGACTTGAAAGTTTTACCTTCATAAGATCACCAAAGGGAAGAAATCCTCCACAACCAAAAGCAATGTGAGGCCATTTTTCTCTTAGAGGAAGAACAAGCGCAAAAGACCCACCTAAAGTTTCATCATAATCAGTAGAAACATCCCCTATACGAAATTCTTTTCCGGTATCATGATTGCCTATCACAACATCTTTAATAGGAAGAAAGTCCCCATAGGTTCCCAAAAATCCAAAAGATACATAGGGCTTTCTTAATTCTCCTAAACGAGAGGGGTTCATCACATAAGAATAGGCATCAACTACCTTTTTACTGACTCTTTGATAGTTTCCAACTACAGAGGTTTGAGAGCCAAATCCATAATCTAAAACTGCAGAGGCGTTTCCAACCCCTAAAAGGGTCGGTACACAGAAAATAATCATCCAAAATTTTAATTTCATAATGTTTTCCCGTAGTTACTTATCACAGGGCATTTTTCAAGTCAAAATAGCCCTATTTTTGACCATTTTATGAATTCTTCCAATGTCACGTTTTCGGGTCTTAATTGGGGATTAAGCCCTATTGTCACCCAATCATGAACTTCAGGGAAAATAGCCTTAAGCATTTTGCGTCTTTTTTGGAAGGCATGCCTTACAATTTTAAAAAAGATCTCTTCTTGGGCAGGATCTAATAAACTTTTACGGGGTGTTAGTTTTAGAACCTGTGATTGAATCTTAGGTTGAGGATAAAAATTGGCAGCTCCCACTTCAAATAAGTTTTGCACCTCAAAGTGTAACTGAACAAGCAAAGAAAGAGGTCCATAAAGTTTTCCTTCTTTCGCCTTAAGCTTTAAAGCTATATCTTTAGGAATCATAAGAATAACTTCTTTAAGCCTTTCTTTATTTCTAGCAAGTTTTTCTAAAATAGGAGAGGTAATATTATAAGGAATATTACCAAAAACTGTTATTTTTGAAGTGGGCAATACAAAATCTAAAAAATCCTCACACATAAATTGGGTTTTATTTCCAGTAAATCTATTTTTTAAATATTCATAAAGTTTTTTGTCTTTCTCAACGCCTATGTAAGAAATATCGTGTTTTAACAGCTCTTCTGTTAAGGCACCTAATCCAGGGCCTATTTCTAAAATAAAGTCATCTTTGGAAAGATGACCTTCTTTGACTGTTTTTTGAATAATGTTTTTCTGAATGAGAAAGTTTTGTCCAAAACTTTTTCTTGGGCGGAGCCCTAAACTATTCAGAAGATATTTCGGATGACTCATCTTTCATTGCCCTCTTTTCGGAGAAAATTCTTTTTTTATCTCTTAAATAAATGTAGATGGGTTTTGAAATCCAATAGGTTAAGAGTGCGGATATAAGACCTACAATCAAACATCCTAAAAGCCACACAAGGAGAAAATCAACACTTGCATTGGCAAGATGCGATAACTGTTCTTTAACAGAAAGACTCTCTAGAGTCGTCAACCTTTCTGTTAAAGAAGGAACAAACAAGCGCCCTATTCGATAATTAAAATAATAAATAGGAATGGCTGTAAAAGGATTTGTTACAAATACACCTAAAACGGCTGCAAGTTTGTTTTCTTTAAGAGCAACAGCAAGAAGTATAGCTAAAACAACCTGAAAACCATAAGTGGGTGTCATTCCCACAAAAACACCCAAAGCCAAACCACGACTCACCTCTTCAGGCGTAGCACGCAACCTTACAAACTGATAATAAACTGATTTTAGCTTTTTGTAGAAATTCTCAAATAAGCTCATGATTGGCTATAGTACTTTATTTGGGAAAGCATTCAAATCGAAATTATCTTGCCTCCCCTTTTTCCACAACTCCCAACCCGTGTAAGCTATCATAGCAGCATTATCGGCACACAGCTTTGGAGTCGGTACTGAAAAGTTTATTTTATGAACAGAAAGAACCTCGTCCATCCTTTCACGCAACCTTGAATTACAAGCAACCCCACCACATACAACAACGTTTGATATGTTTCTTTTTAAAGCTAGTTTCAGTGCTTTGTGAACAAGTACGTCCACAACTGCTTCTTGAAATGAAGCCAAAACATCATTGATATTATAATGTGGGTTTTTCTGAATATAATAAGAAACAGCTGTCTTTAACCCACTAAAACTAAATCGAAACTGTTCATCTTTAATAAAAGCTCTTGGAAAGGAAATAGCTTTTGGATTTCCTTTTTTAGAAAGTCGATCGATCACAGGCCCACCTGGAAATCCTAAATTAAAAATTTTTCCAACTTTATCAAAAACTTCTCCAGCTGCGTCATCACACGTTGCTCCTACAAGTTCATACTCTCCAACATCATGAATCACATAAAGATGTGTATGCCCCCCAGAAACAACAAGCGCCACATAAGGAAAGGGAATTTTTTTCTCGATATGAATGGCCAACATGTGCGCTTCAATATGATGAACCCCTATAAAAGGAATATTTTTTGAAAAAGCTAAACCCTTTGCATAAGCAAGTCCCACTAAAAGACTTCCAATAAGTCCTGGAGCATGAGTCACTGAAATAAGATCAATATCATCCACATCAAGGCCTGCTTCCTGTAGTGCTTGATCAACCACAAGAGGGATATTTTTAAAATGTTCTCTTGAAGCAAGCTCTGGCACAACTCCACCAAATGGATTGTGCACTTTAATCTGTGAAGAAACAACATTTGAAAGAAGTTTTTTTTGACCTGATGAATAAATAGAAGCCGCTGCATCGTCACAAGACGACTCAATACCTAAAATGTTAAGGTTTGCCTTCGGCGCAGATAAAGGCAAATTTTCCCGACTTGTGGATTCCTTGAACACGATGAAACTCTTCTAAATTAAAACGGGGGCTATTTTCCTTGTTATGACAGGTCGCACAAGCCTTTGTACCAACTTTTTTGGAAAAGTCACCTTTTTCAAAAGGATGCCCAGCTCTTCCTCCATGGCAATTTTCACACTGAACACCCCAGTAGTTCTTGGCAAGCTTTGTCTTATCAAGCTCTTTTATATACAACTTTCTTAAAAAATTGTAAATTTCAGGGTTTTCATAAAAAGAAAGCATGCTTCCCTTTAAAGACTTTGTTTCTTCAATCTTCTGAAGTGCAAAAATTTGCCCCTCATAAAGGCTTTTTTTATCTTTTTCTTGAGTTGCTTTGATAGCCTCTTTAAACTGAGCAATGTTTTTTTTCAAAAGTTTTTTTAAATCTTGATTCAATTCTTGTGTTTCAAGAATCATGGTATCGGCTAACTGAGAAAGATCCAAAAAGGTTCCATCATTTTTTACAACTGCTTTACGTACATCTGTAAAACCACCCTCTTTATGGAATCCAACTGTATGGCATGAAATACACTCATTATTAAAATGCTGATTTCTTACATAAAGAGAAAGAAAAGCTGTTGAGTGGTGTGAATTTTTCCACACCTCTGTTTGCTTTGTATGACATTGAACACAGTAAGAAGATGTTTCATAACCTTGAGGAACTTTTCCATTCTTTTGTGTTTTTTCTGGAACAGTTTCGTGTTTTTCAAGCTTTTCTTTAAAATCAGAAACAAGTTTTCTCATAAAAGGTGTTCCAGGTTCAAAATGTGTGTCTAAAGCTACTAACTCATGATTATAAATCTTTTTCTGTACTTCTGAAAAAACAGTAAGATTCCCAATATAATGCCCTTGATAGCCTGCTTGAACAATCAAAGTATTTTTAATCATTCGTGGTTGTTGTAAAACATCTTCTGAATGGCCCCCTATAATAATATCAATACCTTCAACTTGACTTGCTAATTTGGTTTCTCTCAAAATTCCTAAATCTGAAAGAACAATAATATAATCCACCTTGTCATTCACAAGTTTTTTAATCATTTTTTGAGCTATGGGAATGGGATCTGTTACATCGACTTCTTGAGTTGCAAGAAATTTAAAGTGAAAAGGTTCTGTTAAAGCAAAAATGCCCAATCTTTTTCCCCGTACAGTCACAATCTTGTGATCTTCAAAAAGAAGTTTTCTTGTGCCCTTTTCATAAACATTGCTACTCACAACAGGAAGATGGAATTTCTTCACTTGTTCAATTAAAAAATCTTTTCCAAAAGTAAAATCTTTTTCCCCAATAGTCATTACTGTGAGAGGAAGCGAACTTATTCCTTGTACTAATACCTCAGCTTGAAGTTTGTACTGATCTTTCAAAAACCCTGTAACTTGAGCAGATTTAGAAAGAAGATCCCCACTATCAAAGAAGACAAAATCTCTTTGATTGCGGATACCCTCAAAAAATTGTCCTTTCCTAGCGAGCCCGCCAAGTGGATTAGATATTCACCCACAAGGTTCAAGTTCACCCTGAATACTTCCAGTAAAATAAATATTGAATTTGGGTAAACTTTTTTCTTGGGCAGTAACTAATTTCCAAGGAAAGCTCTTTTTTGTACATTGAAGCGTAGAAAGAACAAAAAAAAGCATGATGAAATAACGGAATTTCATATACTCATCATGACAAAAATCACTATTTTTGTCACCTGACCAGCAGCTCTACTGAAAGTTCTTTTTTTGCTTTGGTTGCCGTTGGAGAATCAGGAAATTGTTCAACCACAGTTTTTAAAAGAATTTGCGCTTCTTCTTTTTTTCCCAATTCTTTAAAAGAAAGAGCTTCTTTATAAAGAGCCCCTGCAATAGCAGTACCTTTTGGAAAATTCTTTCTGATAAGATCAAATTCAACAATCGCCTTTTCATAATCTTTAAGCTCGAAATAAGTTTCGCCAATCCAATAATGTGCATCATCAAGAAGACTACTTTGAGGATACTTTTCAACTAATAATTTAAAAGTAAGTAATGCTTGCCGAAAGTTTTTTTCTGAATACTCCTTCTTACCCTTATAATATAAACTTGAAGAAGTTACTTTTTTCTCGTCCTTAAGGGCTTTTCCCAAAGAAATATCTCGAACATTTTTTTCAAGCTCTAAAATTCTTTCTTCTAAAGATTGCAATGCTACTTCTAATTTTTCTCGTGTTTCTTCCTCAGATTTAGATTTATTTTCAAGCTCTGATTCAAGATTAAGAATCTGATTTTTAAGCTCATCCACTTCTGCTTTATATTCTGCTCTTTCCTGCATAACCTTATCAACTTCTTCTCTCATAAGATCAACGTTCTCGCGATCTTCTTCGGTTAAACTACAAGCTGAGAGCAACAAACCAACAATCAAAGCAAAAAACAAATGTAAAAATTTATTCCGTTGCATCGGGTTGGGTCTTTTTCTTTTGAAGTGCACTTTCTTCGGCTTCTTCAGCTTTTTCTTTTGCCAAAAGAGCAAGTCTACGTGCTTCAGAATAAAGTCTTTCATAAAAAGCACGCTCACTTCGTTTTAAATAATCTTGCGCTTTATTATAAGAAAGGGGTGCGTAGAGAGATGCCCCCGCCTCTTCAGCGCCTAAAATAGCCATCTTAGCCTGAGCATATTCTTTTTTAGGCGCTGTTCCTGCACAGGATAAGAAAAACAAAATAAAAATAAAAAAGCCTCTCTTCAAAAAAGAAGAGAGGCTGAGATTGTTTCGCTTAGTTCGCAATGACGGAACCATGAGTGGTTACTTAGATGTCACTCGAAATTCTGCTCTTCTATTCTTAGACCAAGCAGAAGGTGTTGAATCACTATCCACAGGACGCTCTTCACCATAGCTGATTGTTGTCACTCGACTTCCATCAACCCCTAAATCAACAAGATATTGTTTAGCAGCATTAGCACGTCTTTGTCCCAAAGCCATGTTGTATTCTGTACTTCCTCTTTCATCGCAGTGCCCCTCAATTTGAATTTCAACACTAGAATTAGTTTTCAAATATTCAGCGTTTTGAGCCATAACTTCGCGAGCATCACTTCGAATATCATATTTATCAAAATCAAAATGAATGGTTCTTAAACCAGCGTCAGAAGTACCAACACTTTTTTTAGAACACCCCACACCTATAACAACCGCAAGTAATACCATAAGTAAAACTTTTTTCTTCATGAATTCCTCCTCTTTTTAAATCTTTTTTCTATTTTATGTCAGTAAATATCTAAACTCAAGAACACAAAAAGTTTAACAATGGTGCCTAGAAAGTCAATGTTTAATTGGAAAATATAGAATGATAACTAAAATAAAAAATTAAGAGCGGCCTGTGCCTTTTGAACTTTTTCTAAAAAAAGATTTCTTAGTACCTTTATCTCGATCAAGAGCTTGAGCTTCTTCAGCATGTGCTTTTTGTTCGCTTTTTTTGAGCTTTTCTTGAGCACTTGCCTTTTGAGCTTTTTCTTTTGTTTCCTTTTTGGCTTCTTTATTCACTTTTTTATCTTTTACTTTCACTTTTTTCTTAGAAGCTACTTCAGTCTTTTTGAGAAAATTTTCATCAACATACTCAATAAGGGCCATAGGGGCTTTATCTCCAGCTCTTAAGTCTGCTCTGTAAAGACGCGTGTACCCACCATTTCTTTCTTTAAAACGTGGCCCTAATTCAGAAAATAATCTTTGAATCACTGTCTTTTGAGGTGCCCAACGTCTGGCCTCGCGACGAGCATGAAGCGTTCCATTTTTTGCCAAAGTAACCATTCTATCAGCTAAAATTCTCAGTTCTTTTGCTCTAGCAACCGTTGTTTTAATTCTTCCATAAGTAATCAAAGAACATAGCATGTTCGAAAGCATCGCATCACGATGCGATTTTCGTCTTCCTAAATTTCTCCCGTGCATTCTATGTCTCATAATATTTTAATGCGCTGTACCTTCGTTATCTTCATTATCTGAAAAACCTTCATCAAGAACTTCTTCCTCTCCTTGAGATAACTCTTCTGAAGGAGGTTGAATATGGTCTAATTTCATCCCCAAGTGTAAGCCCATAGTTTTAAGAATCTCTTTAATTTCATTAAGAGATTTGCGACCAAAGTTTTTTGTTCTAAGCATATCTGGTTCACTTTTTGTGACAAGTTCATAAATAGTTTTAATATTAGCATTCTTCAAACAATTAGCACTTCTTACAGAAAGTTCTAATTCATTAACACTTTTAAAAAGATTTTGATTTACTTTTTGTTCACCATCTTGATGCTCTTGAGGCTCTTCTTCTTCTTCAAAATTAATAAAAACACTGAGTTGATCTTTGAGAATTTTAGAACCAAAAGCAACTGCTGCATCAGGGCCTACGCTTCCATCTGTCCACACTTCAAGAGTTAATTTATCATAGTCTGTTTTTTGTCCAACCCGTGCATTTGTTACAGAATAATTTACTTTTGTAACAGGAGAAAAAAGCGCATCTAATGCAATAGAACCAACTGCTTTGTCATTTTTATCTATATCTTCTGCAACAACATAACCGCGTCCCCACTCCACAACACACTCAACATTAAAACTACCCCCTTTAGAAATGGTACAAATATGTTGGTCAGGGTTTAATACTTCAACAGTTGAGTCCAACTCAAAATCAGCTGCTGTCACGACACCAGGGCCTTTTTTAGAAATACGAATAATTTTAGGTTCTTCTGAATGAAAATGAAAACGTACTTCTTTTAAGTTTAAAACAACATCGGTAACATCTTCAGCTATATCTGGAATAGAAGTATATTCATGAAGAATTCCTTCAATTTTTACAGATGTAATAGCTGCACCTCTTAGAGAAGAAAGAAGAATTCGGCGAAGTGAATTACCAATAGTAATACCATAACCTCGCTCTAAAGGCTTTATGACAAACTTACCATAGGTTTTTGTCAAAGATGATCTTTCAACTTCAACACCTTTGGGCTTGATAAGTCCTCTCCAATTTTCAAAAACTGTTTTTGCTAACATTATTTTATCCCCCCTTAATTAACGAGAATAGAACTCAACAATGAGTTTCTCTTCGATAGGAATTGTGACATCCTCACGGGTTGGGAGTTCTTTAATAATCCCTTGTAAATCACTTGCATTAAGATCAAGCCAAACAGGTCTTTCTCTTTTACCTGAAGCTTCTAGAGCCTGTTTTACCTTTTCACTTTGTCTTCTTAAAGCAATAACTTGCCCCTTTTTCAAAGTTAGGGAAGGAATAGTCACCTTTTTTCCATCAACATTAAAATGTCCGTGTTTTACTAACTGACGCGCTTCAGCGCGACTATTAGCAAAACCAAGACGGTAAATGACATTATCAAGCCTTCTCTCTAAAAGAGAAATAAAGTTAACTCCCGTTGCACCCTTCATTTTCTCTGCACGATTAAAAGTAAGACCAAATTGTTTCTCTTGAATACCATAAATGAAACGAAGTTTCTGCTTTTCACGAAGCTGTAAACTAAAATTAGATTGTTTTCTCTTCATAACTCGGTGTTGTCCAGGTGGATAGCTACGTCTTTCAATAGCACACTTATCCGTATAGCAACGATCTCCCTTTAAATAGAGCTTCATTCCCTCTCTACGACAAACCCGACAAACTGCATCTGTATAGCGAGACAAAATCTAATCTCCTTTTGTTTAAACTCTTCTTTGTTTTGAAGGACGACAACCATTATGTGGAATGGGAGTGACATCTTCAATACTCAAAACTTTAACGCCTGTTGCTTGAAGAGCACGAATGGCACTTTCTCTTCCGGCACCTGGCCCCTTAACCTTAACAGTAACTGTTCTTAAACCAAAATCTCTCGCTTTGTCTAAAGCATTCTTGGCAGCTAGCCCAGCAGCATAAGGTGTGCTTTTTCGTGCACCCTTAAAACCACAAAGCCCCGAAGTAGCCCACGCAATCACATGACCTTGCAAATCTGTAATTGTTACATTGGTGTTATTAAAACTAGCCTTAACGTAAACAATACCAGTACTTACATTTTTCCTAACCTTTTTCTTTGCACTGGGTTGTCTTTTTTTAATAGGTTGTACTACAGCTTCTGTCATAATTCTTTTTAACCTTTAAGTGCCTTCACTGATTGTTTACCAGCAACTGTTTTTCGTGGCCCTTTACGTGTTCGAGCATTTGATTGAGTATTTTGACCTCGCACTGGCAATCCTTTTCGATGACGAAGCCCACGATAAGTTCCCAAATCCATAAGACGCTTAATATTAAGAGAAACCTCTCTTCTTAAATCTCCTTCAACAACATAACTTTTTTCAATAACATCTCGAATGGCTGAGACTTCATTATCTGTTAATTCATCTGATTTTTTATTTAAATCAATTTTTGCCATTCCTAAAATTTTAAGACAACGACTTCTTCCAATGCCATAGATATAGGTAAGTGCTACTTCCATTCTCTTGTTTTTAGGTAAATCGATACCTGCTATTCTTGCCATTTTTTCTTACCCCTGTCTTTGCTTGTGCTTAGGATTGACACACACAATGCGTACAATACGGTTTCGACGAACGATTTTACATTTATCACAAATTTTCTTTACAGAAGAACGCACTTTCACACTATTTCTCCGAATCCGGGCATATTATTTATAGTAAGCCCTCTTGTCAACCCATAATTGGTTGATTTTGTTACCATTATGGCCCTTTTATTTCTCTCTATAGATAATTCTTCCCCGGCTTAAGTCATAAGGCGAAAGTTCAACTCTAACCTTGTCTCCAGGCAAAATTTTAATATAAAACATGCGCATTTTACCTGAAATATGCGCTAAAACCTTATGGCCATTTTCAAGCTCTACTCGAAACATGGCATTTGGGAGTGTTTCTAAAACCTTCCCCTCAACCTCAATAGCTTCCTCTTTTTTACTCATAGCTCTCCTCATTTTCTCGTTCAGTTAAAATTTCAGGACCCTTACGGCTTACAGAAACTGTATGCTCAAAGTGGGCTGATAAACTACCATCCTGAGTCACGACAGTCCACCCATCTGAAAGAACCCTTACTTCAGATTTACCAAAATTCACCATAGGTTCAATAGCCAAAACCATCCCCTCTTTAAGAAGAATTCCTTCACCAGGCTCTCCATAATTTGGAATTTGCGGATCTTCATGAAGCTCTCTTCCAATTCCATGCCCCACAAATTCACGCACAACTGAAAAGCCATGTGCTTCAACATGTTTTTGAACAGCGTGAGAAATATCAGAAATATGGTTTCCAACTTGTGCTTGTTCAATTCCTTTGTATAAAGATTCTTCTGTTATTCTTAAAAGTTTTTCTTGTTCTTGAGTTGGGGGATGTCCAACAATAAAAGAAAGTGCAGAATCACCATAATAACCTTCATAAATAACTCCAAAATCAAGGCTTAAAAGATCTCCCTTTTTAAGTTTTTTATTTCCTGGAATTCCATGAACAACTTGTTCATTAACACTCACACAAAGACATGCAGGAAAACCACGATAACCTTTAAAAGCTGGTTTTACTTTTTTTTCATAAATAAGTTTTTCAGAAAGTGTATCTAACTCTTTTGTAGTCATACCCACTTCCGTAGACTTTTTTAAAAAAGAAAGAATTTCTGCTACAGCTTTACAAGCTATTTTCATTTTTTTAATTTCTTGTACTGATTTAATTTCAATCATAAAAAATTAGGAAGAAAGATTGAGCCCTTCAGTTATTTTTTTATAAATTTCTTCTACTGTTCCTATTGCTTGCATCCGAAGAAGTTTATTTTCATAATATTGAATGAGTGGAGTCGTAAGAGACGTAAAAACAGAAAGTCTTTTTTTAATAACTCCTTCTTTATCATCATCCCTCTGATAAAGATTTCCACCACACTTTTCGCACACTTTTCCTTTTTTTGAAGGAAGAAACTCAACATGATATTCAAAACCACACTTTCGACAAATCCTCCGTCCTGTAAGTCTTCGAATAACTTCTTTTTGAGGAATATCAAGAAAAACAACTTTATCAATATTTGTGATCTGATCTAATGCTTCAGCTTGCGCTAAAGTTCTTGGAAACCCATCAAACACATAACCTTTCTTTTTTGTCATTTGAGTTTTTATCATATCAATAATTAAAGAATCAGGGACGAGACTCCCTTCATCCATGAAAGATTTTGCTTTTATACCTAAAGGGTGCTTTTCGACTATGAGTTTTCTTAAAAGATCCCCTGTTGAAAGATGTGTAAAATGAAAGTTTTTTATAAGACGTTTTGTCTGAGTTCCTTTACCAGCGCCCGGAGCCCCTAAAAAAACAAGATTAATAGATTTTCCACTCACCGACGACCACGCATCTTGGCTTGCTTCATAAAGCCTTCATAATGCCTTGAAAGAAGATGAGACTCAACTTGTGCTACAGTATCAAGGGCAACACCGATAAGAATGATGACGCTTGTACCACCAAAAGCATATCCCATAAAAGCCACCTCAGAACCAATGGCTGAATAAAAAAGAGTTGGGATAACACACACTGCGGAAATATAAAGTGCTCCACCAAAAGTAATACGATTTAAGAGTTGCTCTAAATAATCAGCCGTCATAGAGCCAGGTCGAATACCAGGAATATATCCACCATACTTCTTTAAATTGTCAGAAACTTCCTGAGGATTAAAAACAATAGATGTATAAAAATAACAGAAGAAAATAATCAATCCTACATAGACAACATTAAAAACAACAGGATCATTCATGACACTTGCAAACATAGCTAGGAAACCAACTGTGAAAAATTGTAAAATAGAATTAGGAAAAGTAAGGATACTGGATGCAAAAATAGGTGGAATAACCCCTGAGGTATTTATTTTTAAAGGTAAATGTGTACTTTGCCCACCATACATGCGACGACCTTGAATTCTTTTTGCATATTGGATCGGAACGCGTCTTTGCCCACGCTCCATAAAAACAATAAAAGCAATAACAAGCACAATAAAACCAAGAATAAAAAAAACATCAATCATGTTGAGTGATGAAGTTGTCGAACCAACATAACTAAAAAGTTGTTTAAAATTAGGAACAATACGGGCTGCAATACCTGCAAAAATAATAAGTGAAATACCATTACCGATACCACGACTTGTGATTTGCTCCCCCAACCACACAAGTAGCATCGTTCCTGTGGAAAGCGTAACCATAGTCATTAAAATAAACTCAAATCCAGGGTGCATGACAGCAGATTGCCCACCTTGGGCAGGAGCACGACTGATGAGACTTGCTAACATCATTCCTTGAAACAAGGAAAGAGCAACAGTTCCATATCGAGTATATTGTGTAATTTTCTTTCGCCCTTCCTCACCTTCTTGAGAAAGCTCTTTAAGATAAGGCCATACAACTTTAAGAAGATCAAAAATAATGGAGGCACTAATATAAGGCATAATTCCCAAGGCAAGAATAGACATTTGAGAAAGTGCATTACCTGAAATAAGGTTAAAAAAACCAAAGATGGTATCAGCACGAAAATACTCCTGAAGTACCTCGGCATTAATACCTGGAAGCGGAATATAAGTTCCCAAACGAACTAAAGCAAGAATAAAAAAGGTAAAGAAAATACGTCGACGTAATTCAGGAATCTTTGTAATCCCTTGAACCCCAGCCAATTTATATTACCTCAACCTTCCCACCTGCTTTTTCGATCTGTACTTTCGCACTTTTTGTGAAATGGTTGGCTTTAATGGTTAGTTTTTTCTTAAGATCTCCAGTTCCTAAAACTCTTAAAACTTGAGATTGAAGTGGAACCCTTTTATTTTTTTTCAAAGTTTCAAGATTAACTTCTAAACTTCCTAAATCCCACTTTTCCAAATCTTGAATATTAAGAATAGCTATTTTCTTTCGAAAAATATTTGTAAAACCTGATTTTGGTAAACGACGTTGCAGAGGCATTTGTCCACCTTCAAAATAAGGTGCAATTTTCCCTCCACTTCGAGATTTTTGTCCTTTCATTCCTCGCCCAGCATAAGTTCCATTACCAGAACCTGGACCTCTCCCAACACGTTTATGATTTTGAAAAGCACCATACGGAGCTTTAAGTCTATCAAGCAGCATTGTCTTCCTCCCGTAAACTTGTCAGTGCATCAAAAGTAGCGCGAATCACATTATGGTGATTGTGAGAGCCTAAACATTTTGTAAGAATATTTTCTACCCCACATGCTTCCAAAACAGCTCGAGCTCCACCGCCTGCAATAACACCTGTTCCTTCGGCTGCCTGCTTTAAAATAATACGACTAGCACCATAGGCACCTACTGCATCATGCGGAATAGTTCCGCTTTGGAGTTTAACCTTAATAAGAGTTTTACGTGCTTCTTGAGCCGCTTTACGAATAGCCTCTGGTACTTCATTGGCCTTACCCAAACCATAACCAACATGACCTTTTTTATCTCCGGATACAACAAGAGCACTAAAGCTAAAACGACGTCCACCTTTAACAACTTTAGCAACACGATTAATGTGAACGATAGTATCTTCTAATTCTAGAGAACTTGCATCAACACGTGACATTTATAGAACTCCTCCACCTTCTCTTAAGGCATCTGTGAAAGCTTTGACTCGACCATGATATAGAAAGCCATTTCGATCTAAAACAAATTTTTTACCTTTGTATTTTTGAGCTAAAAGTGTTCCTACTTCGGCTGCTGCATCTTTGTTAGAGGTTTTTTTACCTTTAAAATCTTGAGATAAGGTTGAAACACTATCAATTGTTTTACCACTCATATCATCAATAACTTGAGCATAAAAATGATTTGTAGAACGATAAACAGCAACCCTTAAACGTTCTGGTGTACCAAAAATCTTACCTCGAATTCTTCTTTTTTTTCTAAGTCTTTGTTCTTTTTTGTCATTTATAATCATTTTGCACCTGCGCCTGCACCTGCACCCATAGCCTTACCAGCTTTTCTACGAATGACCTCATCTACATACTTAACACCCTTACCTTTATAAGGCTCAGGTAACCGTAAGCCTCTAATTTCTGAGGCAACTTGTCCAACCTTTTGTTTGTCAATCCCTGAAATAATAATTTTATTTACTACCACTTTTACTTCGATTCCTTCCGGAAGAAGATAATCTAATGGGTTTGAATACCCTAAAGTTAAAACAAGTTTTCTTCCTTCAACCTTGCCACGATATCCAACCCCTACTAATTCAAGTTCTTTAGTAAAACCTTCTTTAACCCCTTGAATTACATTAAAAAGCAAGGCTCTTGTTAAACCGTATTTAGCTTTATCACTTGCACTATTTACAACAACAAGTTTTTTTTCTTCCTGCTTTACCTCACATCCTTGAGGAATATTAAAATCTAAGGTTCCCTTAGGACCTTTTGCCTGAACCTTTCCTTGGAGAAGAGTGACACTCACTCCATCAGGAATCAAAACAGGTTGTTTACCAATTCGTGACATAACTTTTTACCCTATCGTGCAGAGAACTTCTCCGCCTGCCTTTTTTTCCTGTGCTTCTAAAGCAGTCATCAATCCTAAAGGAGTTGACAGTACAGAAACGCCTAAAGAGTCTACATATTGATCAAGATTCCGAGAACTAACATAAATTCTTCGACCCGGACGACTCACTCTTTTGAGTTCCAACATAGCTGGAATCTTTTTTCTCCCTCCTACATATTTAAGACGTACTTCTATTTTATTTTCTTTTTCATTAACGCTATAATCATTAATAAACGACTTTTCTTTCAAAACATCCAGCAAAACACGTTTTAAACGTGAATTTGTAACGCTCACCACTTCATGACGAGCTTTAAGTCCATTTCTCATTCTTGTTAATAAATCTGCTATCGGATCAGTCATTTTTTTTGTTCTCCTACCAACTCGATTTTGTCACTCCAGGGAGATCTCCTCGGAGTGCTAATTTTCTAAAACAAATTCTGCAAAGTTCAAACTTTTTATAAAACCCCCGCGCACGACCACATAACTTACAACGATGATAAGCACGAACTTTAAACTTAGGTTTTTTCTGTGATTTTTCAATGAGTGCTTTGCGCGCCACGCTGACCA
This sequence comes from Deltaproteobacteria bacterium, assembly GCA_016186995.1. GTDB lineage: Bacteria > Bdellovibrionota > JACOXK01 > JACOXK01 > JACOXK01 > JACPKQ01. The sequence continues at coordinate 32,049 of JACPKQ010000007.1, read as the reverse complement.
TCCTTTCTATAAAAAGGCATTCCCAGTAATTCTAATAATGTTTTGCATTCTTCATTTGTTTTAGCTGTTGTCACTATCGTTACTGTCATACCTCTTGTTTTATCTACGTTATCAAAAACAAGTTCTGGAAAAATAATTTGTTCTTTAAGCCCTAAAGAATAATTTCCATTTCCATCAAAACCCTTCACTGAAACACCCCTAAAATCACGTACCCGAGGTAAAGCTATGTTAATAAGACGATTTAAAAACTCATACATTCTCTGTTTTCTTAAGGTAACACTACAAGCAACTGGATTGCCCTTACGTAATTTAAAGTTAGCAATGTCTTTTTTTGCTCTTCTTAAAATAGGTTTTTGTCCTGTAATAGCTGCAAGATCTTGAGAAATTCTATCCATAACTTTAATATCTTTGATTCCCTCAGAGGTTGCGCAATTAATAACAACTTTATGAAGACGAGGCAAAGCCAACACATTTTGAACCCCTAATCTTTTCTTAAGTTCTGGTACAACTTCTTTGGAATACTTTTCTCTTAACATCATTTTTTATCAACAACCTCACCACTTCGAACAGAAACACGAACTTTTTTTCCTTTAACTTCTTTCATACGAATACGTGTTCCCTGATTTGTCTTAGGACACACAGGTTGTAAATTAGATAAATGAATCCACGCTTCTTTTTCTTTTGTTCCACCTTGAGGATTCTTTTGATCAGGACGAACATGGCGTTTCACAAGGTTAAGTTTTTCAACCTTAGCAGCATCTTTTTTAGGGGATACAAGTAAAACCTTACCTGTCTTTCCTCTTTCCCGCCCTGAAATAATTTGTACTAAATCATTTTTATGTATTCTCATTTTTTAAACAACCTCTGGAGCTAATGAAATAATCTTTGTAAATTTCTTAGCTCGAAGTTCTCTTGCAATAGGACCAAAAATACGAGTTCCAATAGGCTCTTGATTATTATCAATGAGCACTGCTGAATTATCATCGAAACGAACATAACTTCCATCTTCACGACTCACTTCTTTTTTTGTTCGGACAATAACTGCTTTAGCAACCTGTCCTTTTTTAACTTTCGTTCTAGGAATAGCTTCTTTAATAGAAACCACAACAACATCTCCCAATGAAGCATAACGACGTTTAGATCCACCTAAAATTCGGATAACACCAAGTTCTTTCGCCCCCGAGTTATCAGCAACTTTAAGTCTTGTATATTCGCAAATCACTCTTCAACCCCTGCTTTTTGTTTAATACTTTTTAAACGCCACATCTTCGTTTTAGAAAGAGGGCGACATTCTATAATTTCAACAGTATCCCCAACATGGGCTTCATTCTTAGGGTCATGGACTGCAAGCTTAGTAAAATGCGTTACATATTTTTTATAAAAAGAATGCTTTTGCAAAGCTTTTGTTACAACCGAAATAGTTTGATGTGGCTTATCACTCACAACAACTCCAACAAGCATTCTTTTCAAAGGTGCTCGATTCATAGTTTATTTCTTCTCCTTTAAAATAGTTTTAACACGTGCTACGTCTCGACGAACTTGCCTTATTCTCATCACATTCTTAAGCTGACCCATATGGCGCTGAAAATAGAGATTCATAACTTCACTCCCTAAATCTTTCTCTTTTCTTTCAAGTTCAGTTTTATCTAAATTTCTCAATTCTTTCGCTTTCATATTCCTTCTCGAGATACAACCTTTGTTTTTACAGAAAGTTTATGCCCTGCAAGGGTCAAGGCTTGGGTTGCTACTTCCTTAGAAACACCCTCCATTTCATATAAGATTCTTCCTGGTTTTACAACTGCCACCCATAACTCTGGATTTCCTTTTCCTTTACCCATACGAACTTCAGCAGGTTTTTTAGTAATAGGCTTATCAGGAAAAATCCGAATCCATACTTTTCCACCTTTTTTGACACTACGGCTAATAGCCACCCGACCTGCTTCGATTTGTTGAGAAGTGAGGTGACCACACTTCAAAGCTTTAAGGCCAAACTCACCAAAACTTAAAGAAGCACCCTTCCAGGCCAATCCTCTTCTACGACCTTTTTGTTGTTTTCTCCATTTAACTTTCTTTGGACTCAACATATAAAATTAAACTCCAACTTCTTTTCTTTTCTCACGAAGAATCTCTCCATGATTCATCCAAACCTTAACTCCAATAAGACCAAAAGTTGTCATAGCTTCAGCAAATCCATAATCAATATTGACTCTCAAAGAGTGCAATGGAACACTTCCTTCAGCATAGTGTTCTGTCCGTGCAATTTCTGCTCCTGCTAAGCGACCTGAGCACATAATTTTAATACCCTTCACACCATATCTCATAGCTGAACTCATTGCTCTCTTCATAGCACGACGAAAAGCAACTCGTTTTTCAAGTTGCAACGCCACGTTTTCTGCAACAAGCTGAGCATCCATTTCAGGCTTTTTAACTTCAATAATATTAATACTGATATCTTTGCCCATTTTTCTTTTGAATTCATCTTTTAATCCCTCAATACCAGCACCTTTTTTTCCAATAATAATTCCAGGCCGAGCTGTATGAATATCGACATTGATTTTATCAGCAAGGCGACTAATAAGAATTTTTGAAACACCGGCATGCTTGAGTTTGTTCTTGAGTGTACTCCTCAAACTCAAATCCTCATGCAAAAACTTGCTATATCCCTTTTCAGCATACCAATTAGAATTCCAACCTCTGATAATCCCAATGCGCAAACCAATTGGATGAACTTTCTGTCCCATTAAATCTCCTCCAGCACAACAGTCACATGACTTGTTCTTTTCCTAATGGGTGTCGCTCTGCCATGTGCACGAGGTAACCAACGTTTGAGTGTTGGGCCTTCATCTACTGTAATTTTCTTAATAAAAAGAGTATCAACATCAATACTTCCCTTTTGCTGTGCATTGGCTACAGCAGATTGAAGTAGTTTCTGCACAGGTTGAGAGGCAGAACGAGGTGTGAACTTTAAAGTATGTAAAGCCTTTCCAATACGTGCACCACGTATAAGGTCAACCACAAGGCGAACTTTCCTAGGTGCCATTCTTAAATAATTTAATTCCGCTTTAACTTCCATATTTATGATTGTTGCCCTTCTTCTTTTTTACCACCCGCTGTATGTGCTCTAAATGTTCTTGTAGGGGCAAACTCACCCAACTTGTGTCCTACTAGGTTTTCTGTCACATAAACAGGAACAAATTTTCTTCCATTGTGAACAGCTAGAGTAACTCCTACCATATCTGGAGTAATTGTTGATCTGCGTGACCATGTCTTCACAACTTCTTTACTTCCTTTATCAAGTACGATTTGTATCTTTTTTAAAAGATGTTCATCAACAAAGGGTCCCTTTTTAATAGAACGTCCCATAATTATCTCTTCCCTCTTTTTCTACGAACAATAAATTTATTTGTTCTCTTATTATTTCTTGTTTTATAACCTTTTGTAGGTTGCCCCCAAGGAGTTACAGGATGTCTTCCACCGGATGTTTTTCCTTCACCACCTCCGTGAGGGTGATCAACAGGGTTCATAGCTGTTCCTCGAACATGAGGACGTCTTCCTAAATAACGCATTCTTCCTGCCTTACCCCATTGAATGTTTTCATGATCTACTTTGCTCACAACACCAACAGTAGCACGACAAGTTTCCAAAACCTTTCTTACTTCCCCTGAAGGAAGTTTCAAAATTGCATATCCCCCTTCGCGCCCAAGATACTGAGCATAACCTCCAGCAGTACGTACAATCTGACCACCTTTTCCTGGTCTCATCTCAATATTATGTACAAAAGTACCTTCAGGAATATTTTTAAGAGCCATGGTATTTCCTACCTTCATATCTACTTTGTCCCCTGAAAGAACTTTTTCTCCTTTTTTAATAAGATGGGGTGCTAAAATATATCTTTTCTCACCATCTGAATAATGAAGAAGTGCTATGTAAGCTGATCTATTAGGATCATACTCGATAGAAGCAACAGTTGCAGGAACATTATCTTTATTGCGTTTGAAATCAATAAAGCGATATTTTCTTTTTACCCCGCCACCTCGAAAACGTACTGTGATTCGACCTCTATTGTTACGTGCACCTGTACTTTTCAGAATTCGAAGGAGGGATTTTTGAGGTTTATCTCCTGTTAATTCTGCAAAATCAGGAACCGAATAAAATCTTCGTGCATCTGATGTTGGTTTATATTTTCGTAATCCCATTTTCTTTAAACTCCCTCAAACAAATCAATCTTCTGCCCTTTTTTAAGTGTAACCACAGCCTTCTTAAAATTAGGCCGCTTTCCCATACTTCTTCCAAGAACTTTCATCTTTCCACGTTGCATAAGTGTTCTAACACCTTCTACTTCAACTCCAAACCTTTTTTGAACAGCATGCTTAATTTCAATTTTGTTGGCTCCGCCATCAACTTCAAAAACATACTGGTTTAAGTTTTGCGATAATAAAGTATTTTTCTCAGATACTAATGGTTTTTTAAGAACTCTTTTCATTTTTCACTACCTTCTGAGGAGCTGAGAGCCTTTCCAAAAGCTTCTCCCAAGCACTATAACTTATTATTAACCCTTCAAACTTAAGAAGTTCAAAAATACTGAGTGCAGAAACTGTTACAAAAGTATATTTCTGAAGATTTTGAAGTGCCAAAACCAAATTTTTATTTTCATGACTATCAACAACAACCCCTGAACTCACACCTAGCTTTTTAAATAGGGAAAGAACTTCTTTTGTTTTAGGATTTTTAAGCTTAAGATCTTCCAGTATAAAAACCTTTTTATCTTTTAAAAGTAAAGCTATTGTGGCTGCTAAAGCTTTTCTTCGTTGCTTTTTATTAATATTTTTCTTAACATTTTTTCTTTGAGCACCAAAGACCGCACCACCTCCAACCCATTGTGGAGATCGGATACTTCCTTGACGTGCTCTTCCTGTTCCTTTTTGACGCCAAGGCTTTACACCACCACCAGAAACCAAAGCTCGGTTCTTAAAAAAGGGCTGTGCATTCCTTCTATTAGAAAGTTCTGTGTTCACAGCTTGATGAATAAGAAACTCAGGTTTCTCACATTCAAAAAGATCTTTTTGAAGTGTCAATTTTTTCACTTCTTTTTTATCTTGATTGAGCAAACTTACATTCATGAAACTTTCCTCACCTGCACCAAGGAGCTTGTAGGTCCTGGAACCGCACCCTTAACAACCAATAATTCTCTATTTTGATCAACATCCATCACAGTTAAATTAAGACAAGTAACTTGTTCATTTCCCATATGGCCTGGCATCCTTTTTCCACGAAAAACACGCCCTGGCTGAGCTCGGTTACCGATAGATCCTGTGACTCGATGAAACCTTGAACCACGACTACCTCTTCCGCCATGAAAACCATGACGTTTAAAAACACCCTGAAAACCTTTTCCTTTTGAAATACCCACAACATTCACTGTTTCTCCTACTTGAAAAGCAGAAACCCCAACTTCTTCTCCTATCTTAAGATGGGCGTGATCTGGAACTCTAAACTCTTTTAAATATGCCAAAGGTTCTATTTTTAATTTTGAAAAATTTCCTTTCTCGGCTTTATTTAAAAGTTGAGGTTTTTTCTTTTTAACGCCAAGCTGAACAGCTGTATACTTATTTTTATCTTGTATTTTTAAAGATGTAACAACATTTTTAGGCGCGTGAAGAACTGTCACGGAAACATTTTTGCCTTCATGATAAATGCTTGTCATCCCAAGCTTAAACGTAAGAAGACCCCCAGCATACAAAGATGGACTCGTTTGGTGGGCACTCATGTTGTTTTAATCTCCACATGAACCCCCGCAGATAAATCTAATTTCATAAGAGCATCCACTGTTGACTGCTTAGGTTCAATAATATCTATAAGCCTTTTATGAGATCGTATTTCAAATTGTTCTCTTGATTTTTTATCAATATGTGGAGAACGCAAAACACAATATTTATTAATTTTCGTTGGCAAGGGAATAGGTCCAGCAATGTGAGCACCCGTTCTTTTAATGGTTTCTACAATTTCTGCGACGGACTTATCCAAAAGCTTATGATCAAAAGCTTTAAGTCTTAATCTGATACGTTGCGTAACCTCCATAATACCAACTTCCTTTTACTTACTCTTTATTGAACAACCTCACTCACAACACCGGCTCCTACAGTTCTTCCGCCTTCTCGTATTGCAAAGCGAAGTTCTTTTTCCATAGCAATAGGTGTAATAAGTTCAGCTTCAATAGTTACATTATCCCCTGGCATCACCATTTCAACATCTTTAGGTAAAGTCACAGATCCTGTAACGTCTGTTGTTCTAAAATAAAACTGAGGGCGATAGCCATTGAAGAAAGGTGTATGACGTCCACCTTCTTCTTTTGTAAGAACATAAACCTCAGCTTTAAATTTCGTATGGGGTGTAATGGATCCTGGTTTTGCCAGAACTTGTCCACGAAGTACCTCTTCTCTTTTGAGCCCTCTCAAAAGAGCACCAATATTATCCCCTGCTAGACCTTCATCGAGAAGTTTGCGGAACATTTCAACTCCAGTCACAACTGTTTTCTTTGTAGGTGTAATGCCAACAACTTCAACTTCTTCACCCACTTTCACTTTTCCTCTTTCAACACGACCTGTAGCAACTGTTCCACGTCCTTCAATACTGAAAACGTCTTCAACAGGCATAAGGAAATCTTTTTCAATATCTCTCTTAGGTTCTGGAATATAAGTATCAAGGGCTTCAACAAGTTTTTTAATAGCTTGGGAACCCAATTCTCCCTTGTCTCCTTCTAAAGCTTTGAGAGCGCTTCCTTTAATAATGGGAATTTTATCTCCTGGAAATTCATAGGCACTCAAAAGCTCTCTTACTTCAAGTTCTACAAGATCTAAGAGTTCTTTATCATCAACCATGTCTACTTTATTGAGGAAAACAACAATGTAAGGAACACCGACTTGTCTTGCTAAAAGAATGTGTTCACGAGTTTGCGGCATAGGTCCATCTGCAGCAGAAACAACGAGTATGGCACCATCCATTTGAGCAGCACCAGTAATCATGTTTTTAACATAGTCAGCGTGACCTGGGCAGTCGACGTGAGCATAGTGTCTCTTGTGTGATTCATACTCAACGTGCGATGTTGAAATAGTAATACCTCTTGCTTTCTCTTCTGGGGCTTTATCAATCTGGTCAAACGCAATAAAATTAGCAAGCCCTTCTTCTGCCAAAGTTTTTGTGAGTGCTGCAGTCAGCGTTGTTTTCCCATGATCAACGTGGCCAATAGTTCCAACGTTAACGTGGGGTTTTTTCCTCTCAAATTTCTCCTTAGCCATTGTCTCCTCCTTACATGAATCTTAGTAATCCATTAAATTGTACTTTTTTGATGCAAAAATCTCAGCCTAATCCTTCCTTTATAGCTATAAAACTCTGTTTGTAAACAGTTTTAAGCTCTTCTACATAAAATACTTACTCTTTTCCCGCAAGGATATTTTCTTGAACATTTGCAGGAACTTTTCCGTAATGAGAAAACTCCATACTATAAGTTGCGCGTCCTTGAGATGCAGATCTTAAATCAGTAGCATAGCCAAACATTTCACCTAATGGAGTTTCAGCATGAATAAGCCGTAAATGCCCTTTTTGCTCCATATTTTTTATATTTCCTCGTCGGGAACTCAAATCTCGAATAATCTCACCCATAAACTCTTCAGGAACAGTAACATCTACCTTCATAATAGGTTCTAGTAAAATAGGAGCTGCTTTGCGGCACCCCTCTTTAAAACCTTTTGACCCAGCAATTTTAAAAGACATTTCATCAGAGTCGACATCATGGTAAGAACCATCAAAAACTTCAATCTTAAGATCAACAACAGGATAACCTCCCAAAACACCAGTCTGCATTGCTTCTTGAATTCCTTTATCAATGGCAGGCATGAAGTTTCGAGGAATAGATCCACCTTTCGTTGCATCTACAAACTCATATCCTTTACCTGGTTCTTGAGGAATAATTCTCATCCATACATCACCATATTGCCCACGACCTCCGGTTTGTTTGATGTGTTTTCCTTGAGTTTCAACTTCTTTTTGTATTGTTTCTCGATAAGCAACTTGTGGATTACCTATATTAGCTTCAACTTTAAACTCTCTGAGTAACCGATCTACAATAATTTCTAGATGAAGTTCTCCCATTCCAGAAATAATTGTTTGTGTTGTTTCTTCATCTGTATGAACTCTAAAAGAAGGGTCTTCTTGAGCCAATTTTTGTAAAGACATTCCTAATTTTTCTTGATCTGCTTTAGTTTTTGGTTCAATAGCAATAGAAATAACAGGTTCTGGAAAAATAATCTTTTCTAAAACAACAGGATCTTTAGGATCGCATAAAGTATCCCCTGTTGTGGTATTTTTTAAACCTACCACAGCAGCAATATCTCCAGCATGAACTTCTTTAATTTCTTCACGATTGTTAGCATGCATTTGTAAAAGTCGCCCCATTCTTTCATTTCTATCTTTTGAAGAATTAAGAACACCTGAACCCGCAGTTAAACTTCCTGAGTAAACTCTAAAATAAGTGAGCTGCCCTACATAAGGATCTGTTGCTATTTTAAAAGCAAGCGCTGAGAAAGGCTCTTTATCATCGGGTTTTCTTTCCAAAATTTTTTCTGGATCACGAATATCGTGTCCTTTAACCGCTGGTATATCAAGGGGTGAAGGAAGATATTCAACAACTGCATCAAGCATAGGTTGAACACCTTTATTTTTAAAAGCACTTCCACACAAGACAGGTGTTATTTTTAAATGAACTGTTGCTGCACGAGCTGCTTTTTTTAATTCTTCTACAGAAATAGGTTTATCTTCTAAATATTTTTCTAAAAGAACTTCATCATGCTCGGCAATTTTTTCAATCATTTGTTTTCTGTAATCTTCTGCTTGAGACTTTAAATTTTCTGGAATGTCCTCTTCATGAAATTGAGCACCTAAAGATTCTTCATCCCAAATGATCGCTTTCATATGAAAAAGATCAACAACGCCTTTAAAATTTTCTTCACTTCCTATAGGAATTTGAAAGGGAACAGGATTGGCACCGAGCTTTTCAACCATTTGTTTAACACCTTCAAAAAAGTCAGCACCTACCCGATCCATTTTATTAAAAAAAGCAACTCGAGGAACTTTATACTTATCCGCTTGTCTCCACACTGTTTCAGATTGAGGTTCAACACCTCCAACACTACAAAAAACTGCAACGGCTCCATCAAGAACTCGCAAAGAACGCTCTACTTCAATAGTAAAATCGACGTGACCAGGAGTATCAATAATATTGATTCGATGTTTATTCCAAAAACAAGTTGTTGCGGCTGAAGTGATAGTAATACCACGCTCTTGCTCTTGAACCATCCAATCCATGGTGGCAGTTCCTTCATGCACTTCTCCAATTTTATAAGCACGCCCTGTGTAATAAAGCACACGTTCAGTTGTGGTTGTCTTACCCGCATCAATGTGCGCCATAATTCCAATATTTCTGAGAATATGAAGATCACTCATGGGGATTTACCAACGATAATGAGCAAAAGCTTTGTTAGCTTCTGCCATACGATGTACTTCGTCTTTCTTCTTGATAGCAATCCCTGTGTTTTGAGCTGCTTCTGCTAATTCTGCTGCAAGTTTTTTAACCATGGAGTTTTCACCACGCTCCCCCGCAGCCTCAACAATCCATCTCATGGCAAGAGCATAACCTCTTTGATTAGGAACTTCGACAGGAACTTGATAGTTGGATCCTCCAACACGTCGCGCTTTGACTTCAACTTGAGGTCTTACATTTTTTAGAGCTTTCTTAAAAATTTCTATAGGTTCTTCTTTTTCTTTTTGTTTTAAAATATCTAAAGCACCATAACAAATTTTCTCAGCTGTACTTTTCTTACCTTGCTTCATAACAATATTAATAAATTTCCCAAAATGGGGATCGTTATAAAGTCTATCTGGGGCAACGAATCTTTTGGGTACATCTCGACGACGTGGCATTTATACACTCCTTAACTATTTCTTCTTGGCTCCGTATTTAGAACGACCTTGTTTACGCCCATCAACCCCAGCTGCGTCAAGACTACCACGGATAATATGATAACGAACACCGGGCAAGTCTTTAACACGGCCTCCACGAATAAGAACAACAGAGTGTTCTTGAAGATTGTGTCCTACACCTGGAATATAAGCTGTTACTTCATAACCATTAGTTAACCTCACACGAGCAACCTTTCTCAATGCAGAGTTAGGTTTTTTAGGTGTTGTTGTATAAACACGAAGACACACACCCCTTTTTTGAGGAGAGTTCTGTAGTGCAGGTGAAGTGGTCTTCACTTTTTGCAATTTTCTTCCGTGTCGTATCAACTGGTTAATTGTTGGCATAGTTTCCTATCTTTTTAATAATCGTTACGTTTAACAAACGAGCTCATCCACGTCAATAAACATTCATAACACTTACTCATTATTATGCTTCTCTCATTTCTGAAAGAGATACTTTTTCTCTGGCCTCAGGAACAGAAATAATATCATCTTGTGGTTCTTCAGGTAAATCTGCATCAACCTGTAACTCTCCATAAGATCTCAATCCAGTTCCTGCAGGTATGAGACGTCCCATGATAACGTTTTCTTTGAGTCCTCGTAAAGTATCTTCTTTTCCTTCCAGTGCTGCTTGAGTCAGAACTTTTGTTGTTTCTTGGAAAGAAGCTGCTGAAATAAAACTGTGTGTTGCTAGAGAGGCTTTTGTAATCCCAAGAAGAAGAGGTTCATAAGTTGCCACTTTTCCTTTTTCTGCTTTAACACGTTTGTTTTCTTCTTCAAGTTCAGTTTTTTCAACTTGTTGACCAATTAAGAATTTTGTATCTCCAACCTCAATAACTTTCACTTTTTTGAGCATCTGACGAATAATGACTTCAATATGTTTATCATGAATAGGCACCCCTTGAAGTCTATAAACCTGTTGAACTTCATCAACAAGGTATCGTCCCACTTCTTTTTCCCCGAGAACTCTTAAAATATCATGAGGATTTGCAGCCCCTTCCATAAGAGCTTCACCAGAACGAATAAAATCACCTTCAAGAATACCAATATGTTTTCCTTTTGGAATGAGATATTCTTTAGGCTCTCCTACCTCTGGGGTGATGATAACTTTTCTTTTTCCTTTTACATCTTTTCCGAAAGAAACAAGTCCATCGATTTCACTCACAATGGCAGAATCTTTTGGACGCCGCGCTTCAAAAAGTTCTGCAACTCTTGGAAGCCCCCCAGTAATATCTTTTGTCTTTGTTGTTTCACGAGGAATTTTTGCTAAAATATCTCCAGGTTTAACCTCTGAGCCTTCATTAATAACAATATTGGCTCCTTGAGGTAACAAATACCTGGCCCAACCTCGTCCATGAGGTAATTGAAAGGTATCACCTTTTTTATCTTTAATAGAAATTCTAGGATGCATATCAATGTCACGAGCAGCAATGGTGACTCTATGAGAAAGCCCGGTCACATCATCAACCTGTTCTTTAAAAGTAACCCCCTCAACAAGATCTCCAAATTTAACAATACCCCCTACTTCAGAAACAATAGGATTCGTGTAAGGATCCCACTCAGCAAGAAGTGTTCTTTCTTCAATCTTCTGCCCTTCAACAACAAGAAGTTTAGCTCCATAAATAATAGGGTATCTTTCTTTTTCCCTTCCATCATCATCTACAATAGTCATCTCACCATTACGATTCATGACGGTCAGTGTTTTTTCTCTATTTTCGACTGTTTTTAAATTTATAAACTTCACATGACCTTTATATCTATTTTCAATAGTGCTTTGTTCAGCACGTCGTGAAGCAGTTCCTCCAATATGGAAAGTTCTCATAGTAAGCTGAGTGCCAGGTTCACCGATAGATTGAGCCGCAATAATACCAACAGCTTCTCCCATATTAATAGTCTCACCACGAGCTAAATCACGCCCATAACAAGTAGCACACATTCCCCAATGAAGCTCACATGTCAGAGGTGAACGTACCTTTACTTTTTCAACACCCGCATCCAATACTTTTTTAACTTTTTCTTCATCGATAGATTGTCCAGCTGAAACAAGAACCTTATTATTGAAAGGATCTATAATGTCTTGCGTTGCAACTCTTCCTAAAATACGATCTTCTAGTGGTTGAATGACTTCACCCCCTTCAATGAGTGAAAAAGTTTCAATACCATCTTTTGTTCCACAGTCCTCAGCCATAATCATGACATCTTGAACAACATCAACAAGACGGCGAGTCAGATATCCTGAGTTAGCAGTTTTTAAAGCCGTGTCAGCCAATCCTTTACGAGCTCCGTGTGTGGAAATAAAGTACTGCAACACAGATAAGCCTTCTCTAAAGTTTGCAGTAATTGGAGTTTCAATAATTTCTCCAGAAGGCTTTGTCATAAGCCCTCTCATTCCTGCTAACTGACGAATTTGAGCCTGGCTTCCACGAGCTCCGGAATCAGCCATAATAAAAATAGGATTAAAACTGGTAGAATCTTTTTTATTTCCTTTTCCATCTTCGAAAGAACTCGTTCCAATTTTATGCATCATTTCTTCTGCAACAGATTCCGTTGTTTGAGCCCAAATATCGATAACTTTGTTGTAACGCTCTCCATCTGTAATAAGACCATCTTCATACTGTTGTTGTATTTCTCGAACTTGCGCATGTGCGGCGTCAAGTAATTCTGATTTTTTGTTTGGAATTTTAATATTATCAATACAAATTGAAATACCTGCCTTTGTGGCGTAGTGATAACCTAATGTTCTAATTTTATCTGACATAATAACGGTTACTTTGTTGCCACAAGATCGGTAACAAACATCAACAAGATTTGCTAAAACTTTCTTGTCCATAACTCTGTTATAGGATTCAAAAGGAATTTGTTCCGGAAGCACATCTCTTAAAACAATTCTTCCCATTGTTGTTTCAACAAGCTTGCCTTTAATACGAACTTTTATTTTTGCCTGAGTATCAACTGCGCCTGATGCATGAGCATAAAGAGCTTCATCAGGAGAAGAAAAAATACGTCCTTCACCCTTAGCAAAAACTTTTTCACGCGTCAGAAAGTAAATACCCAAAACAATATCTTGTGTGGGCATAATGATAGGCTTTCCATGAGCTGGAGATAAAATATTATTTGTGGACATCATAAGAACGCGTGCTTCAAGTTGAGCTTCAACAGAAAGAGGTATGTGTACAGCCATTTGGTCTCCATCAAAGTCTGCGTTGAAAGCTGTACATACAAGAGGGTGAAGCTGAATAGCTTTACCTTCTGTAAGAACCGGTTCAAAAGCTTGAATTCCTAAACGGTGAAGAGTAGGCGCACGATTAAGAAGTACTGGGTGTTCAGAAGTCACCTCTTCTAAAATATCCCATACTTCAGGTGCTTTATCATCGACGAGCTTTTTAGCTTCTTTAATCGTTGTTGCAAAACCCTTTTCTTCAAGCTTGTTGTAAATAAAAGGTTTAAAAAGCTCTAAAGCCATTACTTTTGGGAGACCACATTGATGGAGTTTAAGTTCTGGCCCTACAACAATAACACTACGACCTGAATAATCGACACGTTTTCCAAGTAAGTTCTGACGAAAACGACCTTGCTTTCCTTTAAGCATATCGGAAAGAGATCTTAAAGGTCTTCTATTAGGTCCTGTAAAAACTTTTCCTCTTCTTCCGTTATCAAAAAGAGCATCTACAGCTTCTTGGAGCATTCTTTTTTCGTTTCTAATAATAATATCTGGGGCATTGAGTTTAATCAGTCTTTTAAGACGATTATTACGGTTAATAACTCTTCGATAAAGATCGTTCAAATCACTTGTTGCAAAACGTCCACCTTCAAGAGGAACAAGTGGGCGCAAATCAGGAGGGATAACAGGAATAACTTCGAGCATCATCCAAGAAGGTTTATTTGTAGATTTTTGGAAAGCCTCAATAACATCTAAACGTTTTGCTAATTTTTTCTTTTGAGCTGCACTATTTGTTTCTTTCATTTCTTCGCGCAACTCTTTAGCAAGTTTATCAATATCTAACTTATTAAGAAGCTCAAGAATAGCTTCTCCACCCATAGAGGCTGTAAAAGAAGCACCATGCTCTTCAAGAGCTTGATGGTATTCTTCCTCAGAAAGAATTTGTTTTTCTTTGAGATCACTACCACCTGGATCAGTGACAATATAAGACTCACTATAAAGAACTCTTTCTAAGTTCTTAAGTGCAAGATCTAAAATAGTTCCAATTCGAGAAGGAAGACTTCTTAAAAACCAAATGTGTGCAAGAGGAGTTGCAAGTTCAATATGCCCAAGTCTTTCACGACGCACTTTAGATTGAATGACTTCAACACCACATTTTTCACACACAACACCGCGGTGCTTCATTCTCTTATATTTACCGCAAGTACACTCGTAATCCTTTACAGGACCAAAAATCTTGGCACAAAAAAGACCATCTCTTTCCGGCTTAAATGTACGGTAGTTGATGGTTTCTGGTTTTTTAACTTCACCATGAGACCAAGAACGTATCTTCTCTGCTGAGGCAAGTCTGATCTTGAGCGCTTTAATAGAAAGCGGATCTCTAGGCTTATCAAAAAAATGTAATAAATCTCTCATGGTTTTATCTCCTCTTCCTGTAACTCGACATCGAGACAAAGGCTTTGAAGCTCTTTGGTTAAAACGTTAAAAGACTCAGGCAATCCTGGTTCTAAAACGTTTTCTCCTTTGACAATGGCTTCATACATTCTTGTTCTTCCCGCGACGTCATCTGCCTTAACAGTTAAGAACTCTTGAAGAGCATAAGCAGCCCCGTAAGCTTCCATAGCCCACACTTCCATCTCCCCTAATCTTTGACCTCCAAATTGAGCTTTTCCACCAAGAGGTTGTTGTGTCACAAGAGAATAAGGCCCAATGGAACGAGCATGAATTTTATCTTCTACCAAGTGATGCAGTTTGAGAAAGTACATAGCCCCAACTGTAACATCCTGAGCAACGGCTTCCCCTGTTCGTCCATCATAAAGGGTTGTTTGTGCAGTAGAAGGAAGACCTGCTTGGAGAAGAGCAGCCCGAATTTCATTTTCAGTTGCTCCGTTAAAGACAGGAGTTGCCATGGGCACACCATCTTTAAGATAACGTGCGATATTTCGAAGTTCCTCTGTTGAAGCCTTTTCTAAATACCCATCAATCTCCTGAGATGAATAAATACTTTTAAGAAGTTTTTTTAAAGCATGTGCTTCGAAATTATTAACAAACTCACCCACTTTATTTCCAAGCTCTTTAGAAGCCCAGCCTAAGTGAGTTTCCAAGATTTGTCCCAAATTCATTCTTGAAGGAACTCCAAGCGGATTAAGAACAACATCAACAGGTGTTCCATCTTCCATATAAGGCATATCCTCTTCTGGAAGAATTCTAGAAACAACACCTTTGTTACCATGTCGACCAGCCATTTTATCACCCACAGCCAAACGTCGTTTCATAGCAACATACACTTTCACCATTTTAATAACACCAGGAGATAACTCGTCTCCTTGCTTGAGTTTTTTCATTTTTTCTTGGAAAACAGATTTCACAAGTTCAATTTGTTGTACTGCCCCTTCTATTGTTTTTGAAATCTTTTCTTCAAGATTTTGACTTAAAGGGAGATGTTGTAAAAGATCAAAAGGAAGATTGTCATAAACTTCCTGAGTCAGTGTTTTACCTTTTGAAAGTAACGTTTCTTTACCATCAAGACTTAAAACCTTACCAGTAACACGTGCTCCAACAAGATCCTTTTCAAGTTTTTCTTTAGCCGCAGATTTAATAATTTGAGTTTCAGAATCTCTATCTTTCATAAGACGAGAGACCTCTTCATCTTGAATTATTTTTGCTCTTTCATCCTTCTCGATACCTTCTCTAGAGAAGACTTGAGCATGAATGATCGTTCCTGCAATACCAGGAGAAACACGAAGTGAGGTATCTCTTACATCACGGGCTTTCTCACCAAAAATAGCTCTTAAGAGTTTTTCTTCAGGAGAAAGTTGTGTTTCACCCTTAGGTGTAATTTTACCCACTAAAATATCACCAGGCTTCACCTCGGCACCAATTCGAATAATACCGCTATCATCCAAATCAGCTAAAGCAGTTTCACCTACGTTAGGAATATCTCGAGTTATTTCTTCACGTCCTAACTTAGTATCTCGAGCAACACATTCGAACTCTTCTATATGAACAGAAGTATAAATATCTTGTTTGAGAAGTTTTTCACTTACAAGAATAGAGTCTTCAAAGTTGTATCCTTCCCAAGGCATAAAAGCGACAGTGATATTTTGCCCAAGAGCAAGTTCTCCTAAATGGGTAGCCGCTCCGTCTGCAATAACTTCACCTTTTTGAATTTTATCTCCTTCTTTAACAATGGGTTTTTGATTCACACAAGTACCTTGATTTGATCTTCGAAATTTATCTAATTTATAAATATCAACACCAATATCTGCATCACTTGCTTTTGTTTTTGCTTTAACTACAATTCTTGAAGCATCAACACTTTCAACAACCCCATCTCTCTTGGCTCTCAGTGTAACTCCAGAATCACTGGCCACCTTTTTTTCCATACCCGTTCCAATAAGTGGAGATCTAGGTTTTAAAAGAGGGACAGCTTGACGTTGCATATTAGAACCCATAAGGGCACGGTTTGCATCATCATGCTCTAAAAATGGAATAAGTGCTGCTGCAACACTGACAAGTTGATTAGGTGAAACGTCCATAAGATCCACATCTTGAGCTCCTGTAATAATAAACTCTCCTGCCTTACGTGATGTCACATAATCAGATACAAGCTTACCACCTTTGACTTGTGCATTAGCTTGAGCAATAACATGATCTTCTTCATTAAGGGCACTGTAATACTCAATATCATCAGTCACTTTTTTGCCTACCACCTTTCTATAAGGTGTTTCAATAAAACCATATGGATTCACCCTTGCATGGGTAGACAATGAAGAAATCAGTCCAATATTTGGACCTTCAGGAGTTTCAATAGGACAAATCCTACCATAGTGTGTGGAGTGAACATCCCGAACTTCAAAACCTGCTCTTTCACGAGTAAGACCCCCGGGACCTAAAGCAGAAAGACGGCGTTTATGTGTAATTTCAGCGAGAGGATTCACTTGATCCATAAACTGAGAAAGTTGGCTGCTTCCAAAAAATTCTTTCATCACAGCCTGAATGGGTTTTGAATTCACAAGATCATGAGGCATAAGTGTTTCAACTTCTTGCAGACTCATTCTTTCACGAATTCCTCTTTCCATTCGTACTAAACCAATTCGGAATTGGTTTTCAATAAGTTCTCCAACGGATCTTACACGTCTATTTCCAAGATGATCAATGTCATCAATCTTTCCTCGACCATCTTTAAGTTCTACAAGATATCGAAGTGTTTCCAAGATATCTTTCTTTGTGAGAACTGTTGTTTCTATGGGGATGTCTAACTTAAATTTATGGTTTAATTTAAGACGTCCTACCCTTGAGAGATCATATCGACTTGGATTAAAAAATAAATTTTCAAATAAATTTTTTGCAGCTTCTAAAGTGGGAGGATCCCCTGGGCGAAGTCTCCTATAAATTTCAATGAGAGCCTCTTCTGTACTTTCAACTTTATCACTTGCAAGTGTTTCAGAAATGTAAGCTCCTCTATTAAGATCATCAGCAAAAAGAATCTTAATTTCTTTAACACCTTTCTTTTGAAGATCTTTAAGCATCGATCTTGTCAATTTTTGATTACAACTTAAAAGAACTTCTCCAGTTTTCTTATCAATAATATCTTCATAACAAATTTTCTTAACAACCTCTTCAATATCTATAGGAATTTCTTTAAGCCCAGCACTTTTCATTTCTTCAAGCGCACGCTCTGTGAATCTTCTATTTTTCTTAACAAGAACTTTCTTTGTCTTAGGGTGCTTAATTTCAAATGTGGATCTTTGGCCTTTGAGAAGATTCCACTCAATACTTTTAGAATAAGAATCTTCTGCTAAATAAAGAGTTTCAGATTGATAATAATACTTAATAAGATCTTGGGTAGAATATCCTAAAGCTTTTAACAAAGCTGTAGCAGGCATTTTTCGGCGACGATCAATTCTTACAAAAATAAGATCTTTATGATTGAACTCAATATCTATCCAACTTCCTCTATAAGGAATAACTCGTGCTGAGTAAAGAAGCTTACCACTAGCATGAGTACTTCCTTTATCATGAGAGAAAAAAACACCAGGAGATCGGTGTAATTGGCTGACAATAACTCTTTCATTTCCATTAATAATAAAAGAACCCGTTTCGGTCATGAGAGGAACTTCACCTAAATAAACTTCTTGTTCTTTGACATCACGAATAGTCTTTGCTCCTGTTGTTTCGTCAACATCCCATACAAGAAGTCTTACAGTGACTCTTAAAGGAGATGCATAAGTCATACCTCGATCACGACACTCCCCTACATCATATTTAGGAGTTTCTAAAATATAATTTTCATATTCTAATGAAGCTGTTCCCTCAAAACTTTCAATGGGGAAAACACTTCTAAAAACAGCTTCTAATCCCACATTTTGTCTTTTTGCTGAAGGTATCCCCTCTTGAAGAAACTCTTCAAATGATCTTCTTTGAACATCAATAAGCCCTGGAAGTTCAACAATCTGGGGGATTTTTTCAAAGCTCTTACGTTGACGCCTTCTATGAGATATTAACTCACCCATGGACCTCTTCTCCTTATTATTTGAAAAATAAGACAAACACCTACTTCGACACTCCCTTCAAAATAGGCGTTTCAATAAAATTCTTCAATGTTATTTAAGCTCGACAGTAGCCCCAACCTTTTCTAACTGCTGTTTAAATTTGGCAGCATCTTCTTTAGAGACCCCTTCTTTCACCGTCTTTGGAGCCCCTTCTACAAGATCTTTAGCTTCTTTAAGCCCTAAACCTGTGATGGTACGAACTTCTTTAATAACCTGGATTTTCTGCTCACCTGAAGCTTTAAGAACAAGATCAAATGTTGATTTTTCTTCAGCTGCTTGAGCTGTAGCTGCACCGAGAGCTGCACCACCCATAATCACAGGAGCTTGAGCTGAAACACCAAATGTTTCCTCTAACTCTTTGACGAGTTCTGATAATTCCAGAACGTTCATACCTTTTACAAATTCAACTACGTCTGCTTTTGTCATTGCTTTTGCTGTCATAGTACCTCTTCCTCCTTAAATTTAAATCATATTTTGACTTAAACATTTTTTTTTATTTCTTTATGCCTTAATCTATTCATCAATAATTATACAGACCCATCCTTTTCTTTAGCCCTACATACCGCCTCAAGGACTTGTACAAACTGTCTAGGAATACCACTTAAAACAGTGACTAAACCTCTTACAGGCCCTTGAAGAACACTTAAAAATTGAGCTAACAATTGCTCACGACCTGGAAGAGCTGCAAGATCTGCTATCTGCTCTAATGAAAGTTTCTTGCCCTTCAAAACAGCTGTTTTTAATTGAAGCTTACTGTCTTCTTCTTTCGATAGCTCAACAAAAATTTTTGCTAAACCTACAGGATCACTACTTGCAAATCCAACAACATTAGGCCCTATAAAATCTTCATTCAAAATCTCCCACTCTGTATCTTTGCAAGCAATTTTAGCAAGCCTATTTTTAATAACTTTAAGCTCGTCCTTATTTCTATGAAGTTTCTGCCTCAAATCTGTTATTTGAGAAACTGTAAGGCCTCGATAATGAGCTACAATAGCACAAATTGAATTTTGAAACCGATCTTTTAATTCCGCGACACTCTGTTTTTTTTCTTCTTTATTCATATTTACAACCTTTCTCTCTTAACCACCCCATCATGAAATAACCTTCATAGGATCTACTTTAACTCTGAGCCAAAAGATTTTTTACC
This sequence comes from Deltaproteobacteria bacterium, assembly GCA_016186995.1. Taxonomy (GTDB): domain Bacteria; phylum Bdellovibrionota; class JACOXK01; order JACOXK01; family JACOXK01; genus JACPKQ01. Next base: position 12,173 of record JACPKQ010000007.1, on the reverse strand, counting down.
AATATTTGTATGCACAATCCCACTCTTATCAATTCTAAACTCAACTTTACCTTTCCTCTCATCTTCAACTGCTTTTGCAACTTCAAAAGTCACTGTACCCGACTTTGGATTAGGCATAAGGCCCTTAGGACCTAAAATTTTTGCAACTTTACTCACTGAACTCATCATGTCAGGGGTTGCAATAACTTTATCAAAATCAAGCCAACCCCCTTGAATTTTACTGATAAACTCATCTCCACCAGCATAATCAACTCCTAGAGACTCAACCTCTTTAAGCTTATCCCCCTTGGCAAATACAAGAAGTTTTATCTTCTTACCTGTACCATGAGGTAAAACAACAGATCCACGTACCATCTGATCTGATTGCTTAGGATCAACACCAAGTCGGATAGCCACATCAATACTTTCATCAAACTTAGCATTTTCAAAACTATCTAAAATCTGAAAAGCTTCCCCGGGTGTATAGTTTTTATCTTGTTGCACTTTTTTAAAATTATTTTTATATCTTTTCCCCATTACTTAACCTCAATTCCCATACTACGTGCAGTCCCTTCAATGATCCTCATAGCTGCGCCAATGTCCCTGGCGTTTAAATCAGGCATTTTTGTTTCTGCAATCTGCTTCACTTGCTCTTTTGTTACTTTTCCCACTTTTTCTTTATTAGGCACTCCAGAACCTTTTTGAATTCCCGCAGCTTTTAAAAGAAGAATAGCTGCTGGTGGCGTTTTTGTAATAAAAGAAAAAGTACGATCTTTATAGACCGTGATAACAACAGGAATAACCATTCCTTTTTGATCTTTTGTTCTGTCGTTAAAAGCCTTACAGAAATCCATGATATTGACACCATGTTGACCTAAAGCTGGTCCAACAGGTGGTGAAGGGTTTGCGGCTCCTGCTTGAATCTGAAGTTTAATCAGACCTGTAATTTCTTTTTTTGGTGGCATAATAATTAACCTCTATGCTTTTTCCACCTGAGAATAGGATAATTCTACAGGGGTTGAACGTCCAAAAATACTCACTAAAACTTTTACTTTTTGCTTATCAGGTTTCACTTCTTCAATAACACCATTAAAGTTAGCAAAAGGTCCTTCAACAACCCTTACATTTTCACCTTCTTGAAAACTTGTTTCTAATGTTGAAAGAGCAACCTCACCAGACATTTGATCCCGAATAAGCTGAATTTCTTTTTCAGAAACAGGTGTAGGATTCTGAAGTCCACCCACAAAACCTGTGACCTTAGGTGTTGCTTTCACAAGATGCCATGTTGCTTCATTCAATTCCATTTGCACTATCATATAGCCTGGGAAAAACTTTCGAGAAGTTTTACGTTTTTTTCCTTTAACAAGTTTTTCACTTTCTTCAATAGGAACAAGAATATCTCCAAAAGATTTTTCAAAGGCTCCATTTTTAATCTTCTCTTGAAGAGCTTGTTTGGCTTGAGATTCAAAACCTGAATAAGTATGAACAACATACCACTTTAAATTTTCATTCTTGAGAATTTCTGGTTGCGGTTGTGAAGAAACGGGTGTTTCCTCTTGTTGATTCTCTACACCACTTTCTTCAAGCTTTTTATTTTCTTCATTCATGAGAAATTACCTAATAATTAATTTTTGAACAAGATAAGCCCAACCCAAATCCATCGCCCCTAATATAAAAGAAATAATAATTACAAACACAATAACGACAAAGGTAGCAGACCATGTATCTTTAGAAGATGGCCATGTTACCTTTCTCAACTCTACAACCACTTCAGTCAGAAAATTTGTAACAGTTACATTCTTTAATAAAACAAAAACACTCACTGCCGAAACTAGCAATGGAATCGCATGTTTAATCGCATCATAAACACCGAAAGTCAAGTCATAGTGATCAAAAACTTTAACAATTCCAGCATTTAAAACAAACCAGAGTGCAACTCCAAAACCAACCAATGTAGCTGAAACTATTTTTTGATTTTGCATAGAATCCCCATTGTAAAGTTCTTATCTATATACGCTTAAAAACATTTGTAAATACTTTTTTGAATTTCCACAGGTTCTTAAGTGCTTTGGTCTGAGTAGGGAGGGTGCACTGCTCGTGTTTACATCTATGTAAAGTGGCAGGCCAGGAGGGATTTGAACCCCCAACACCCGGTTTTGGAGACCGGTGCTCTACCGTTGGAGCTACTGGCCTATCATAACAAAAAGCCCACGATCGGGATTGAACCGATGACCTCTTCCTTACCAAGGAAGTGCTCCACCACTGAGCTACGTGGGCAGAGCCCAAAAAACTGGAGAGACGAGGATTTGAACCTCCGAAGGCTAACGCCAACAGATTTACAGTCTGTCCCCTTTGGCCACTTGGGTATCTCTCCATACAATACAATAGAAAAAAAATGGAGCGGGAGACGGGATTCGAACCCGCGACCCTCAGCTTGGAAGGCTGATGCTCTAGCCAGCTGAGCTACTCCCGCACCAAAGAACAAGCTGGCGATGGGACTCGAACCCGCGACCTGCTGATTACAAATCAGCTGCTCTACCAACTGAGCTACGCCAGCATCTCTACCACATAAACACATACTTCACGTTTCACAACACAAAGATCCCTCGAAAGAATCCTTGAAAGATTACCTCAGATAAAAACATAATTCAAAAACTGTCAATTTATTTTAGATTCTCAATGCTTCCAGAAAAGACTGAACTGCTACCTTGGGGTCCTTTGCATGACAGATAGGGCGCCCCACTACAAGATAATCTGCTCCTGCAGAAAGCGCTTCTGAAACAGGTGCCACCCGAGACTGATCATCTGTTTTATTTTTGTCCAAACGAACGCCTGGAGTGATAACTAAAAATTGATGACCACACTTTTCTTTAATTTTTTTTGTTTCATAAACTGAGGCTACAACTCCGTGAAGTCCTGAGTCTTTAACTTTTTGGGCTAACTTTAAAACTCTTTTTTCAACTGTTTCATGAGGCTGTAACAAACCTTCTTCATGTAATTCAACTTCAGAATAGCTTGTAAGTAACGTCACCCCAATGAATTGAGTTTCTGGGTATTTATTTTTAAGCGATGCTACTTCTCTAAGAGTTTTTTCTCCACTTAAAGCATGCACATTAACCATGAATACACCTTTATCACACGCACTTTCGACCGCGCGCTTTGTTACAGAGGGAATGTCATAAAATTTTAAATCGAGAAAAACTTTTTTGTTTAATGTGTGAAGAAAATTAAGTATCACTTCTCCTTCTTTCACAAAAAGAGGAAGTCCTACTTTATAATAACTCACTTCTTGTCCTAATGTATCAACAAGCTTTTGAGTTTCATTTAAAGAATGTGTTTCAAGTGAAACAATAAGATTACTCATTACTTAAGACTCTCTAAAATTTTTTTCTCAATATGAGATAACTCAACTTCAGATGAACCACCTGTAAAACGATTTTTTATAGAAATCTTTTGATTTTGAAGTCCACGCTTTCCTAAAACAATATGTAAAGGAATACCCATCAAATCAGCATCGTTAAATTTAATACCAGGTCTTTCTTTTCTTTCATCATAAAGAACATCGATCTTATGTTTTACGAGATATTGATAAAGTTCTTCTGCTTTTTCTGAAGTTTTTACATCCTCTGGATCTAGATTAATGAGAACCACCTCAAAAGGAGCCAGTGCTTTTGGAAATTTAATTCCTTTCTCATCATGGTTTTGCTCTATCGCAGCTGCAATAGTTCTTCCAATACCAATACCGTAACACCCCATTTCAAAAGGTTTTTCTTTATTATCCTCATCAATAAAGAAAGCCTTCATTTTCTCACTGTATTTTGTTCCTAAATAAAAAATATGCCCTACTTCAATACCCCGAAGCTCTTCAAGTTCTCCACGACATTGTGGACATTGGTTTTTCCCATTATGAACCTCAACATTGCAGCAATAATCACATTTTGTACAACTTAAAAGACGATCTTCACCCGTGTGCGCTAATACTTGAAACTCATGAGAAAGACTTCCACCAATATCACCAGAATCAGCTAATACAGGTCGAAATTGAAGTCCACAACGAGAAAAAATTTTTTTATAAGCTTCCCTCATAACTTCATACGATTTGAAAGTATCCTCTTTTGTGCGATCAAAGCTATAAGCATCTTTCATAAGAAACTCTCGCCCCCGCATAAGACCAAAACGAGGTCGAATCTCATCACGGTATTTAGTTTGAATCTGATACAGTGTCTTAGGAAGGTCTTTATAAGATCGAAGTTCTCCTCTCACCAAATCAGTAATGACTTCTTCATGAGTAGGTCCTAAACAAAAATCACTCCCCTTTCTATCTTGAAACTGAAGAAGCACACCCTTCATTTGTTCCCAGCGGCCTGTTTCATCCCAAAGACTTCGAGGTTGCACCATAGGCATAAGAAGCTCACAAGCTCCTGCACGATTCATCTCTTCTCGAACAATCTGAGAAACTTTATTTAAAGAACGAAGTCCTGTTGGAAGATATGTAAAAACGCCTGAAGAAAGTTTTCGAATCATACCTGAACGTAGCATCAACTTATGACTCATAACCTCAGCTTCTTTAGGCACCTCTTTAAGAGTTGGAATATAATATTGAGAATATCTCATTGTTTAGTCTACTTTTATCTCGTACTGTTTAATTTTTCGATGTAAATGGCTTCTTTCTACACCAATGGATTGTGCTGTCTTTGAAATATTACCATTAAACTCTTTTAATTTTTCCTCAATAAATTTTTTCTCAAAATTTTCACGAGCACTTCTGAAATCGCTAGAAAAATTTCCACTTTGAAATCTTTCTGTTGGTAATACAACACCCTCTACATCAATAGTTTCTGTTTGAGACATGATAGCAAACCTTTCGATAAGATTTCTTAATTCCCTAATATTACCTGGCCAATCATACTGATACAACCTCTCATAAGCTCTGTCAGTGATTTTTATATTTCCCTTATTATTTTCTAACGCTATTTCACTTAAGAAAAAGTGAGCTAATGGTTTAATATCTTCTTTGCGCTCTCTTAAAGGAGGAATATGAAAAGGGATAACATTAAGTCTATAATAAAGATCTTCTCGAAAACGCCCCTCTCCAATCTCTTTTTTAAGATCTTTATTCGTAGCAGCTATCACACGCACATCAACCTCAATTGTTTTTGTTCCACCCACGCGTTCAAATTTTTGTTCTTGCAAAATTCTTAAAACTTTAGATTGAGTATGAAGACTCATGTCCCCAATTTCATCTAAAAAAAGAGTTCCACCATCTGCTAAATCAAACTTTCCTTTCTTTTGAGAATAAGCACCCGTAAAAGCACCTTTTTCATAACCAAATAACTCTGATTCAATGAGATTTTCTGGTATAGCAGCACAATTCACTGCGACAAATTCACGGTGAAATCTCAAACTTAAATGATGAAGATTCCGTGCTACCATTTCTTTTCCTGTTCCATTTTCCCCAGAAATAAGAACCCAACTATTTGTGGGGGCCACCATCTTAATAAACTCTCTAATTTTGGAAATAGCTTGAGAACGTCCAATAAGATCAACATTTTGGTATTTTTCTAACCTTAATCTTTCGTTCTCTTCTTCTAATTCTTTACTCTGAAATGCATTTTCTAAAATAACAAGAATTTTTTCAAGAGACAGAGGTTTTTCAATAAAATGATAGGCACCGAGTTTTGTAGCCTGCACCGCTGTTTCAATAGTGCCGTGCCCACTCATCATAATCACGATCACTTTTGAATATCTTTCTTTAATTCTTTTAAGAAGTTCTATACCATCAACAGGTTTCATGAGAATATCTAGAAAAACAACATGGATATCTTCTTGAGATAAAACTCTTAGAGTTTCAACCTCGTTATGGGCTGTCCATACTTTGTAGTTTTCATCTTTTAAAACCCCAGAAAGGGTTTCGCGAATACTTAATTCATCATCAATTATTAAAATGTTTCTGAGTCTCATGTTTCTGTAAAATATCCCGTGTTACTAGTCTTATCTTGCGCAAGAAAATATGTTTTATTTTGAACTGGTAGTTCTATAATAAATTTTGATCCTTGTGGATCATTCTTATAAACTCGGATAATGCCGCCGTGTTCTTTCAAAATTCTCTGAACAATAGCAAGCCCTAAACCACTTCCTTTCGTTTTTGTTGTAAAATAAGGTTCAAAAATTTTTGATTTTAAAGCATCGTCAAAACCTTTTCCATTGTCGCAAACTTCAATAATAACAATATCTAAAATACTATTATATTTCAGATAAAAACTAATTTCTCCTTGTTTCCCCACTGCATCAAGTGCATTCTCAACCAAATTAATAAACACTCTCCGTATTTGTTCTCTATCTGCATAAACAAGCGGGGTTGTTTCCATTTCCTTAAAAATAAATTTAATTTTTTCGTGAGCAGATTGGTAAAGAGAAACAACTTCTACAACAATCTCTTTAAGAGATATTTTAGAAAAACGAGGTCGCGGCAATCTTGCAAAATCAGAAAATTCATTCACTAAGTCTTTGAGCCCATCAACTTCATGAATAATGGTATCAATACACATATGAATTAAATCGGCATCTTCTTGTTGAGTTAGTTTTTTCTTTAAACGTTGTGCTGAAAGCTTAATCGGAGTAAGCGGATTTTTAATCTCATGCGCAATTCTTTTAGCAACATCTCTCCAGGCGGCTGCTTTTTGAATATCTATCATTTCAGTTAAGTCTTCTAAAACAACAACCATACCAATATAATCTCCATTTTCATCTCGAACAGTTGCAACACTTGCTAAAAGTGAGAATTCTTTACCCCCCCTAGTAAAAGAAAACTCCTTTTTATGAAAATTAATTTTTTCATTCTCAATAATATCGCAGATAAATTCATCGACTTGTTTAATATACTCATCCCCAACAATATCTCTATAATGTTTTCCAATCATATTTTTTGTATCAACATTAAATATATTTTGAGCTGATTTATTCATCGTGGTCACAATACCAAAAGCATCTAATGAAATAATACCGGCTGCTACATTTTCTAAAATGGCTTCAACATATTTATGTCTTTGATAAAGTTCACGATTTGCTGTTTTAAGAGTTTTATGTGCTTTGTCTATTTCTCCCCTGTTTTTTCTCAAATCTTGCGTCATTTTATTAAAAGACGTTGCTAAAATATTAAACTCGTCTGTAGCCATCTTCGATCCAACCTGATCTAACTGAATATCTAAATTCCCTTTTACAATTTCTTTTGTTGCCTCGGCTAAACTTTCAAGAGGAATAATAAGTTGACGGGCCAAATAAAAACCAAACCAGGTAGCAGTAAACATAATAAGAAGGGTTATAAGAATAAGAAGGAGAAAATAACTCGATTGAATGGAGGAAGCAAAAGGTGAGGTAGCTGCATAATCTTGATAAGTGTTTTGAATTTTTTCTATCTTAAGAACTAAACTTAAAGGTACAAAAAAACTAAGTACAAGAGCACCTGAAGGCTTTTCTTGTTTAGTATCTTGATAAATAGGAAAAATACATCTTACTAAATTCCCTTTTCCGATACTTTGAATAAATTGGTTTTCATATCCTTCTAAAGCATTACTTAAAAAAACCTCAGGAGGTCTTGGGAATCCATAATCTGTATATTTGGGGTGTACAAATTCAGAATATTGCCCTGAATCTTTTTGATATAACTCTAAAGAAGCAAGATGATAGTTTTCTAGAAAATCTTTGAGGGTTTTCTTCAAAAAATCTTTTTTAGAATCTCTAAACAATTTTTCTCGAGCAATAAAATGAGAAACAGTTTCTCCAAAATCTCGTCCTAACTTTTTAAGATTTTCATAATAAGTTTCGGATATTTCTGCACCACTTTTAAGAGATGTTTGGATATGGGAGTTAAACCATTTACCAAAACTGTTGTGAATATAGAAAGCAGAAATAGTAAAAAGAAGAATGGTTGGAATAAGTGCAAAACCAAGGAAAACAACAATAAGCTTAGATTTAAGTTTAGAGCCAAAAACACGATCCTTTCTTTCAAGAAGTAATTTAATAAAATTTCGAAAAACTAAAAATATAAGAAGCCCCAGTAAAATAATGTTAATGTTAACAACAATAAAAAAGAATAAAGAGGCTGTCACAGAGAGTTTTTCGGAAAGCTCACTGAGTGAAACCTCTAAAATCGTAAGAAAAGCAAACCCTAAAGAGATGAAAAAAATAAGCTTTTTCTCTCTCTTACGGCGTTTTTGCTCTGCACAAAACTCACGATTTAAAGAATCATTCTTCTGCACTTTTCAACGATATAATAAAGGCTTTAAGAAAGGCAAGAAGTATGTTGCATTTTTGCAACATTTAAAGGACTAAAGGAAGGCCCTCACTTGGCTTAAGGATCGACTTAAAAAAAACTCTTCTTCTCCAGAGGTTGTTTCCTCAAAAGTCATAATCTTCCAATTACTGTTATTTTTAAGTGTTCTTTCAACAAGTTTATGGTGAAGAGAATGTCCAGAACGGTAAGTCACTAGATGCCCTATAATCTGCATTCCTAAGAGAGAAAGATCTCCCATAGCATCTAAAACTTTATGTCTTACAAACTCATCCTGCCAACGAAGACCTTCTTTGTTAAGAATAGTGTCTTTATCAATAACAACAGCATTTTCAAGCCCACCCCCCAAAGCGAGTCCTTTTCTTTGAAGCATTTCAACTTCTTCTAAAAAACCAAATGTCCGAGCTCGACTAATCTCTTCAAAAAAAATCTCTGAAATATCTGCAAAGTGACTTTGTCCATTTCCATTTTTTGCCTTTCCATTCCCATTTTTATACCCATGAGAATGATCACAAGCATTTGATTCTTTCTTAGAAAAAAGAGGAAAACTGACCTCAAAACGCTGTTTACCAATACATTTTTGAGGAAACTCAATACGGCATGTAATTTTAAATTGTTTAGAAGGAAAGAGATAACAAAACCGATCTTGATTTCTAACGGCAACAGGTTTTGTAATAACAAGAAACTTTTTAAGTTCTTTTTGCTCTTTAAGACCCGCATTGTGAAGCGCTTCAAAAAAAGGATGAGCGCTCCCATCCATAATAGGTATTTCAGGACCCTCAACTTCAATTCGAATATTATCAATTTGGAGCCCTGCTATTGCTGAAAGAAGATGTTCAACGGTAGCAATCGAAATGCCCTTTTTACCTAATGTCGTAGCCATGGTTGTATCAACCACGTATTCAGAACGCGCTGGAATAAGTGGCGCATTCTTAATATCAGTTCTTTTAAAAACAATTCCAGAATCGGTGTGGGCTGGATGTAAATAAACTTTAACAACCTTCCCTGAATGAAGTCCTTTACCTGAAAGAGAAATGCTTTTTTGGATTGTTCTTTGTGTTAAAATCATATTTCTCTCTAAAAACTAAAGGCAAGCTTCGTGCCAAAAATAAATAACGAATTATTTCAATAAGTTAAAAACTTCAAGATATTTTTAAGACAGGGTATATGTTGTTTTTTTACAACACTTTCTGGAAAATATGCTTCACTACATGTGGAGAATTCGAGTCCATGAGAGAGTAGGGATGACACATATCCATGAGAGATTCATTGTTTGCGCAATACAAGAAGTTTAGGTTCTGTCATTTCTTCCATAGCATATTTAAGCCCTTCTCTCCCTACCCCTGAATCTTTAATACCGCCGTAGGGCATGTGATCTAATCTAAATGTAGGGGTATCACCCACCACAAGTCCCCCCACATCTAAAACTTCATAGGCTTTCCAAATTTTTTGGATATCTTGTGTGTAAAGTCCTGCTTGTAAACCAAAAGGTGTGTTATTAACTGTTTTTAAAACATCATCAAAATGGGTAAAAGAATTCACAAAACACACAGGGCCAAAAATTTCTTCACATGAAATTTTCATATTTTCTTTTACCCCTGTTAAAACAGTAGGTTCATAAAAAGTTTTTTTTCTTTTTCCTCCACAAAGAAGTTTTGCACCTTTTTTTACAGCCTCGTTAACCCATTCTTCCACTCGTTCTGCAGCTTTCTGCGTAACAAGAGGACCCAAATCTGTTTTAAGATTTAAAGGATTTCCCATTTTTAATTTTTGAACCTGGGGAATAAAAAGTTCTAAAAACTTTTTATAAATACGATGATGAACGTAAATTCTCTGTGTTGAAATACAAGATTGCCCTGCATTTGTAAAAGCACCCATAAGACAACGCTTAACAACATCATTTAAATCAGCATCCTCATCAACAACAAGATTAGCAACACCGCCCAATTCTAAAATAACTTTTTGTTTTTGTGCTTTTTGTTTCAAATACCAACCCACATGAGCACTTCCTGTAAAACTAATAAGTTTAATATTTTGATGAAAAGCTAAAGCTTCCGCGAGCTCATTAGAACAAGGTAAAACACTGAAAGCTTCTTTGGGTAAACCGGAGTTTTCAATAATTTTAGCTAAAAGAAGAGAGCTTGTAGGGCATTGTAGCGGTGGTTTTAAAATAAGTGGATTTCCTACAGCTAAAGCAGGTGCTATTTTATGGGAGGCTAAATTTAAAGGATAATTAAAAGGAGTAATCCCGCACACAACGCCCACTGGAAAACGTTTTGAAAGGCCTACTCTATCTAAAGAAGTGGGTGTTGTATCTAAAGGGATCCATTCACCCCCAAAACGTGTTACTTCCTCAGCTGCTATTTCAAATGTATTGAGCGCCCTTAAAACTTCATTTAAGGATTCTTTTAAGGGTTTTCCCATCTCTTGGGTAATGGATTTTGCAAGAGTTTCTTTTTCCTCGAGAAGCCCTTTAACTATATTCTTTAAAATGCAGGCTTTTTCAAAAGAAGAAAGTGATTTTAATTTTGGGAATATGTTATGAGCTGTTTGAACTGCAAAAAGTATATCTTGAGATTGTGCTTGGCATACCTTCGAAACGATCTTCCCATTAAAAGGGTTTTTGATCTCGATAACTTCTTGGGACTCTTTCCACTCGCCTCCAAGATAAAATGGCTGAGCTTTCATATTTTCTTTTCAAAAATTCTATATCTTTTATAAACAAAGGCGCCCATATGCTCCATAGCCTTATTAAGCATGTGATTATCTTCTAAAATCCAGGATTGTTCACTTTCTGTAAAATTATATTTTTTAGTACGTTCCATAAGTTCATGATAACAAACAACACCTAAACCTCTTGCATGATATTCTTTTTTAACACCCAAAGCAAAAACTCTTAAGGATGAAACCTTTTTAAAACCTCTCAAAAGCTTCCACCACCCAAAAGGTAATAGTCTTCCATGGATATTTTTTAAAATTTCATTGAGATTAGGTATTGCAAAACAAAGCCCGACTGGCACACCACCCGCTTCCACAATAAATGTAAAATCAAGAATGGCCACACTTTTAAGTGATTGTATAAGAAATCGAATATCTTCCAAGGTCATAGGAACATAACCCCAGTTTTTGCTCCACCCACTATTATAAATTTCATAAGCAAACTGGAGGTCTTTTTCTATATCTCCTTTAAGTGAAACATTTCGAACTGTTACTTTTTCGCGTTCTCGAACTACTTGTGAAAGCTCAACAATTTTTTGTGTTTCATAAACTTCTCTTTGAGTCACATCCATAAAATAAGCAAAAAGATCTTTTGCTTTAGAAAGACCATAATTTTTAAACAAATTTTGATAATACCGTGGATTATAAGACATCATAATATAAGGAGAAGAATCAAAACCCTCTATAAGTAATCCAGAATCATCATTAATAGTTGGGCTTGTGGGACCCTTAAGGAGAGTAAGGCCCTTCTTTTTTCCCCAGTTGAGAACAGTATCTAAAAGAGCATTCGCTACCTCCTGATCTTGGATACATTCAAAAAAACCAAAAAAAACAGCGTTTTCACCCGTTACTTCATTATGATGCCCATTTAAAATAGCAGCCACTCGACCCGCAATTTTTCAATCTTTAAAACCCAAAAAAAATTCGATTTCTCCGTTCTTCCAAAGTGGATTTTTTTTTCGATTGAGAATTTTTTTTTGTTCTATAAGAAGTGGGGGAACCCAATACGGATCCTCTTTATAAATCTTCCATGGAAATGAAAAAAACTTCCTCGGTGGGTTGTAAAAAGATTCTACTTTAATCATTCCCTTCCCCATAACACCCTTCCCATATTATTTCAATATTTGCACCTCTACAATCTTGGTTCTGAGTAGGGAGGGTGTTTTTTCGATACTTAAGTTCTTGA
>JACPKQ010000010.1 GCA_016186995.1 Deltaproteobacteria bacterium | reverse complement strand
TTTCTCGCAGGGGAAAACAACCGCTGTGCCTGAAAAATATACTAGGGAACTTTATATGAGGTGACCACCAAGAACCAAGGTTGTATTCTCAATACTGGATCCCTGCCTGCGCAGGGATGACAGAGGGCTTTTTGAACACTATCATGCAAAAAAGTGCTAAACTGAGGATGTGGAACCTCTATGACAATAAAAATAACTCTTATACCAGGGGATGGTATTGGTCCTGAAATTTCAGAGGCTGCATGCAAAGTTTTAGAAGCGGCCAAAGTACCTATTGATTGGGAAACTCACATTGCTGGGCAAACAGCTTTTGATAAAATCGGAAACCCGCTGCCAGAAAAAACACTTGAATCCATCCAAAAAAATAAAATTGCTCTTAAAGGGCCTCTCAAAACACCCACCATTGAAGGATTTAAAAGTATTAATCTTGCTTTTAGAAAACACTTTGATCTTTATGTTAATTTAAGACCTACAAAATCTTTTGAGGGTGTGCCAACACGCTATAACAATATTGATCTTGTGGTCGTTCGAGAAAATACTGAAGAATTGTATTCAGGTATTGAACGTTACACTTCTCCCAATAAAGAATCTGCTGAAACTGTTTCTGTTGTTACAAAAAAAGGAAGTGAAAGAATCATTCGTTGGGCTTTTGATTACGCAATAAGGAATAAAAGAAAAAAAGTAACTCTTGTACACAAAGCAAATATTTTAAAGGCTACAAGCGGTCTTTTTTTAGAAGCGGGGCGAAGAATTGCACCAGAATACCCAAACATAGAGTTTGATGAAAAAATCATTGATAATATGTGTATGCAGCTTGTGATCAACCCTCATCAATTTGATGTGATTGTTTCTACCAATCTTTTTGGAGATATTTTATCAGATCTTACTTCAGGCCTTGTGGGTGGTTTGGGTTTAGCCCCCTCAGCTAATATGGGGCATAAAGTTGCTATTTTTGAATCTGTCCACGGCATTGCTCCTGATATTGCCGGGCGTGGCATTGCAAATCCCTCAGCACTTTTACTTTCTGCCTGTTTAATGCTTAATTATCTTCAAATGGAAAAGGCAGCTCAAAAAATTAAAACAGCCCTTTTAAAAACTTTTAAAGAAGGTAAAGTTCTCACTCCTGATTTAAAAGGTAACGCTTCAACCCTCCAATTTACTGATGCTGTGATAAAAAATCTCTAGTCGTGACAATCACCCAAAAAATAAAAACCAAAGCTTTAAGTTTAGGCTTTGATGTTGTAGGTATCACGTCTGCTCGTCCTCTAGAAAAAGATTTTCATTTTTTTAAATGGTGGCTTGATAAAGGCTATGCAGCAGACATTCAATATATGTACAAAAAACAAGAACGACGAGAAAACCCTCATCATATTTTAGAAGAAGTTCAATCTATTATCTGCTGTGGCATGAATTATTATACAAAACCTTCTCAACAAAAAATTTCAAACTATGCTTGGGGGGATGATTATCATGATATTCTTTTAGAAAAATTAAAACAACTTTCAAACTTTATGAAAGAAGAATTAAGTTTGAATATTCAGACAAAAGAATATGTTGATACAGGTGCCATTTTGGAAAGAAGCTATGCCGCACAAGCAGGGCTGGGTTGGATTGGAAAAAATACCTGTCTTATCAACAAAGAAAAGGGGTCTTACTTATTTTTAGGTGAAATTCTTACAGATCTAACGCTTGATTATGATAAACCTGTTTTAGACCATTGTGGTACTTGTACAGCGTGTCTTGATGCGTGCCCAACACAAGCCTTTCCTCGTCCTGGTGTTTTAGATTCAACAAAATGTATTTCTTATTGGACATTAGAATACAAAGGAGAAAACTTTCCAAAAGAAGTGGAAAAAAAAATAGGAAACCACATTGTAGGCTGTGATATTTGCCAAGATGTGTGCCCCTGGAACAGTAAAGTGAAAGTATCAAAAGAAACATCTTTCTACCCACGAAAAGATTTTAACAACCCTCCTTTAGAAACATGGCAGTACATGACAGAAAGTGATTTTAGAGAAAACTTTAGAAAAAGCCCACTTAAACGTCTTAAACTCAAAGGCTTGATGAGAAACATAAAAAATGCTTTAAGGAACCAACATGAACATAGAAAATAAAACATTTCTTATCCGAGTAGAACGTCGTTTTGAGGCGGCTCATAATCTTCGTGAATATCACGGTGTTGAAGAACCTCTTCATGGACACACGTGGAAAGCAGAGGTTTTTGTAAGGGCTCCAAAGCTAGATCATGAAGGTATGGCACTCGATTACATTCCTGTAAAAAAAGCTCTGGATGAGATTATTGCCCCTTGGGATCACAGGTATATTAATAACATTCCCCCTTTTGATAAAACTAACCCCACAACAGAACATATTTGTACTTACATTTTTGATAAGATGGCCGAGGTCATCGATAGCAAAAGAGCGTGGGTTGAAAAAGTGATTCTTTGGGAAGGCCCCGAATACTACACAGTGTGTGAAAAAATTAAATAATCTTTGGACAATGTTTGTTAATACAACACTCATCGCACTTAGCTTTGCGGGCTGTGCACACTTTTCTTCCATGCCAAATGAGAAGATGTGAATACATCGTCCAATCTTTCTGAGGTATCACTTTGTGAAGATCGAATTCTATTTTGACAGGATCTTTTTGTTTCGTAAGCCCCATTCGATTGGAAAGCCTTTTAACATGGGTATCTACCACTAACCCTGGTGTTTCATAGGCATTTCCTAAAATAACATTAGCAGTTTTTCTTCCAACTCCAGAAAGTGAAACAAGCTCTTCCATAGTGTTAGGAACTTTGTTCTTATGTTTTTCTACAATATCTTTGGTACAGGCTCTAATATTTTTGGCTTTGTTTCTATAAAATCCAGTAGAGTGGATATCTTCTTCTAATTCTTTTTGAGAAACACGTGCATAGTCTTCTGCCTTCTTATATTTTTTAAAAAGTTTTTCTGTAACGATATTAACCCTTTCATCTGTGCATTGTGCTGAAAGAATGGTTGCTATAAGAAGTTCTAAAGGGTTTTTATGCCTTAAAGCACACTTTGCCTCTGGATATTCCTTTTTTAAAAGTTGAATGATTTTTTTCGCCCTCGTATTTTTATTTAACATCTAAATACTTCATGACTTCTTTTAAACTTTTTGTATTTAATATATCTTTCTTTTCAAGCCATGCTTTGCGCGCAATTCCCACTCCTAAAACGTAATCTTTTAAACCCTCTTTACTATGTGCATCTGGATTAATGCTTGTAAGCACCTTTTTTTCTTTAAGATACTGTCCCCATCGCCAATCTAAATCAAAACGATGTGGATTTGCATTTGTTTCTAAAATTTTACCCTCTTGAGAGGCTGTATTAATAAGTTCTTTCACATTTACTTGATAACCCTTACGACCTAAAATAAGCCTTCCTGTAGGATGCCCGATCATCGTTAAATATTTGTTTTGCAGTGCTTTTGTAAGGCGCTTGGTCATATCTTTTTCGGGCATATTAAATTGCGAGTGAATAGAACCAATCACAAAATCAAAAGAAGAAAGTACATCGTTTTTATAATCAAGTGACCCATCTTTTAAAATGTCAGACTCAATGCCTTTTAAAATAGTCATGTTTTTTAATTTTTTATTAAGTTTATCAATGAGTTTGTGTTGCTCTTTAACATCCTTCGGTTTTAACCCATGTGCATAAACAGCAGATTGAGAGTGATCAGAAATACCTACATATTCAAAGCCTAATTCCTCGCAGGCTTTAATCATTTCTTCTAAAGAGGCATTTCCATCACTCATATCGGTGTGCACATGAAAAACACCTTTGATATCTTTAAATGAAACAAGCTCTGGTAAAGTGCCCTTAAGAGCCGCTTCAATTTCACCCATATTTTCACGAAGCTCGGGTGGAATAAAAGAAAGTCCTAATTTTTTATAAATGTCCTCTTCCGATGTACAGGGTGTGTTTTTATTTCCCTTAAACAAACCGTATTCATTCATTTTAAAACCTTTTTTCTTAGCTAAGGAACGTAAAGCTGTATTGTGCTCTTTACTTCCTGAAAAATGTTGGAGTGCATAAGGAAATTCTTCGTCTTTCACACAACGTACATCAACTTGAATACCTGATGTTAAATGAATACTTGATTTTGTTTCACCTTGAGCAACCACATTTTTAACCATCTTCATTTTTACAAAAGCATCCATCACATCTCCACAACGTGGAGAACTTATAAGAATATCAATATCTTTCACAAGTTCTTTTTTACGACGCAAACTTCCAGCTATTTCAATGCGCTTAACATTTTTATTTTTTTTAAGAATATCTACCACTTGAAGGGCTTCAAAGTAAGCATGAGGAAAAAGAAACTGACCTTGAAATTTTTTAAAATGCCCGATACCTTCTAAAATCTTACTCTGCGTTTTTTCTCCAAAACCTTCAAGCTTTAAAAGTCTGTTTTCTTTGCAAGCATATTCAAGTTCTCCAACTGATTTAATGTGCAAAACATCATAAAGTTTTTTAACTTTTTTTGGCCCCAGGCCTGGAATTTTAAGCATTTCAAAAAGCCCTTCGGGTAGGCCTTTTTTAAGGGCTTCATATTCTTTGCTTTTTCCTTTAGTAACAAGATCTGTAATAACCCCTGCGATACCTTCTCCAATGCCTTTAAATGAGGTAAGACGTTTTTCTTTGACTAAAACTTCAATATTTTCGGATAAGGTTTCTATTGTGCGCGAAGCATTTTGGAAGGCTCTTACTTTAAAAGGATTTTCACCTTTAAGTTCTAAAAGAATAGCTATTTCTTCTAAAATATTGGCAATTTCGTTTTTATCCACGTGGGGCAAGATTTTTGATTCTTTCATCTAAAGGCATGATAGGTGAATCAATGTGAGAAGCTGTATTTATAATATGATTATTATTATCAACGTAAACAAGTTTAGGTGCATAATCATGAAGCTCTTTTTGTTCGTAATTGGCGTAAGTGGCAACAATAACAAGATCTCCTTTATGTGCTTTCCATGCAGCAGCACCATTTACATGGATCTCGCCACTTCCTTCTTCGCCATAAATAGCATAGGTGCTAAAGCGTTCTCCATTTGTAATGTTATAAATATTAATCTTTTCAAAGGGAAGAATGTGGGCCTCTCTCGCTAAGAGAGGATCAATAGACATACTTCCTTGATAGTGAAGATGAACATCTGTCACGGTTGCTTTGTGAATTTTGGATTTAAGCATCGTTCTTTGCATTGCTTTCTTTATTATCAAAACCTATGTTAATTGCAAGTAAGCCCTTGCAGTACCCATCTTCATTGATTACTTTATAAGCCATGGAATTCAATCGTAAATCTCCCAAAATCAAGTTGATCGAGATCATTCCAAAACCCTACAATCTTTCCATAGCTACAGCAAGAACCTGCTATTCATCAAAGGGTATTATTACTCCAGAAGAAGTTGATAAAGATGAAAAATCACGTGCCTTAAGAGACCGCATTGCGCAAAGCACACTTGAAGCAGGGCACCTCACAACACGCCAGCATGCCCACTTTGTTTTTAGTATGGATGCCGTGTCACGAAGTTTTATTTGGAGTTTTTTGCACTCTCACCCATTTTATAATTCAGAACAGGTTTCTCAAAGATATGTAAGGGTGCAACCTGATAACTTTCATATTCCAGATCTTAAAAGTGAAAACCTAAAAATTTATGAAGATGCACTTTCCATGCAAATGGAAAATTATAATCAACTGATTGAACTTGTAAAACCAACTATTCAAAAAGAATATTACAAAATATTTCCACACAGACTTAAAAATAGAGAAAAGTGGGGCCCACTTGTTCTTAAAAAAACTTACGAAGTCGCCCGTTATTGTTTACCCATCGCAACGCATGCTTATCTTTATCACACCATTAGTGCCCTTACCTTAATGCGTTATTATAAAATGGCTTCCATCTTTGACACACCCTGCGAGCAAAAACTTGTGATCGATCAAATGATTAGTGAAGTTAGAAAACACGACCCACTTTTTGAAAAAGAATTGCAAGATCCTTATCCACTTGAAGCAACTCCAGAATTTAAACTGATGGAAGAGTTTGGAACAACACCCTCTATGTCATTCCAGCGAAAGCTGGAATCCAGTAGTTTTACAAAAGAATTTGATCACACACTTGAAGGGCGTTGGTCGAAACTCATTGATTATAAAATAAATGCAGAACATACCTTAGCAAGGTCTGTAAGAACTATCTTGGGTATTCCTCACAAAAATCTTCCAGACCATGAGGCCATCGAAAGGGTGTTAAACCCAAAATACAATCCTTATCTTTCTGATACTTTAAATCCAAACATGCACACAAAGCTTTCTCGTGCACTGTGCCATGTTCATTTTACTTTTAGAAAAAAACTAAGCCACACAGCCGATTCGCAAGAACAACGTCATAGAATGACCCCCGGCTCTCGCCCTGTGCTTGAAACGCACTATCATGGAAAGCCCGATTACATTACGCCACTTGTTATCAAACAAACTCCTCAGGCTGAAGAGGTTTATGAAAAAACAATGGAAAATTCTTATAAAGCCATCAACCAACTTTTAGAAAAAGGTGAAAGCTTTGAAAATGCACATTATCTTTTACCTAATGCTCATGCTATTCGGTTTGAAGAATCAGGAGATCTTTTAAACTTTCATCATAAGTGGAAATTAAGAACATGTTATAACGCACAAGAAGAAATTTTTTATTCAAGCATTGATGAGCTTGTTCAAGTAAATCAAGTTTTTCCTCTTATAGGAAAACACATTCTTGCGCCTTGTTATCTTCGAAAACAGGCAGAGAAAAAACCCTATTGCCCTGAAGGGGATCGTTACTGCGGGGTTCCTGTGTGGAGAAAAGAAATTAAAGAATATAAGAGACTCATTTAAATCTCTCCGATTACCAACGATCATAAGCTGGGTGACCCGGCTTTACAGCAACAAAAAGACCTTTGCACGTCGCACATGTTTCACCGTCGGCTTTAAGCTCTGCATCAACTTTCATTTTTCGCCCTTTATTTTCAACCACCCTTGCTTCTAAATGAAGAACTTTATCGGAAGGAACGGGTTTTAAAAGCCTTACAGAAAACTCAGCTGTCACTGTGCTATTTGGTTTTTCTAATTTGTTTACTTGCATGTAATGCCACGCAGCCGCCCAATTAGAATGACAATCTAAAAGAGCCCCTGCAATGCCACCATTAAGCATACCCGGAAAAGCCCTGTGGTGTTCTTCTGGTTTAAAATCACAAACCACCACATCATCCTTTGGAAAACTTCTGATTCTTAAACCTTTCTCATTGGCCGGACCACAACCAAAGCAAATAGACTTGGGTGCATATTTTTCTTGTAAGCTTTTTTCTTGAGACATATGTTTTTAAATACCCGAGGAAAAACAATAAATCAATCAGCAGCAGTTTTTTCCTTACTAAAAATGCATGAACAACAGGCTGAAATTTTTTATGCCATCCCCGTCCCCGATCAGGTCGAGGACAGGCTCCAGCGGGGATCTCGTCGTCTCTGCTTCTAGTTGAAGTGTGCACTCCCGTCATTGTGTGTTTTTGTTTGTCATTGCGAGGAGCCCAAAGGGCGACGTGGCAATCTCCTAGAATCTTGAAAAGATTCTAGGAGATTTGTTTATAATGATTGTGATAAGTCAGTCCATTGAGGATTCACTTTTTTAATCAGTTCTAGTTTCTTTTTCCTTGAACCTGCTTTAATTTTCTTTTCAGCTTCTATAGCTTCAATAATACTTGGAAGCTCTTCAAAATATACTAATTTCGAGAGGTTATACTTCTTAGTAAAGCCTTCAACTAACTTTAATTTGTGTTCTTCCATTCTTCTACTCAAGTTACTTGTAACGCCAATATAAAGAACCCTATTGAATTTATTTGTTAAAATATAAACATACCCATTCTTCATTAGCGCCTTGTATTACATCAAAATAAAAGCTTGTCAGCTTTCATTTTGATGAGATTGCTTCGCTGCGCTCGCAATGACAGAGAGAACAATCGCAATGACGAGGTGTCGATACCAGCATGTAATAGATAACTAAAAACAATGAGAGTTCATTCTTTTTTTATATTCTTGAAAGGGTTCTAAATTATATTTTTTTAGTTTAGCAACTTACTCTGAGTTTTCTAAGAAACCTGTATACTTTCTTGAACTTCTTTAAGTGAAGCTCGTGCCATTTCTTCTAAACTACCTGCCGTTACGTTTTGGGGGTGAATGGGCGAGTTTATGTGAATACCCACTTTGCGCCATATGTTTTTCAAAGCAACGCTTGGTTTAGAAAGTCCATGAAGAGTAAGTGGAATAACAGGAACTGGGTTTTGAGCTATAATTTTTTCAATACGAGTAATCATACCCTCTGGAAAAATGCACACAAGCTCACCCGAACTTAATTCTATAGAAATTTTTTTCAATGCTTCTTCTAAAATGTGTGGGTCTTCCTTGTGTCCTGCAATAGGAATGACTTTCTCATTACGAAAAAGAAATTTAAGTAA
Organism: Deltaproteobacteria bacterium; assembly: GCA_016186995.1. Taxonomy (GTDB): domain Bacteria; phylum Bdellovibrionota; class JACOXK01; order JACOXK01; family JACOXK01; genus JACPKQ01. The sequence goes on along the minus strand of JACPKQ010000010.1, from coordinate 96,744 downwards.
AGGCATGTTAGCACATTCATAATGCATGACAAAACGAACGGGCCGTTTAACGACAGCGGCAATAAAAAGCCAATCAATAAAAGTAACATGATTTGAAACAATAACAGCAGGGCCCTCTTGTGGAATGTTACGAATTCCTTTTACTTCAAGCCTATAAACAAGCCGTGTCATAATAACACAGGCAAATCGGAGCAAAAACTCGGGGATAACTGTGTAAATATAAATAGCAACAAGAATATTTAACACACCAAAAAATAAAAAGAGTTCTATGGCATTAAATCCAAAACCATAAAGAACTGCTAAAACAATACTTGTTCCAACCATAAAAAGTGAATTGATAATATTGTTGGCCGCAATGACTCGAGAACGAATTTTTGTTTCAGAACGCTGTTGAATAAAAGTATAAAGCGGAATAATAAAAAACCCAGCAAAAACAGAAAACAAAAGTAAATCGAGAAGTATCCTCCACCCAGAGGGAAAGAAAACAAACTGGCTTAAAGTAAAAAGAGGGCCCTCACTTAAAGCCCAGCTTGGTTTTCCTACGAAGAAAAGATCAATCACAAAAAAACTCATTCCAATAGAACCCAATGGAACTAAACCTAGTTCTAATCGTTCTCGGCTCATTTTTTCACACAGCATAGATCCAACACCCACGCCCACACTAAACATAGCAAGAAAAAGAGTTACAACTTTTTCATCTGCATGAAGTACATCTTTGACATAAATAGGAAACATAGAAAGAAGGGCAGCTCCTAAAAACCAAAACCACGAAATTCCTAGAACAGAATGCCAAATACTTTTAACTTCTTTAGCAATTTTAATGATTTCCCATGTTGGTTTTATAAGACCATAACGAATGTGAAGCATTGGGTTTCTTGGAGGCAATGGGTTTACAAACCAAGAAGTCCACGTACCAAGAATCGCAATGACTATTGTAATGACACTTACCCAAAGAGCACCCACCTTCACCCCAATGAGAATACCACCTGTAATAGTTCCGAGAAGAATAGCTAAAAAGGTTCCTAACTCTACTAAAGCATTTCCCTGTACTAATTCTTCTTCGCGAACAAGCTCGGGCAATACACTATATTTGACTGGGCCAAAAAAAGCCGACTGTGTTCCCATAAAAAAGAGGGTGAGTAGTAAAAGATTAATACTTTCACAATAAAATCCAAAAGCACCCACAATCATGCAACATATTTCACCCACCTTCACCCAAACCATAAGCTTGTGTTTTGCAAACTTGTCCGAAAGCTGCCCCGCTAATGCAGAAAAAAGAAAAAATGGTACAATAAAAAGCCCACCACAAAGTGCCACCATTTGTTCTGGAGTTAAGGAAGATAAAGTATAAGATTTATAAGTGATAAGAATAACAAGGGCATTTTTGAAAACATTATCATTAAATGCTCCTGCAAACTGAGTCCAAAAGCTAGGCCAAAAACGTCTATCCTTAAGAAGAGGTTTTTTATAGGTTTCCATTTAAGCCTTCTTACGTGGCTCAAATACCTATATGAAAGGGTTAAAAGTTACAAGTTAAAGAAAAACGATACTTTAAAGCTCACCTAAAAACTTAAGTTTTTCTTTAACTTCTTTAAGAACAATTTTGGGAAGAGGTTTAAGTTTTTTCTTAAAACGCTTATTATCAATAGCCCTACTCTGATCAATCATAATTTCACAGCTTTCACTGTTTCCAGCAATATTCTTTGGCAGCGTCACCCTTAATATATTTTCCCCGGCTAGTCTCGTAGTGCAAGGGAGAATCCATGTTGATGGGTGAATTTCTTCATTAAGTAAATCTGTTTGTATGACAAGAACGGGTCGAACTTTACCAGATTCGCTTCCAAAGCGAGGACTCAAATCTGCCAGGTAGAGATAGCCATGAGAGATTTCCACTTAATCTAACCCTTCGCCACTGAGGTGATCTAGCTCTTCAATCTCTTTTTTAAGCTCTTTTCTAGTTATTTTTGCGGCCTCTGCAAAAGCTTTTTTAAGTTCTTTACGATCTGTTTGAGCTTTGAGCATAAAAAGCCCTTTTCTAATAATTTCAACCTTACTTTTAACCTTTAAAGATTTCATAAGTTTTTTGACAACTTCAAGCTCTTGGGGTGGAAGAGTAATACTAGATTTTTTATTTGTATTATATTTCATACTTTTATAATACCTTTATAATTGAAACTTGTCAATAAACTTACGCCCCCCCCGATAAGTATATAGTTTTGAAAAACATAGAAAGGGGGGGGAATGAAAAAATCAGAGTGTCCTTTTCCTGCTTTTCTAATGAATTCAAAAGTGAGAGATCTCGCGTCTAGAAAGTGATGATTTTTGTTTTTTCAAGAGCATTCAAGATCAATTCTTCAACATTAAGACTTTTTTCGATTTCTAAAATATCTTCTAATCTGCCCTTCGTAGCAGGGTTTTGTGGTGCAAAAAGGGTGCAGCAATCACCATAAGGTTGTATTGAAATATCGTAGGTTCCAATCTTTCGAGCTGTTTTTATAATTTCTTCTTTATCGAACCCAATCAAAGGCCGCATCACAAGATAGTTTGTTGCACTCCCTATACAAATCAAATTTTCTAAGGTTTGGCTTGCAACCTGTCCTAAGGCTTCGCCTGTAATAAGAGCCTGGGCTTGTTCTTTTTCAGCAATGCGTGAAGCAATACGGTGCATAAAACGTCGATACATAAGGGTTCGATAACGATCATGGACATTAAGCTTGATCGCTTTTTGAACATCCGTAAAATAAACTTGGTAAACTTTCGTTCTTGTTTGAAACTCACTTAACTTTTTCGCTAAAGACAAAATTTTATTATAAGCCTCTTCTTCAAGAAAAGGTGGTGAATGATAAGTTGCAAAAACAACTTCTGCCCCTCTGCGCATCATAAACCAGGAAGCAACGGGTGAATCAATTCCTCCTGAAAGAAGACTTACCATTTTTCCAGAAGACCCTGTAGGTAAACCACCTCCACCTTGAATTTTTTCTAAATAAAGATGGGCTGCATCATCTCTAATTTCGACCCCTAAAGTAATATCTGGATTGTCAAAATCAACCATCATCTCTGGAAACTGTTTATGAAGAGCAGCACCCAAAATGCCATTCATGTCAGGAGAGCTTAAAGGAAAATTTTTATTAGGTCTTTTTGTTTCAACTCTAAAACTTGTTCGATCTGCCGTTTTTAAATGTGGTTTTACAAGACACAAGGCTGTTTCAATAATGTCTTCAAGTACAAGTGGAGCTAAAGTAACGGGACTAAAAGAAGCAATTCCTATGAAGTTTAAAAGTTTTTCTTTAACCGTTTCTTGATCTAGATCTGTCTCTAGAAAAAGACGCCGATGTTCTTTTTTAAATTGAATTGTTCTTTTAGGAAACTTATCTTTAATATTTTGGACAAGGAGGGTTTCAAAATCTTTTCGATTTTTACCCTTTAAAGCAAGCTCGGAACTATACCTTATAAGAAATATGTTTTTCACTATAAAAAATGGATTCCCCGGTTAAACCGTGGAATGACATTAAGGGGCTTTAAAGACTGAGGTGTTTTAACAAATGTTTAAAAAAAGGTCAACCAGCATTTTCTTTATTTAAAATGTCTTCAGCAATGATGATACCGCACATAGCAGCTTGAACAATGCCACGGGTAATACCCACGCCATCTCCTGCGCAGTAGAAATTTGTGTATTTGAGGGTTTCAAGGTTGGAATGTAATTCTGTTCGGCTTGAGTACCACTTAATTTCAGGGCCATAAAGAAGGGTGTCTGGCCCATCTATTCCAGGCATAAGTTTATCCAAAAGCTCGATCATTTCTAGAATAGCCTGAAGTTGGGTATAAGGCAGTGCATAACCCAAATTGCCAGGGGTGGCCTCTTTTAAAGTAGGTTGAATATTCATTTCAACAATTCTGCGTGGAGTAGATCTTCTGTTTTCTTTAAGGTCTTTAAGCCTTTGAACAATAACCCCTTCTCCTAAAGCATTACACTGTCTTGCAACCGCCTGCCCATAACCAAAAGGGTCATCAAAAGGCTGTGTAAATTGTGTTGAAACAAGAAGTGCAAAATTGGTGTTGGGCGTTTTCTTAGTATCATCATGATAACTATGCCCATTACAAGTTACAAGGCCGTCTACTTCTTCTTGAACCACTTCTCCGCCATAATTGACGCAAAAAGTTCTTGCACGAAGATCTGTTTTAGGTGTGCGCGCCACAAGTTTGGGTTCATAAACAACATCACACAAATCTTTCATCACCCAATTTGGCATTTCAACGCGAACCCCAATATCAACTTGGTTGTTAATCAGTGGAAGATCTAAATCTTTTGCAATTTTCTTAAAAAACTTCATGCCACGACGCCCGGGCGCCATCACACAGTATTTAGACTCTTCTTGATATTCATTATTATTGGCAAGATCTTTAATGCCAACTTTAAAACCTTTTTCTTGAGGCACAACCCAGCAAGCTTCAGTTTCAAATCGGATGTCTACTTTATCTTTAAGATAAACAAACATCTTTTCTAAAATGTCGTAATTGTTATCTGTACCCAAATGGCGAATACGTGCAGATAAAAGGTGAAGTCCGGCACGACCTGCTCTCATTTTAATTTTTTCAATATCTTTATCAGCATCACCGTAAACACGAATTTCTTTATTGTCAGAAAACCTCATGTAGGTTTCGTCCACTCGATTCATAAGTCTTTGAAAAAGATTGAGGTCATGAATATAGTCTTGAAGATTTCCACCATATTCACGCTCGATACTCATAACGAGCTTTCCGTCAGAAAAAGAACCAGCCCCACCAAAACCTTCAACAACATCAGCGCCTTTTTTACGGTTTCTTGATGAAAGGGTTTTACCTTTATCTAAAACAAGAATTTTAAGATGTGGGTCTTTTTCGATTAAGGTGAGAGCAAGGAAAATACCACTTGCGCCAGAACCGATTGATATTACGTCATACATAACAATACCAGCTGACACTTAAGCATGAATTTAAAAAGGGTGCAACAATAGATAGCAAAAAAGCAAGGGCTGCTTTTTTTATGAGCAGCCCTTTTAACCCAGTATTATCATACTGATTGAAAGTAATTTTTTGATTTTTCAGGATTAGGAACAATTGTTTTTCCACCCTGCGTCCAATTAGCTGGGCACACTTCACCAGTTTTTTTTACTTGTTGTAAAGCTTCAAGCACGCGAAGGGTTTCATTAACACTTCGACCAATACCTAAATCATGAACAACTTGATATTGAACAACTCCTTCTGGATTAATAATGTACAGCCCTCTTAAATGAATACCACTTGGAAGAAGCACTCCATAATCAGCACCGATTTTTTTAGAAAGGTCTGCAAGCAAAGGATACTTTAATTCTCCAAGTCCACCTTGAGTTCTAGAAGTATTGATCCAAGCAAGGTGTGTAAAATGGCTATCTACAGAACACCCCACAACCTCAGTGTTCAGTTCTTTAAACCTATCATATGAATCACTAAAAGCTGTAATTTCTGTTGGGCATACAAAAGTAAAATCAAGTGGATAGAAAAAAAGAACTAACCATTTTCCTTTATAATCCTCCAATTTGATTTCTTTAAAAGCTTTTCCAACAACCGCCTGACCTTTAAAATCAGGTGCTTTTTTTTGAACAAGACTCATTTTTTCCTCCCTCTCTGTGTGTTTCAAAAAAACAAACAGAATTATAATTATTGTGGAATAAATAACCTGAATCCTTGTTACTAACAAGATTCACAATCTTTGTAAACCCTGTACTATAGCTTCATGAGTGATTTGTCTTGATAGGCACCTTGATGTATGAGAATAAAAAATTATGAACGAATCCTTAACCGCTATAACTGATTTTTTGATTGTTCTTGAAAGTTCTTTTTTTTGTTATCTTATTTTTTCAACCACCCCTAAAACACCTAATATTTATCTGTGGGCTTTTTTCTTTCTATTTATAGCACTAGGGGCTTTTTTAGGAAGTCTTTATCACGGGTTTTCATGGGATAACATGCCTCTTATTTGGAAGGGGGTTAATTTCACCCTTGTTATAGCTTTCACACTTTTGCCTTTAGCCCTTTATTCTTTCAAAGAGCCTTATCTTCCTTTTTGGTGTTACTACATTGCTGTCGGGGTCTTATGTTTAGCTCTCTGGACAGTTTTTCTAGGAAGTTCTCAATTTTTGCACCTTCTTATTTATGAGGTCTTTTCACTAGGGTTGTGCCTCATGCTCGCCTACCATTTATTTTCTCTAGGCTTCAAACAATTAAGTATTTTATTTTTTATAGGTTTTGTTGTGTCTGCCATTGCGGCACTTTTACAAATTTTCAAAGTAAGACTAGGCTCACTAGGACATAATGATGTTTTTCATATTGTAGAAATGGTAGCATTATTATTTTTCTTTCTAGCTTGGAAGTTTACTTATAAATGAAACACATGCTTTTTATTTTGTTTTTAATTGTTATTGTTTTTCTCTTAGCTCGATATGCAGCTGCCCCTTTCACTCGTATTCAAAACAAAAAGTCGTTTGTACAAAAAGTAGTCCCTCTAGAAATCATAGCTCATAGAGGAGGCTCTTTTGAAGCACCCGAAAATACCATTTTAGCTTTCGAAAATGCGGTCAAACTGGGCGTTCAAGCCATTGAAACAGATATTCATACAACAAAAGACGGTGTGCTCGTACTTTTTCATGATCATATTCTAGAAAGAACCACAAACGGAAAAGGTCTGCTCAAAGATAAAACCTGGGCTGAATTAGAAAAACTTGATGCTGGTTTCTATTTTTCACAAGACAATGGAAAAACTTTCCCTTTCCGAGGAAAGGGTATTAAAATTCCTCGAGTTAAAGAAGCTTTAGATAAATTCCAAAATATAAAGTGGATATTAGAAATTAAAAACGAAGATGCGGATTATCAAGAACAACTTCTTACCCTGGTTAAAGAAAGAAACCTTCTTCACCAAGTATGCTTTTCTTCTAATTTTAAAAATGTCGTTGAAAGGGTTAGGATACTTGAACCCCGTGTAGCAACAAACGCAGCTGAAAAAGAAATTAAAAATATCATAACTTTCTATTATTTATGGTTACTCCCTTTTTACAAACCAAGGGCTTCTGCTGTGCAAGTTCCTCTACGTCATGAAAATCTCACAATAGTGACACCCAGGTGGGTGGCTGCTATGCAAGAAAGAGGTTTTGTAGTTCAGGTCTGGACGATTAATGAAGAATCTGAAATGAGAGAGCTGATCTCTATGGGAGTTGATGGTATTATCACCGACAGACCTACTTTGTTAAAAAGTTTATTAGAGAGGGGGTTTTAATATAATGTCACTTAAAAATAAATGGGCTCTCATTCTTGGGGCTTCGAGCGGTATGGGGCACGCTTGTGCACGTGAACTAGCTAACCAAGGCATGAATATTTGTGGCGTCCACTTAGATCGAAAAGCAACACTGCCAGAGGTTGAAAAACTTGTTCAAGAACTTAAAAATAAAAAAGTTGAAGTAAGATTTTTTAATATTAATGCTTCAGATCCAGAAAAACGTAAAGAAGTTATATCTCACATGCAGGGTTGTTTCATAAAGATTTTTCTTCACTCTCTTGCATTTGGAAGTTTAAAACCTTTTTTTGCCGAAAACTCTATAACGTCATCACAAATGAATATGACTTTAGATGTGATGGCACACAGCCTTGTTTATTGGACCCAAGATCTTTTTCAAGCGAAGCTACTAGGAAAAGGAAGTAAAGTTTTTGCTATGACAAGCGCAGGTGGAGAAAGAGTATGGGAAAGTTATGGGGCTGTTTCTTCTGCCAAGGCCGCGCTTGAAAGTCATATAAGACAAATAGCCTTAGAACTAGCTCCCTATGGTATTGCGGCTAACGCATTAAGAGCGGGGGTCACAAATACTCCAGCCTTGAGAAAAATTCCAGGCCATGAAAAAATAGTTGAAGAGTGCCAAAAAAGAAATCCTGGGAAGCGACTCACAACCCCCGAAGATATTGCCTGCCACTTAGCAGCTCTTTCTGAACCTGATAACCCATGGTTAACAGGAAATGTCATAGGAATTGACGGTGGCGAAAATAATGTAGGGTAGGTGAAATATGAAGTTTCTAAAAAGTTTTATTCTCATTATTTTAGCTGTGTACTTTGTACAAGCCCAAGCTTTTAGTGAAACACCGAACGAAACAACCGTTCTTTGGGAAAGATACGAATACGGCATTCCTCTTCCTAAAGGGGGATATGTAACTTCTTCTATCGATATTGGTTACACACTCGACTATCAAAACAATATTCAAAAATATTTTATTCACCTTCCTCATTCTGCCCAAAAATATGAGGAAACAAATGGAAAGTATGCATTTCCTATTAGCGTGAGACTTTCTCCTGAGCTTCTAGTCACTTGTTATCTTGAAACAAAAATTATTGAAAAGAAAAAAATTCAAATTAAAGTTCAACTCCAACAAACGGATGTTGTATACACCACTTTATTAAATCCAAAAATTGAATGGAAGTGGCGTCCTGTAAAATTTACTCTTCCTTGGCCAGATGGAGAAGGGCTTCTTCAGACAAGTTACATTGGTTTTCTTGTAAAAAATGAAAGTGAAGTTTTAGCTCATGCTATTTTTAATAATAACGGTATTTATGATTCAAGAATGATCGAAGGGCCTATTCGCTTCCAAGAACACTGGAAACCACTAGGTTATCAGTTTAATGTTCTTGTTGAAACCGATAGAAATTACTGGCATATTACAGTAGCTCTTTTAGGTCACGAAGGGGTTGTAAGCTCTATCACAGGTTTTCTTCCTCTCACCCAAGAAGAAAAAATTGAAGAGGTCATTCTTCTTTCTAAAACACAAAATGCTGCTGATACCAATACTGCTCAAAACGTGAGTGATAAACAATTAGCACAAGCCATTATTTTTGCAGCTCGTAGTTATGACATTCCACTTCATCTTTTTGTAGCTCTTCTCTTTCAAGAAAGTCGTTTTAATGTAGCTCCTTACCAACCTGACAGTCAGTTTCAAGGAATTGCTCAAATGGGAAAAGACACAGCCAAAGAAGAGCTCGATAATAAATATTTTGCTATAAAAGAAGGTAGATTTCTATCCAGAGATTTTCAATTACGCTATCAAAATGCAGATGGCACCTTTAATGCAAATATCAAACCCTCAGAAAAAAAATGGATCCAATATCAAAACAATCTTCTTTATGGAGCTGCTTATTTAAGATTTATTTTTGAAAAAACCAAAACCGCAGAATCAGAATGCTATATGCCAGGTATTTCACAAGAAGAAATGTGGAAGTTTGTTCTTGTTTTTTACAATTTAGGACATAATGGCACTTATCAAAGATGGATTGATGCAGAACGCCCCAATCATTTTAATAAAAGTTTCGTAGACCAATTACCTCTTATAGAAGAAGTCAATCATGATATTTACGAAAAAGTTAATTATGCTGCGAGCGTTTATTTCTTTAAAACACAGCTAGATAATAAAGAACCTAATTTAATTCAATTTCTCATTTCTGAAACTCGTGATGGAAGGGCTTCTTTAAGATCGGCCTTTATCAAAGATTTCAACAACAAACCTTAAAAGGTTGTTGCGATGAGCTGTAAATAAGTCTGGGTAGCTTGTATCAGATATCTTATATTCAAAACCTCCCACTTACCCCCCCCCTATTGCGTATGCAGTATGTTTTTTTTATTCAATAAACACTTCATAATATGTGAAGAAATGATCAGTGTCTGAAGCGGAAGTAAAGCGGAGCCCAAGGTTTGTAATAAAATAGAATACTGGATCCCCGCCTTCGCGGGGATGACAGAGAGTTCGTTGGGACAGCTACAGCGAGCCATGAAGCGCAAGACACTGTCATTTCAAGAACCTAATCTGCTTAAATATGTGGATAACATCACACATGCTCATCGCAACTCCCTATTAATAGCCGTTCTTGACTTTTACAGAGGTCAAACATAGCTTTAAATAAATTATGAAATCCGAACATATTAGCTTTACTAAAGCTCTCTTTTTTGGAGATGTTTTAGAAGATATGGTTTATCCCTATCCTGAAATCAATCCTCAAGAAAAAGAAAGCCTTCAGCTTCTCTTTGAATCCATTCATAAGTTTGCAGAAGAACACGTTGATAGTCATAAGATTGATAAAGAGGCTAAAATACCGCAAACAACCATCGATAAAATGAAAGAACTTGGACTTTTTGGACTTATTATTCCAGAAAAATATGGTGGGTTTGGGTTCTCACAAACGGCCTATGAACAAACACTTGAAAAAGTTGCTGCTTACGATGCCTCTATAGCTCTCACAGCAGGGGCACATTCTTCAATAGGTATTAAAGGGCTTTTATTTTTTGGAACCGAAGAACAAAAAAAGAAATATCTCCCAAAACTTGCAACAGGAGAAATGATCGGAGCCTTCGCTCTTACCGAACCCACTGCAGGAAGTGATGCCGCTAGTATTAAAACAAGAGCTGAGCTAACACCCGATGGTAAACATTATATTCTTAATGGAACTAAAATTTGGATTACTAATGCTAATCATGCAAGTTTTTTTACTGTTTTTGCTCAAACTAAATGTGAAGATGGTAAAGACAGAATTTCTACTTTTATTGTCACACGAGATATGGAAGGATTTTCAACTGGAAGGGAAGAAGAAAAACTAGGGATTAAAGGTACTTCTACGGCAAGTGTGAATTTCAATAATTGCAAAGTTCCTAGAGAAAATCTTCTCATGGAAGAGGGCAAAGGCTTTAAGATCGCCATGAGCGTTTTAAATTCGGGCCGGGGTGGCCTTGCAGCTGGTATTTTAGGGGCTCAAAAAAAACTTATTAAACTTTGCACCCAATACGCCCTTGAAAGAAAACAATTTGGTAAATCCATTAGTGAATATGGCCTTATTCAGAAAAAAATCGCCCAAATGATGAGAGAAGCTTATGCAACAGAAAGCCTTACTTATCTTACCTCAGGTCTTATTGATCAAGGGGTCACAGACTATTCTCTAGAATCAGCTATTTCAAAAGTTTTTGCCTCAGAAGCTTTATGGAGAACGGTCAATGAAGCTCTTCAAATTTGTGCAGGCAATGGCTACATGAAAGAATATCCTTATGAGCAAATTTTAAGAGACAGTCGTATTAATATGATTTTTGAAGGTACGAACGAAATTTTAAGAATATTTATTGCTTTATCTGGAATGAAAGATCCAGCAGATAGGCTTAAAGAAGTAAGTCAAGCTATGAAAGAACCTATTAAATCTATCGGCCTTATTTCAGAATTTGCGGTTCGAAAAGTAAAAAAATCTCTTTCCATTGATCGTTTTTCAAAAATACACCCTATTTTTAAAAACATGACAACCCACCTTGAGGAATACATTCACGATCTTGCTCAAAAAGCAGAAAGCGTTCTTGCCAGACATGGTAAAAATGTAGTGGATAAACAATTTGCTTTAGAAAGAATTAGTGAAATTTCTATTGAAATTTACATGATGATTGCAACTCTGATGAGGGCTACTTCTAATATTGAAAAATGTGGCATTGAAAAAGCTAAACCACACATCCTTATTACAAAAGCAATTTGTAAACGTTCACTTCGCAGAATTAAAATGAATCTCAAAAGAGCAGATCATAATGACGATGAAGAAATTAAAGAAATAGCACGCTATGCCTATGAAAAACAAGGTTATGATCTTGATGTTCTTCCCGCTTAAAAAACTTAAGCCACTTTCTTAGTTTTTTTTTCGAATACTGAGTTTTATAATATCAAGAAAGGTAGTATTTTGAGTCATCTTGTGAGTTGCTAACTCAAGCCTTTCAAGAAAACTTCTTAAATATTTACTTTCTTGTGTGCTTTCCATTTCTAACCTTATTCCTCGTTTACGAAGAGCATCTAAAACTTTTTGGACAGAAATTCTTTCAAGGGGAAGAGCCACTTGATAAGTCTCTTCATCTGGAGAAATTTCTTGGACAAGATGGGCTTCTGACAAATAGTAGCAGATCTCATTTACAAGCCTTACAGGCATATTCATATCACTACTCATCTGTGAAACAGAAACCTCTGCATGCCCTAAATGAAAACGTTTTCCCATATAACGCATGATATGAAGAGCTAAATATTCTTTAAACTCAAAATTAACATTTTCAACCTGTTTTTCTTTTCCATAACTTTTCATATGTTGATCTGCAAAACTAATTTCAGCTCCCAGCAAAACAATAAGCCATGTAATGTACAGCCAAAGAAGAAAGACAGGGAAAGAAGCCATAGCACCATAAACCTTGTCATAGGTAAACACATGCTGGGTTGCATAGCTAAAACCAACTTTCGAAAACTCCCATAAAATCCCTGCTATAATACCCCCCGTTAAAGCTGATTTTATTTTTACTTTCGTATTGGGCATAAAGATGTAAAGAAGAGTTAAAGCCAAAGAAGAAAAAATGTATGGCAATGTAAAAACAAAACCAGAGCTTAACCATTTAATTTCTAAAACTTTCTGAATAAGAAATTCGCTTTGAAAAGAAGCCGTAAGACTCAATGATAGTACAGCAAGTAAGGGGCCTATAGTAATAAGACTCCAATAAACACTGACTCGTACAAAAAAGCTACGATGTTTTTGTACACCCCAAATATTATTAAATGCTTTTTCAATAGTAGACATGAGGGTCACTACTGTAAGTATAAGAAAAACAACTCCTGCAACACCGAGTACTCCTGAATGAATTCTCCCAGAAAAATTTCTTAAATATTCTCGTACTTGTTCTCCAGCACCTACTGTCAAATTACTGAGAATAAAATTTTCAAAAAACTTTGTTGCTGGAACTGATTCCATGCCACCTATCATTTGAAACACATAAAACATAACAGCTAAAAGGGGAACAATTTGTAACAGAGTTGTAAAAGCAAGGCTTGTTGTCCACACAGCACATTTATTTTTTATAAGACCTTCATTAACAAGGTAAAAAAGTCTTAAAATATAAAAAATAACCCTTTTAGGGAAAAACATGCTTTGGAGGTCTAAATCCCAAATAGTATGAGAAAGGTATAAGCTTATCTTATCGAATATATTAGATTTTTTCATTAGGCCCTCTTTTTAAAGATTTTCAACAACTTATCGTAAAAAAATGGGTTTTTCTTAACTACCCAGGCCAGGCCTTCCCTACCCCTAAGGATGATATTTTGAACGCCCTCTTTTAAATTTTTTTGACTCAAATTTCTACAAATGCTACGACGTGCTAGATGGCTCATTTTAAGTCAAAACAACTTGGAAGATATGTTGATCAGTTCAAATCAAAATCTATCCTTGTTGTTGGAGACCTTATTCTGGATTCTTATATCTGGGGCAAGGTTAATCGTATTAGTCCTGAAGCTCCTGTTCCTGTTCTTAACATTCAAAAAGAAGAGTTTGTTCTAGGTGGGGCAGCCAACCTTGCCCACAATCTTTCTACCTTAGGCGCTCAAGTCACTCTTTGTGGTTATGTTGGAAAAGACAATAATGCAAAAGTTCTTCTCAAAAATATTAAAAATTCAAAAATCAACCCACAAGGTATTATTATAACATCAGAAAAACCCACTATCAAAAAAACACGTCTCATCGCTGACAGACAGCAAATTGTACGTATTGATGAAGAAGATGCTTCTTCACTTTCAAAAAATGATTTTCAAAAAATAAAATTGTTTCTTGGAAAAACATGGAATGAATATGATGCTGTTATTATTTCTGATTATGCCAAAGGAACCATTGATGAAAATCTTTTAAATCAGATTCATGATTTAAAAAGGAAAAAAGATAAATTCATTTCAGTCGACCCCAAAGAAAGAAATTTTCATTTGTATAAAAATATTTCTTTACTCACTCCTAATGAAAAAGAAGCCTCTTATTTTTCGGGTATTCATATTGAAAATGAAATAACACTTATTAAAGCAGGAGAAAAAATACTAGATCTTACCCAATGTGAAAATCTTGTGATCACTTTGGGGGCTCAAGGAATGGCGTGGTTTGACCAGAAAAAAGGTTATTTTAAACTTCCAACTTTCACAAGAGAGGTTTTTGATGTTAGTGGGGCTGGGGATACAGCTATAGCTGTATTAACACTTTCTTTCTGTGCCCATATTCCTACTAAAACCTCTTTGACTCTAGCTAATGCAGCGGCAGGAATTGTAGTTCAAAAAATGGGAACTGCTGCCATTCATTCAGAAGAACTCAAAAATTACATCCATTCTTTTAAACCCAAAGTAGATCTCTCACTTTAACATGAAGAACTCTTCCAAACCCATTCTTGTTACAGGCGCTGCTGGCTTTATCGGTTCTCAATATGTCTCTTACTGTAACAGCATTCATCAGTCTGTTATTTCTGTTGATGAACTGAGCTGTTTTCAAGAAAGAAACGAACACAAAGGTATAAATTTCGGAACCATTATTGAGAGAGAAAAACTATTTGAGTGGCTTAATGTAAAAAAACCTTCTCTCTCTGCCATTATCCACATGGGAGCTTGTTCTGATCAATCTGTAAAAAACGCTTCATATTTAAAAAAAATGAATATCGATTATTCAAAAAACATATGGGATTATGCAACTCTTCATAAAATTCCTTTTATTTATGCAAGTTCGGGGGCTACCTATGGTTCTGGTGAAATAGGTTACGATGATAATGAAGACCTCATTCCAAAACTAAAGCCTCTAAGTTTATATGGTAAGTCCAAACAAGAGTTTGACTTATGGGCACTTAAGCAAGAACAGAAAGATTCTCACCCACCTACGTGGTGTGGGTTTAAATTTTTTAATGTATATGGTTTTGGAGAACGTCATAAAAATAAAATGTCACGAAGTACGGTACTGCACGCGTTTGTTCAAATTGGGGAAGTGGGACAGGTAAAACTTTTTAAAAGCCATAGACCTGATATTGCTCATGGAGAACAAAAACGTGATTTTATTTATGTTGAAGATGTTATTGATGTTATCAATTTTGCCATAAAAAAACCAATTCACCGTGGTATCTACAATCTTGGTACAGGAGAAGCCCGAACTTTTCTTGATTTAGCAAAATCTGTTTTTAAGGCGCTTAATAAACAAGACAATATCACTTTTATTGACACACCTCTTCACATTAGAGATCAGTATCAATATTTTACTCAAGCTTCGATGGCGCGCCTTAGAGAACAAGGCTATGAAAAACCCTTCACATCACTTGAAGAAGGAATTAAAAAGTATATTCAAAAATTAAATACCTTTTATTCCAATAAAATTTAAATGTCTTTTTTCTGTCTTATCTCTTCGATAAGAAAAGAAAGAATTCTCTTGATGAAAAGTACAATAACGTAATGTTTCTATGTTTTCTACTAAAACTCCACTTGATAATAGCTGAGCTTTGTGAGCCTCATATAAATCCACTAAAAATTTATCTTCATTTTTTCTTGTGTAAAAATCTCTTTCAAACCTTACAATCACATCTGGTCCCACCTCAAAACAGCGGGGACAAATACCCGGGCCTAAAGCAACCTTGAGGTTTTGAGGCTCCACCCCCATTTCTTTTTCCATCATGGAAATCGCCCTTACGACTATCTTTTGGGTGCAACTTCTCCAACCACCATGCACAGCTGCAACCGTTTTTGTTGGTGCATCAAACAAAAGAAGAGGGATACAGTCTGCGGTTCTAATGGCCACAATAACTCCCGGTTCTTGGGTTATAATTCCATCGCACTCTATCTTTCTAAAACCTTGAATCTCACTTCTAAATTTTAAAATTCTTACTTCACCACCGTGAACTTGTTTAACCTCACAAAGTTCTTTAGATGAAATTTTAAGTTCATCTAGGAAAAGATTCCGATCAAGCCCTTCAAAACTTAAATCAAGAGGTTTTTTATTTATAGAAAAATAAGGGGAAAACCCATGGGCGACCCAGTGCGTCTCCAACAGTGAAGATTTATAAAAACTTATTTTTTTAGATAATGTCATAATTTGATTCTAACAAAGAGAGTGCTTTTTTAAAATCTTCTGGCAAAGGGGCTTTAAATTCCATTCTTTTGTGTGTTGTGGGGTGAATAAAAAGGAGTTTCCATGCATGAAGCATATGTCTTTCAAAACTTGCAATAACTTGTTTTGATTTTGGTTTTTTAATATTGTGCTTCCAATCATAAACTTTATAAAGTCTATCTCCAACAATAGGGTGCCCAATCTGTGTAAGTTGAGTTCTAATTTGATGTGTTCTTCCCGTTTGAGGATGAATCTCAAGTAAAGATAACTCTTCAAACTCTTCCAAAAGTTTCCACTGTGTTATGGCTTCTCGTCCCACTTTTTGAGAAACAATTTTTGCTCTATGTTTTTTTGAGCGTGCTAACTGAGAAACAATTTCCCCCTTTTCTTCATCCATAATCCCAAAAACAAGGGCTAGATAAGTTTTTTCAACTTTCCTTTCCTTAAACCCTTGAATGAAAAATCTCTGAATAGGTTCTTTTTTTGCAATCACCATAATTCCAGAAGTATCTCGATCAAGTCGATGTACAATACCGGGACGATCTTCACCCTGAAGAGTTGGAAGGTTTTTATAATGAAAACAAAGCCGCTGCGCCAAAGTATCTCTCTTTTGAGAAGCGGTAGGATGAACTAAAAGCCCAGCTGGTTTATTAATAAGAAGTATGTCATCGTCTTCATAAAGCTTATCAAGTTTTCCTTCTTCTGGTTTTATAGAAACCAGCGAATTAAAAGTATCAGATATTTCAACTTCATCCCCCTTATTTAAAACACAAGAAGGTTTAACTTTTTTTGAATTTACACGAATGCATTCTTTTAACTTTTTTTGAATCTGCGAACGACTTATGTCTTTGAATTTTTGTGATAAAAAAACATCAAGTCTTAATCCAGCTTCATTTTCTTTTATTTTTATTTTCATAAATCTACAAACCGGGGATTTAAAATCCTTTTATCAGATCGCCTCAAAGTAAGCATCACTCGATCACAGTACTCTACAAGTGGAATTGTATATTTTCGACTCTCTCCTACAATCTCTTTAAGTTGAGAAATGCTGAGTGAGTCATGCTTCTGAAATGCATCCATTATTTTATGCCCAAGTTTTTTAAAACAATCTGCATGGATATAAACCCCACTTTTTATCTGAAGAACTTTTTTATTTTTTTCAAGATTCAAGAGCACCTCTTTAAGAGTCTTTTGATCCAAAGATGTTATTTTTTCTAAGGATTCTCTATCTAAAAATTTCAGTTGTGACTCAAAAATATGTTTTTCAACTTGAGGCAGGTACGCATGGTTAAAAACTACATTATGTTCTTGAGGAATGCGCTGTTTATTAAGCACAGTTTTATTCTGAACGCGCAAAATTGGGTGGGGGTCAAAAACAACACCCCCACCCACAACAGAGCCATCTTGTGAGCTATAATCAAAATTTCTTAAGATAAATCGATCCCCTTTGTACACATACAATGGAGCATCGAGTTTCAAACGATAAAAAACATTGTCTTTATCAACTATTTTTTTAGTTATACGGCACACAGTTTTGTTGGAATGAATATGCAATTGAAATGTATTCATCTTCTCATTTTTTCTATTATCTAAAATATTCAAAGAAACATTTATAACATCGGTTTCTTTTGCTTCAGGTTTTGTAAGAACAAGGGTACCACGAGTCATGCTTTTTCTTTCTATCCCTCGTAAATTGATAGCTACCCTTTCTCCAGCTAAAACTTCTTTTCTCTCTACCCCATAACTTTGCAAAAAACGTATTCGACAAGGGCTTTTGTTATTATTAAGATAAATAACATCACACTTATTAATTTTTCCTTCTAAAATACTTCCAGCGATAACAGTTCCATAACCCTTGAGTGAAAAAACACGATCCACATACATTCTAAAAGATTTTTCCAGACTGCGCGTTTGGGCTCTTACCCGATCAATACATTCAAGTAAGTTTTCAAAACCTTCTTTGTTAAGAGAAGAAACAAATACGAGAGGAGCCTCTCTAAAAAAAGAATTTTCTAAAAAAGATTTTATTTCTTTTTTCCTATCTTCCCTTTCAAGATCAGTAGCCACATCGGCTTTGCTCACAACAACAATTAAGTTTGGAATATGGAATAACTCTAATATTTTAAGATGTTCTTTTGTTTGAGGTTTGATACCTTCGTTCGCCGCAATGACCAATAAAGCAAGATCAACACTAAAAGCTCCTGAAACCATGTTCTTAATAAATCTTTCATGGCCGGGAACATCAATAACCCCACACACTCTTCCACTGGGAAGTGTGAAAGAAGCAAAACCTAAATCTAAGGTCATCCCTCTTTTTTTTTCTTCTGGAAGCCGATCCGTGTCAACACCTGTCAGTGTTTTAATAAGGCTCGTTTTACCATGGTCAACGTGGCCAGAAGTTGCTAAAAGAAGAGGTCTCATTAAGATTTTTGATCAATCCAGATTTTCTTAAGAATGAGACGTTCCATAGAATTAACCCATAAACCTTTAACGTGTGGTTTAACGACATAGTTCAAACTTTCAACAAAAAGCGGCATAATAGCTACATCTTCTTCTAACAAAATTTTCTGGGCCTTTTTATAAAGTTCAAGTCTCTTTTGTATATTCATTTCAGATGCAGCTTTAAAAATGAGTTGGTCAAAAGAAGAACTCTTCCAACGTGTATTATTATTTCCACTATTTGATGTAAAAAGTCTTAAAAAATTATCTGGGTCTGGAAAGTCAGCTCCCCATCCTAAACGGAAAAGTGGGGGCGGATCTACATGAAGTTGTTTTAAGTAGACCTTCCATTCTTGATTTTCAATATCGATGTGAACATTAAGATTTTCTTTCCAGATTTGTTGGAGTTTTTCAGCAATTTCTTTATTATCATCTCGACTATCAAAAAAAGCTATTGTTTTTGGAAAACCTTTTCCATCGGGATAACCCGCTTCTTTTAAAAGATTTTGTGCAAGTTCAACATTAAACCCTAATCCAACATCTGGCTCATAACCCAACATCCCAGGAGGAACCCAAGAGGTTACAGGGATTTGCCCCCCTTTAAGAATTTCTGGAAAAACTTTGTGATCAATAGCATGAGCAAAGGCTTTTCTTACACGAACATCGTTAAAGGGTTTCTTTTCAATGTTAAAACCATAATAATAACCACGAAGAAAAGGGTGATTGATATATTGTGGATGATCTTTATACTGCTCAATCGTTAAAGGAGGCATTTTTCTTAAAATATCAATCTTTCCGGTTTCATATAAATCCACAGCAGTTTGATCGTTCTTAACAACAAGCGCATGAATTTCTTCTAGCTTGGGTTGAACATCGTAATATTTTTCGTTTTTTACTAAGGTAATTTTATTTTTGTGCTGCCATTCTTTAAGTTTAAAAGGACCACATGTAATAATATTTTCTGGATGGGTCCAATGATCTTCGTGTTTTTCAACAACATCTTTACGCATAGGGTAAGTTACCATAAACGCTGGAATGTGGAGAAAATAGCTGGCAGGGGCTCTCAGTTTCACCTCTAAAGTAGAGTCGTTAAGTGCACGCACTCCAACAGTGTTTGGATCTTTTGTGTTTCCTAAATTAAAGTCTTCAGCGCCCTCGACATCAAAAAGAAAATAAGCATACTCAGCCGCTGTTTCGGGGTTTAAAAGCCTTTTCCAGGCATATTCAAAATCATGTGCTGTAAGAGCTACACCATCTGTCCACGTAACATCTTTTCTTAAGTAAAAAATATATTTCTTCCCATCTTTTGAGACATCCCAACTTTGGGCGATAGCAGGAATGGGTTGAAGTTTTTCGTCATATTGTACCAGCCCTTCCATAATATTTTCGATAAGATCAATAGAAACATGATCAGTTGCCTTAGACCAATCAAGCGTTGGTGGATCAGAAGTAATACTAAAACGAAAAATATTCTGCTGTGTTGGTTTTTTATCTTTATTGATAAAAATAAGAAATACAAAAGAAATAATAAAAACAACAAACGCTACCCTAAATATTTTTTTCATGAACGACTCCGTTTAAGTTTTGGGTCAAGGGCATCTCTTAATCCATCACCAAAAAGATTAAAAGCTAACATGCTTGAAAATATAGCCAAAGAAGGAACCAATATCAAATAAGAATACTCAACATATCTTAAAGCCCCGCTTTTCCAAGCATCATGAGCCAAAGTACCCCAACTTGCATAAGGGGGTTTTAACCCTAAACCAATAAAACTCAAAAAGCTTTCCCCAAGCACAGCTGTAGGAATCTGAAAAGTAAGAGTCACAACAAGTGGGCCCACAATGTTAGGAAGTATATGCTTAAGAACGATCTGAAAATGTGAAAGCCCTACACTTTTTGCAGCTAAAACATAAACCTCTTCTTTAGTTTGAAGAATCTGTCCTCTTACAAGACGAGAAACATCAGCCCAACCAATAAGAGTAAGGGCTAAAAGAATACCAAACATCCCACGCCCAAAAATAACGGTGACTAAAATAATAAGAACAATAGAGGGAAAAGTATAAAATATATCAACAATACGCATGAGAAAGTTATCTGTTCGTCCTCCTATATAACCCGATAAAGCACCATAAGAGGTTCCAAAAAAAAGCGCACAAAAGGCTGTTGCAAAACCTACAAGCATAGACATTCTGGCTCCAAAAAGAAGACGACTTAAAAGATCTCTTTCAAGAAAATCAGTTCCCAGTAAATGTCCCTTTGAAAAAGGAGCAAGAAGTCTTTCCCCTGTGGATACATCATAAGAATAGGGGCTCAACAAAGGAGCCAGTATCGCAAGAACAAGAACTCCTAAAATAAAAATAAAGCTTGCCAAAGCTAATTTATTTTTTTTAAGCCTTTTCCAAACCTCTCTCACTCACCCTCCTTTTCGAAACTTAGGTTCTTAAAATGGTTACTATCTTCCGCTTCATGGCTCGCTACACTTGTCATGCCGGATTTTTCGTTATCCCGTAAATGCTAAAGCACTGTCCGGGATGAGAGAGTTCTCAATATTTGCAAACATGGGCTGCGCTCTACTTCCGCTCCAGACACTGACCATTTCCGAACATAGTTACGAAATTTCCATCCTTGCCAGCTTTGCCTCGCAATCTCATCAAAAGATACTCTCAAGTCACCTGCATTCTTGAATCAATAAAACGATATAAAACATCTACTAAAATATTAGCGCTTATCAAAAAGAAGGCATAAACAATAGTAGCCCCCATAATGAGGGTGTAATCTCGATTGAAAACAGCATCAACAAAATAATCTGCCATGCCAGGGATCGCAAAGATAAGTTCAACAATAAAAGATCCTGTAATAATACTTGCTGATAAAGGGCCTGCCAAAGTAAGCACAGGCAATACTGAATTTTTTAAAACATGCTTATAAACAACTTGGGATTCACTTAACCCCTTAGCTCGGGCAGTTCGGATATAATCAGAATCCATCACTTCTAGTGCAGAACCTCTCATAAGACGTGCAATAATAGCAGCTGGGCGAAGCCCTAAAGTAAGGGCTGGAAGAATCATATAAGAAAGTCCATCCCACCTCGCTGCTGGAAGTAGAGATAAAAATTTTGAAAAAATAAGGATGAGAATACTTCCTGAAAGAAAAGCAGGAAGACTCACCCCACTGATAGCACAAATCATAAAAATATGATCCCACTTTGTATTGTGATGATAAGCAGCAAGAAGACCTAAAGGAATTCCCACTAAAAAAGCAATTAACAATGCACACATTCCCAACTGTAAGGAAATAGGAAAAGAAACCGCAATCATTTCATTAATAGAACGATCGGGGTTTTTGAAAGAAGGCCCTAAATCGAAATGAAAAACAAGATCTTTTAAATAAAAAAAATACTGTTTTTCAAGTGATAAATCTAATCTGTATTTTTTCTGTAAATTTTGAAGCACTTGTGGTGGAAGCTTTTTATCAGAATCAAAGGGCCCACCTGGAAGAAATCGAAGAATAAAAAAGGTAAGTGTAATGAGAACCCAAAGAACAACGATACCCAAAAATAAACGTTTTATAACAAACTGCACCATAAAGCCTTCTAAAGAATTTTAACGAAAGGTTTACTTTTTAAGAAGTGCTTGGAAATTCTTCTCCATACAACTTCTTGTAAATGAAATAATTCCTTAGAACTTTTTTAACATAGTGACGGGTTTCTTTGAAGGGAATTTGTTCAACAAATTGATCTATCTCTCTTGTATCAAAAATCTCTTTCCAATTTTCTACTCGATGAGGCCCAGCATTGTAACTAGGAATTGCTAAGTATTTGTTATTATTAAATTTATTAAGAAGATGGTGAATATACCACGCCCCATAACGAATATTGATCTTAGGTTCATAGAGTTTTTCTAACTCATATTTTTGATGAAGCCCGCTCGCAATTTCCCTGGCTGTTTCAGGTATAATTTGCATGAGACCATAAGCAGCTGCATGTGAAACAACACGGGGTCTAAAATTACTTTCTGCTTTCATAAGTGCTAAAATTAAAAATGGATCAACATTAAATTCTTTTGCAGCTTTAAAAACATCTTCCTTATAGGCTAGAGGAAAGCCTATCTCCCAAATTTTTGAATTTTCTTTTGTTATTTTATTCCCAAAAACATGAGGAAGATAAATTTCAACAAGTGCATGGGCATTATAATAATCTTCTGTTTCTAAAAACTCTTGTGCTAAATAAAGTAATACTTTCTTATTTTTGAGATTTTTGGATTTTACTTTTTCCAATTCAAGACTAGCCCATTCACTGAGTCCACATTTTTTAAAAACTTGTGCTTTTTGATAATTTTCAAAAGATTGAATGTTTAAGTCAGACATGATTTCCTTGTCGGTCTCAGATCCTCGCGATCCAAGTTGGGGATTCCCAAAAATTTCTTCGGATAAAAAACCATAATACCCATGGGGATTGCTTTCAAAAATATCATTTAAAAGCCCGTGTGCTTTTTCATTTTTTCCATTTTTAAAATAAGATTGGGCTAACCAATATGTAACTTGTTCTTTAAGCTCTGATTTTCGATATTGTTTTAAGAAACTTTCGAAAACATGTGCTGATTTTTCAAAATCTTTTTCTAGGTAATAACTCCAGCCTATATACCAAGCTGTTGATTCCTTAAAACTTGAATACGGAAACCATTTTAGCTGTAAGCCAAGATAATACCTACTTTTTTCAAAATTCTTTTCTTCAAACTGCAGAAAAGCAGCTAAATATAAAGCTTTTGCAGCAAGTGAAGATTTTTTAAACTTTGTTGCTAGTAACCAATAATATCTTGTTGCCTCTTCTTTTTCTTCTAACTTAGAGTGAATTCTTGCTAACCTATAAAGTGCCAACGGAGAACCGTACTCCTTATAATAAGAAGAAAAAAGCTCTTTAGATTTTTCGTATTCTCCAAGGGCTTGATGGCATTGTGCTATTTGAAATAAAATTTTTGGTTTTATTTTTTGAAACCCTTTTAAAGATGTTTTTTCTAAAAGTAAAAGAAGTTTTTCAAGTCTTTTAGAAATATCTCCAATATGAATATAATATTGATACCAATCTTCAATGTTTAACCTTCCACCTAAACTTAAAATATGATCTTTGGCAAAAGAATTGAGCCTGCGACCAGGGGTCTTTATCCAAAATTGTTTATAGAGAGAGCTCGCAATTTTAGTTCTTCCTAGTTTTTCGTAAGAGTATGCTGAATAAAATAAAGCCAAAACCCTATCCTGAAAATTTTTCTTTGTTTCATAAATTTTATAATAAAGTGGAGCTGATTTTTCATACTTGAAACTCAAAAAATAAGCCTCAGCTAAATATTCTTGTGTTTCTTTTTTTAATAAAAAAGTAGGGTATTCTTTAAAAAGCTTTTCAAAATAAAAAATAGAAAGCTTTAAAACATCTTTCTGAAAATAATTTTGTCCCAGTAAATAAAGAACATAATCCCTTAATAAAAACTCTTTTTTATCTTTAAGTAATAATAATCGTGAAATAGACTGATTCCATTTATGAAGCTTAAAAAAGCTAAACCCTTCCAAAAATATTTTTTCCTCTTCTTTAAGATCCTTTTTAAGAGAGTCTAGAATCTCAAAAATCTCATAATAATCATTTTTAATAATGCGTTGCCTTATGGAAGAGAGTTGATTTGTGCTTGAAAATACTTGAAAATTGGGACCAAGAAAAAAAAAGGTACTGCACAAAAACCAATGTACAAAACATCTTTTTTTCATGCAGAGCCATCATTATAACACACCCTCCCTACTCAGAACCAAGGTTCTTATTATCCCATTTCAAGAATTGGAGTCTGCAGGTGACAGTGATTGACAAGAAACTCCCCAAAAAGTACATAACTTCCAATGATTATTGGGGTTCCTAAAGAAATTAAAACCAATGAAAATCGAGTTGCTCTTGTCACAGCTGGAGTAAGAACCTTAACTCAATACGGGCATGAGGTTCTTATTGAAAAGGGTGCAGGGCTAGGAAGTGGTATTTCGGACGAAGCCTATGAAGCAGCAGGGGCCCGCATTGTTAGCTCTGCCCAAAAAGTTTTTAAAGAAGCTGAGCTCATCATGAAAGTTAAAGAACCCACCACAGAAGAAGCTCTTCTTCTCCAAGAAAATCAGATTCTCTATACTTTTCTTCACCTTGTAGCGGTTCCACAACTAGCTAAAAAATTAATTGAAAAAAAAGTGCGGGCTATTGCTTATGAAACCATTCAGCTCGTCGATAATTCACTTCCGGTTCTGATGCCTATGAGTGAAATTGCAGGACGCATGGCTACCCAAATTGGAGCCTATCTTCTTCAAAAAGCCCCTGAAGAAGGGGGGAAGGGTTTACTCTTAGGTGGAGTGCCTGGGGTTAAAAATGGAAGGGTCACTATTTTGGGTGGGGGGGTTGCAGGAACAAATGCTGCCAAAATTGCTGTTGGATTAGGAGCCAAGGTTACCATTTTAGATATAAACACAAAGAGGCTTGCTTATTTAGATGATATTTTTGGAAACAGAGTGACAACACTCATGAGTAACATCACTAATATTGAGGAAATAATTCCTCACACAGATCTTCTTATAGGAACAGTTCTTATTACAGGAGGAACGGCTCCAAAACTTGTAACAGAGAAAATGATTGAGTCTATGGAAGAAGGTTCTGTTGTCATTGATGTTTCCATTGATCAAGGCGGATGTATAGAAACAATGAAGCCCACTTCACATGACAAACCTGTTTTTAAATATGCAGGGGTTCTCCATTATGGTGTTACTAACATTCCAGGTGCCGTTCCCCATACAGCAACCTATGCTTTAACAAACACAAGTTTTCCTTACGCGCTTAAAATAGCAAATTGTGGTTTTAAAAAAGCACTCGAACAAGATGCAGCCCTTTATAAAGGACTTAATATTTGCGACGGGTATGTAACTTGTGAAAGAGTTGCAGAAGATCTCCATTTACCTTACAGAACCTACAAGATTTAATTATTTCTTACAAAATGCCTCAAGAGCTTGTGCTGTTTCCTTGGTAAATTCTGTTTTAATATCAGTATTCACTTTATTTCTAATCTTGTTTTTCCAGTCCCCTACAGAGTTTTCAATTTTCATACGCATTTCTGGATTTTGTCGGCAAACTTCCATAAGTAGTATTTCATCCTGATGGGCTGGATATCTTGTTTTGCATTCGTTTTTAACCGCTAGGAGCTCCAATTTTACTTGGGCATCTTCTTGCTGGAAAAGCTCATTCATGTACTTTTGCCCCCTGATCATAACTTTTTTTTCTATTTCCTGCATTTTTTTCATAAAGGGTCCTGTTTCTATAATATGAAACCCTTGGGGAAGATGAATAAGAGATGTATTGGAGTTTAATTTCAAATTTTTAGTTTCATAAAAAAACATAGTGGTTTCACGATTTTTATCCTGCATTTTTACTTGAGAAATAAATCCTTTAATTTTTAGAACTTCCGCAGCATTCTTAAAATAATTATTACTCCCTTGATGAATAAGATCTTGGTATTCACCTAACTCCGGAATAACAGTGACATAGGCCTTTCCAATAGGACATTCAATTTCATAAAGTTTACTTTTATAACCCTCATACTTTATGTCCTCTACTTTCTGCGTACATACTGTTTCTGCTTGGTCAGGAAGGGTTAAAAAGAAATCTATTCCTTTCTGATTATAAGAAGGAAAACATGTGCTTTGACAATCCGCTTCAAAATCTTTTTTAAGACTTTGTGCACAGGTATAATCCTGTGTTGTATAGTAATATTTGGATTCAAGTTCTTTATCCTCATTATACAGAACGACATGAATATTACCTTTTGAATCAACCTCAATATTCATAAGCTTTTTACCCATAACCCATGCTTCCCAACTTAAGTTGTTCGATGAGGCAAAAGAAGATGAAGTGAGGACAAAACAGAAAAAATAAAATAATTTTAAATACTTAGACATAAAATCTCCTTATCAATAACTTATTTTCTTTTCGGTTAAAAAAAGCCCAGACATAAATTAATTTTGTATAGAAGCTGAATATTCATTAACTATTCATTTTTTTGACAACCCCTCAGAAATGCATTATATTTAAGCTGTGTTTCACCTCTTTTAATGGTTAATATGAAAAAAATTTTCCTCATTGATCCAGATTCTCACACGCTTTTAAAACTCTCAGAAGATTTCGAACAATTAGGGCATGTTATTTCGGCTTTTAAGTCTATTCAGGATGCTTTGGATGAAACTCATTTAACCCTTCCTGACCTTATTATTCTCTCAGATAAATTTGAAGATGAAGAGATTTCTGAACTCTCAAAAGAACTACAAGCATCAGTCACAACCCATCAAATTCCTATCTGTGTGGTTACCAATCACCCACAAAAATATATCTCTATGGGACTTTTTTCTTTTGAACCACCCCTTAAAGTAGAGAAAATTCAATTTCTTCTTCAAAAAAAACAATCCCAAACCTCTTTCTTAGAAGAGGATATTTTTGATGAGGTTTTTAAAGAACTTCTTGGTGAAGAAAAACAGCCAGAACAAAAAGAAGAAGTGAAAATAAATACAAAATCTGTGCCTTTGAAAAGCATTGTGAGTGATTTAGAAGAACAACTCGAAAAAGCAAAACAAGAAAGCGAAAAATTTAAAAAAGAATCTAAGAAAAAACAAGAAGAGAAAGAGGGAACCAACCATCGGGAACTTGAACACAAAATCGATATTTTAAAAAGAGATTCTCAAGTTCTTCTACAAGCAAAAGATAAAAAAATTCTTGATCTCAAAAGAAAAATTGATGCCTTAGAGCTTGAGTTATCAGAGATCTCTCAAAGACTCAAAAACTCTCATGAAAAAATGGACGAGTGGCAAAATAAATCCTCCCGCTCTTTAAAAGCCCTTAAGCTAGCTATTACACAACTTGAAGGTGCCCAAGAAGACCTCGACAAAACAAAAAAAAGTGCTTGAGTATTTAAAATGACGAATTTGATAACACAAGTTCCCACTGTTAATTTTAATATACAAGAGTTTTTCTCTTTAGCCTTAGAAACCCTTATCGAGGAAGTTGAAGGGCAATATGCTTACTGGTTTAACCATGCTGAAAATTCAATTTTTTGGAAAACCTCACACCTCCCTGCTAAAGACACATTTTTTTTCAAAAAGGACAGTACCTACGAGTTTTCAAAAACAGAAACCCTTAATATCAAAAAAATTGCAAGTTCCTTTTCTGAAACAGCATGGGTAGAAAAACCACAATTTGAAGATAATTCTAAAATTACCCTTGGATCCATGCTTGTCATCCCTGTAGAAACACAAGGGGAAAGGGTTGCTACTATTGTTATTATGAACGTTAAAAGAGACTTCCATGTTGAAAATTTTAAAAAGAAACTTTCTCTTTTTTTAAGACAAATTAAGATCACCCTTCGTTCTTTGCACACTCAAAATCTTGCTTTTATAGATGACATGACAGGGCTTTATAATTCTCGTGCTTTTAAAATGTTTTTAGACCAAACCTATTCGCAAGCTCGAAGATCAGGTGATTATTTTTCTGTTCTCCTTATCGATATCGATTACCTTAAAAAAGTAAATGATACTCATGGTCACCTTGCAGGGGATGCGCTTCTCAAAGAAACAGGGATTGTTATTCGAGGAAGCTGCCGATCTAAAGACAAAGTTTTTAGATATGGTGGGGATGAGTTTGCTGTTATTCTTGTTCATAGTAACACACAACAAGCACACATTATAGCTGAAAGGATTCGTAAAAAAATTGAAGAAACTGTTTTTGAAGTTAAAACCAATGCCAACATTAAAATTACAGTGTGTATTGGTATCGCAAGTTTCCCAGAACACTCAAAAACAAAAGAAGAAATTTTAAAACTTGCTGATGATGCTATGTATTGTGGAAAAGATTCTAGTAGAAACCGAGTTTCCATTGCCTGACGAACGGCCGTAGCTTGACAATAAGAAGGTTACTTTAGTAAGAGTGTTCTATCTTAACCAAAAGGGGGTACCTCAGTGAATGTCTGAGAACTTAAATATGAGTGGTGACACAAACAACACACGCAAGGAATTTGCACAATTACTAGAAGAAAGTTTTAAAAAAGTTGAACTTAATGAAGGACAAGTTGTTAAAGGCACCATCCTTGAAATTACCCCAAAAGCTATTCTCGTCGATGTCGGATTTAAATCAGAGGGTTATCTAGATAGAACAGAATTTGGGGAAGAAGCTCAAAATTTAGAAGTAGGTCAGCAAATTGAAGTTTACATTGCAAGAATTGATGATGAATCAGGTACCGTCCAAATATCAAAAGATAAAGCAAAATCTCTTAAAGCCTGGGACGATATTAGCAAAGTCTGTGAAGAAAATTCTATTATAGAAGGAAAAGTTATTAAAAAAGTAAAGGGTGGGCTTACTGTTGATATCGGCGTACAAGCCTTTTTACCCAGTTCACAAGTAGATTTACGCCCACCAAAAAATTTAGATCCTTATGTTGGTAAAAAATTTCAGTTTAAAATTATAAAATTTAATAAAAAAAGAGGAAACATTGTTCTTTCTAGGCGTGCTCTTTTAGAAAATGAAAGAGATTCTATAAAACAAAAAGTTCTTGAAAACATTGAAGAAGGACAAGTTGTTAAAGGGGTTGTCAAAAATATTACTGAATACGGTGCTTTTGTAGATTTGGGTGGTATTGACGGTTTACTCCACGTCACTGATATGTCATGGGGACGCGTTGAACATCCAGGTGAAATATGCAAGGTTGGGGATTCCATTGACGTTAAGGTTCTCAAATATGATCCAGATCGAGAAAGAGTATCTTTGGGACTTAAACAAATCAGTGAAGATCCTTGGGAGAAAGTAGAAGACCAATTTAATGTAGGCCAAAAAGTGAAAGGAAAAGTTGTCAGTCTCACTAATTATGGTGCCTTTATCGAACTCTCTCCTGGTATTGAAGGACTTGTTCACGTTTCTGAAATGTCTTGGACAAAAAAAATTACCCATCCATCCCAAACCTTGAAACTAGATGACGAGGTTGAAAGTATTGTTCTTGATATAGATCCGGATAGTAGACGTATATCTCTAGGACTCAAACAATTAGAACCTAACCCATGGGATATTTTAGAAGAAAAATATACACCGGGTATTAAAGTTAAATGCAAAGTTAAAAATATAACTGATTTTGGAATTTTTGTGGGGGTTCCTGATTCACCTGTTGATGGTCTTATCCATGTCTCTGATCTTTCTTGGACAAAAAAAATGGCTGTACCTCAAGATCTTTACGCAAAAGATCAAGAAGTTGAAGCTGTTGTTCTTAATGTTGATAAGTTCCATGAGAAGTTTTCATTAGGGGTTAAACAACTCACTCAAGATCCATGGCAAGAAGCTAGCGAGCAATATGCTGTTGGAACAAAAGTCAAAGGTACGGTTGTTAAAATAACTGATTTTGGCGTTTTTATTGAGTTTCCAGACGGTGTTGAGGCTTTAGTTCGAAGTGGGGAGCTTGTTTCGGGCAAAGATAAGGATGAAAACCCTAAAGATCTTCTCAAAGAAGGGGACACCCTTGAAGGCAAAGTTATTAACCTTGATCTTACTGAAAGAAAAATAGCTGTAAGTATAAAGGCTCTTCACGAGGAAGACTTTGATAAATATCTGTCAGAACAACCTGGCTCCAAAGCAACTTTGGGCGACATCTTTAAAAAAGAAAAGAAAAAAGGAAAAAAAGAAAAATAGGTTTTAGGCTTCTCCTATTGTCTTTAATTCCAAAAAAATCTATAATAAAACCATTGTGGCAAACCCAAAAAAAAGAAAGTGGATTGTTGTTTGTGTTCTTCTCGTTTCTTTTTTTCTTCTTATAAAATTTTTGTTCACATCCTTCTTATCCGAAGAAACAGATTATGCAGGGGCTCGGCCCAACAGCATTGCTATTCTTAAAGTAGAAGGGATTATTACTGAAAGCGAAGAAATTTTAGAAAAAATTAGGAATATTAAAGAAAATAAAAATATTAAAGCCGTTATTATTCGCATTAATTCTCCTGGAGGGCTTGTAGCTCCCTCTCAGGAAATTTACCGTGAACTTAAGCGCCTTAAAGAAGACAATTTAAAATTTGTGGTAGCCTCCATGGAAACTATTGCAGCAAGTGGGGGATATTATATTGCCTGTGCCGCAGATACCATTGTAGCAAGCCCTGGTACTCTTACAGCAAGTATTGGAGTTAAAATGGATTTTGCTAATCTTGAAGAATTTTACAAGTGGGCGAAAATAAAACCTTATACTCTCACAAGTGGAAAGTTTAAAAACGTTGGTTCTCCTAACAGAGAAATGTCTTCCGAAGAAAAGAAACTTCTACAAGATATGATTGAAAATATTTATCAGCAATTCAAAAACACTGTTCTAGAATCCAGAAAAGAAAAAATAGATGAACAAAAGCTTTCTGAAGTTGCAGATGGAAGGGTGATGACAGGAGAACAAGCCCACCAAGTGGGGCTTGTTGATTCTTTGGGCACTTTAGAAGATGCTGTTTATGAAGCACAAAAGTTAGCCGGTATTACAGGAAAACCCCATGTTATTTACCCAAAAAAGAAAAAGCATTCTCTTTTAAGCTATATTTTAGAGTCGGAGAACCTTGTAGAAAACATAACTTCAAGACTTTTCCTTTATACAAAAACTCTTCCCGCATGGATGTATTAATATGGATAGAATATGGGCTCCTTGGAGACTTAAATATATTAAAAGCGATAAAAAGAAAAATGGATGTATTCTCTGTAATGTTTTAAAAGAGAATCACACCCTTCTTTACCAAGATGATTTATGCTTTGTTGTTCTCAATAAGTACCCTTATACCAACGGGCATATACTTATTTGCCCCAATACCCACAAAGCCTCTCTAGAAGAATTGGCCCCCAATGAGATGAATAGGATAGGCTTGCTGTTACAGAAAAGTACAAGTATTCTTAAAGAAGCCATGAACTCTATGGGATTTAATATAGGACTTAATTTAGGTCGTGCTGCAGGTGCTGGTATTGAAGACCACCTTCATTTCCATGTTGTTCCTCGATGGATGGGTGATGGTAATTTCATGCCTGTTATTGGAGAAACCAAGGTTTTATCGGCAGACCTTACAGAAGTGCACAGTTCCCTTTTACCTAAATTTGAGGCGCTTAAAAAAATAATATGCGGGCAATAAGATTACTTCTTTATTTCATGCTTTTCCTGTGTCTTCTCTCTTTAGGGATTATGTTTGGCACAGAAAATATCCAAGAAGTAACTATTGCTTTGCTTGGGTTTTCAAAAAAATATGCTGTCCATCTTCAAGTGCCTCTTTGGATTGTAGTTATGGGCTCTTTCTTAGCTGGATCCATTCTTTCCATTTTTGTCTGCTTTTCTGAAATGATGAAAATGCAATGGGAAATAAGAAAGCTTAAAAAACAATGCAAAAAACGTGGAAGTTTTTCCGCTTCCCAAGAAATTGAAGAGGAGGAAGAAGAATACACAGAAGAAGAAGTAGAAGCGCCCCAAAATGAAGATGCCTCTTACGAAGAGGCTCAATATGAAGAAGTAGAAGATTTTGACACTCCTCAAGAATCTGAAGAAATTCTCTGATAACAACAAAGTCATTCCCATGAAAACTGGACGAAGTATTATAAACTCAGCCCTCAATCAATTTGAGAAAGATTTTTCAATTATCTCTAACTTCGATAGAATCACTTTAGATAAAGATCGCCGCTTTGCTAAAGAAGTTTTTTGGGGTGTTATTAGAAATAAATCTTTTATAGACTTTATCATTGGTCAATTCACTAGAAAAAAACCTAAAAAAAATATTTTAAATATTTTAAGAATGGGGATTTACCAACTTTATTTTATTGATAAGGTTCCCCAATATGCAGCACTTTCAGAAACTGTTTCTCTAGCTAAAACCAAAGAAGAGCGCGGGTTTATTAATGCTGTTTTAAGAAAACTATCTAAACTTGAAAAAAAATCATTTCAAAAAAAACCCTCTTTTCTCGAAGAAATAAGCATACAATGCTCGCATCCCCTCTGGCTTACTGAGAAGTGGAATAAATTATTTGATTTTGAAAAAACATTAGAACTTTCTAAAATAAACAATGAGCACCCTGTTTTAACTTTTAGAATCCACTCGTTTGAGAATTCATTTCAAAATATAAAAAACAATCTTTTAAAAAAACTCCCCTCTCTTAAAGAAGGTGTTTGGGCCCAAAATAGCTTTACAACCCAAGAAAATATTTCTTTTTTAAAACTTTCAGAATTTAAAAGTGGTAACTTAGTTATTCAAAACGAAGCCTCTCAGCTTGTTGCTTTAGCTTTAGATCCAAAATCTCATGAAACGATTATAGATGCTTGTGCTTCTCCTGGCGTTAAAACAGCTCATATTTCACAAATGATGGGAAATAAAGGAACTATTCTTTCAATAGACAAAAAGGAAAGTCTAAAAATGAAAGAGAACATGGAACGTCTTCACATAAAAAATGTTCAATTCCAAAAAAAAGATCTTTATAATTATCCTCCCAGCAAAGGCGGGGATCTATTACCCAAAGTTGAGAAAATTCTTTTAGACGCTCCTTGCTCAGGGTGGGGTATTATACGTCACCACCCTGAAATCAAATGGCGTCAAAAACCAGAAGATATTGAAAAGTTGGCCGAGTTACAGAAAAAGATAAGAGACAATCTTTTGCCCTTTCTGAAAAAAGGAGGGGTGTTTGTTTATGCTGTTTGTACTTTTTCAAAAGAAGAAACTTTAGATTTTGTTGAAGATACCTTAAAAAAATATCCAACACTCAAGCTTCAAAACTTAAAAGATTTTCTACCAAAACCCTGCCACGCTTTTATCGATATGAATGGGTGCTTTCTTTCAACACCTTTATTAGCAGGTCCCGATGGCTTTTTTATAGCAAGATTTATTTCTGTTGAGAGGTGCTAGCTATTAAAAAACACCAATTGAAAAATGGATTTGATAGGCTGATTCACCGGGCTGTCGATCTAATTTATACCCAGCATCAAAAGAAAGAGGTCCAACAGGCGATAAATATCGAATTCCAAGACCAGCAGCCTCTCTTGAAGAAAACGCTCGAAGTCCTCCAAAAGCAACATTACCCCCATCAACAAAGATCGCTCCCCCTATTTTCCAAAATAGAGGAAATCTTAATTCAGTTTTATAATTTAAAAAATAGGTTTGTGTAATTTCTTTTGTCGTACTAATAACACCCAGCTCATCTTCTTCAAAACCTCTAATAGTGGATCTCCCTCCTAAATAAAATCTTTGGTCAGCAGGAATACCCGAACCCGTTAAAAGACTTTGGGCAAAACCACCCCTTAAAGCTAAAGCAACAACAACATTTTCTTCTTGATCAAAGGGAAGATACCAGTTTGTTGAAGCAAGTAATTTATAAAAATGATTTTTGTCATCTGATCCAAGAAGAGGGCTTGCATACTCTATCCCAAAAGAATGGAAAGTGCCCCTAGAGGGGTTAAGAGCGTTATTTCTATAGTCCAAGTAAAATGCGGGTTTTATAACTCCAAGTAATTTTTTTTCTTCATCAGCAGGATTAAGTGTATTAAAAATATCTCTAAAAGAAAAATGGTATTCAAAAAGCATTCGAAAAGTATCCCACACTTTAGATTCAAAACTAACAATACCCTCCCAAGTATGCACATCGTAAGCTCTTTTATCTTTTTTCTTATTAAGGGCATTCAATCTCATAATAAAGGGAACTCCAAAAAGATAAGGTTCTTGAGCTCCAAAATTGATTTCTCTTTCAATAAACTGTGGGTTCTCAATTTTTCTATTAAAATCTCCGTGGAAAGAAAGGGTTCTGTTCCACCCACCTAAGTTTTTATAAAAAATGCCTGAAAAAGCCTGAAAACCTTCCTCTGTTTTAATTCCACCGCCAAATTCAAAAAGTCCAGATTTTCTTTCTTGAACCTCAACAACAATATTTTTAGATGCGTCTTGAGTCCCTTCATTTTCAACAAAAATATTTACAAATTGAAAAAGCCCCAAGCGTAAAAGTTTATTTTCTGATTCAAAAAGAGAAGAAGATCTCAAAATATCTTCTTTTTTAAAGGTGAGTTCTCTTCTAATAACTTTTGATTTAGTTCTGTGGTTGTTTTTTACTTCGATCTCGCGAACTGTAACAAGAGGACCTTCTCTAAAATGTAAATCAAGAATGATATTTGTTGGGGTTGCAAAAATTATTTTTTCTTCACTTGTCAAAGAAAAGTAGTAAAACCCCAATTCACGATAATAACTTTTAAGCCTTGTTAAAGACCTTTCCAAAAAAGATAAATTAAATGCATCTCCTTCTTTTACACCCAAAACATCAATAATTTCACTTAAGGGACGTTTTTTAATACCTTGAATCTGTATTTTAGAGATTTTAACTTGATGGCCTTCATAGAGATAAACATGAATTTTAACTTTTTTATTGTCTCCAGAAAAATCATACTGGGTACGATCGATACGAGCCTTTAAAAATCCTTGGTTTCCTAAATATTCGATAACAACAGGCAATCCAGATTCAAATGATTTTCTATAAAAGGCTTTTACAGATAGAGAATCCTTAGATTTTTCAAATAAATACTCTTTGTAAAAGAGCGAGTTTCTAAAAATGGCCCCGTGAAAAAAAACCTCTTCAATTGTAACAAGAGGACCTTCTTCAATTTTATAGAACAGATTTTTTTCTTTTTGAGATATATCTTCTTTAAGAGAAAAATAGACTTTGCTAAAATGAAACCCTGACTTTTTGTAAAACTCGACAATTTTGTCAGCAAAATCTTCAGGCGTCCAATTTTGCTCTTTTTTTAAATTTAAAATTTCTTTGTTTTTAAAAGTCTCATTATCTTCAAAATGATAAATATACTTAGGGCCTGTTTTAACAATAAATTTAACATCAACATAAGGATCTTTATCAGATTGAATATACCCAAAACTTAAATCCTCAATTTCTTCATAACCCTTCTCGTAAAGTGCATTTTTAAAAATGTCTAGATTTTTTTCTAACTCAAAGTAGATAAAAAAATCGCCTTTTTTTACTTGAACAAGAGAAAGAAGGCTTTCTAATTCTTTTTTATTATTTGTTTCAACAAAAATACTTTGAACAATACTGCGGTTCTTTTCTTGAATATTAAAAATAAGATTAAATTCATTTTTCCCCTCTTCTTTAAGAAGAGGGATTACTACTGCTTTTAAGAAACCCTCTCTTTTATAAAGCTCTTTAATTTTATTACCATATTTTTCAATCTCTTCTCTTTCAACATAAGAATACTCACTCAAGTTTATTTTTTTGAGGGTAATAACTTCAGAAAATTCATGAAGCCCTTCAAAGTTAATTTTATTTATTTTGACAAGTTCTTGTGGCTCAGAAAAAACCTGCAAAGAAATAAAAAAGATAAAAATTTTTAAAAACTGGATTCCAGCCTTCGCTGGAATGACATTGTTTTTTTTATTCAAATTCATATTTATATTTAACATCTAATCCAAAAATAGATTCTTGATTTGTTTCCTGACTTCCTTCATCTTCCCACACCCCTAAAAGAGAAAGCCTTCTATTTAAACGCCATTCTAAGTTAAAAAGTTTGTCTTCAAAAATACCCTCTCTATCTAACGTTGATGAAAATGACAATTCTAAACGATCGGAAAGATCTTTCGAAAGAAACAACCTCGGACGAACAGCATGTTTTGTATCTGAATAAGAAGAAGCAAGTCTAAACTGAACCCCCAGTGTCTTTCTAGCAACCACTGCTATTTTTTCCTGAAACTGACTTAAAATAAGCGTCGCAGCTTCAAAAGAGGTTGTACCTAATGCTTCTTCACCCTGAATTTCGGCGGTTAAAACCCCAAGTGTAAGAAGAGAAACAATATCTGTTTGGGCCAAGGGTGGATCTGACTGAAGTTGAATATTATATTTCACTAAATCTCCCTGACCAATAATAGTGATGCGATAATCCCTTATCACACCCGAAAGAGTAAATGAGAAAAACGGGTTTATTTTTGTCTTGTCTTTTAAAATAAGCTGGCTTTCCCCAAGTTGAAACGTATGATCTTTAAAAAAGATTTTTCCTTTCTGTGTATCAAAATGCCCCAAGATAACGGGGTTTAAATTATTTCCCTTAATTTCAAAAACACCACTTCCTTGAAGTTGGAAAAGGTTATTTTCAACTTCAAGATCACTAATACTTTTTATTTTTAAATCAAAATTAAACGTGGGTTCTTTATTTTCCCCTGAAACTTTAATTTCTCCTTTTTTTGTAAGTGGTATAATATTGCTTTTCCAATCCAAATATCTTTCATATTCTATTTTTGAAACTTCTAGGTCTCCTCTTATAAGAAAAGGCGATTTTCCTTCTAAAAATAAAGTTCCACTCATTGTTGAAAAAAGATCTTCAAAAAAAGAAATCCGACCTTTTTCTAATTCTAGAGAAATGTTAAATTCTGGTTCCCTTATTTTAGAAAGAAGAACATTGCCACCCAGCTTTGCCTTACCTCTCGGCAGATCAAAGATAGCTTTTTCAAAAATAATTTCTTGGTTATGAAGTTTTATATCTAAATTTAAATTACTGATGCCTTGTTTCAGTGTTCTTGACCTTATAGAACTATTTTCTGTTCTCACATACCCCAAGAGAAGCGGGTTTTCTGCAGATCCTTTAAGAGAAAAAGAAACATTTAAAAGTCCACTTCCCCTTTCTACTTCTTTTACAAAGAGGGGGAGAAAGGCAATGTTTAGGGCTCCTTTGCCGTCAAAATCAAGCGTTCCATTTTTATCTTTCTTGCCAGAAAAAACAAACTCTGTTTCCGTTCCAAAAAAATAAACCTTACCCACCTCTAACTCGTTGTTTTTATAAGAAACTTGAAAAGGGGTTTTAGATTCTAAAAAATATCCGGGGAGGTTGATTTTAAATTTATTGATTTTAACTTCTAAAGTATTTACCAATGGGGATTCCAAAGATCCCTCTGCTAAAATACTTCCGTCAATAATTCCCACTCCTTCACTTACAAAACCCCTGATAAGCCCGTAAAAGGGTTTAAAATTGAAGTTTTTCCCTTGTAAATGTATCTTATAAAAATAGGGGGCATCAAGTTTTATTTGAGATGTTAAAGAGGCCTCTCCTTCAAAAACTTCTCCTTTTACATTGAGACTTTTATTCTCTAAACTCATTTCGTAAGTTGAGTTTTTAAGAGCCTCTCCATTAAGATTTGATTTTGAAAAATGAAGTTTTGCCTTTCCTTTGGGATTAAAAATGTTTCCTCTTAAGCTTCCCAAAAAATCAACGCGGGCAGAAATGAAAAAAGGATACTGAGATAAAAAATCGAAAGACTGA
Source organism: Deltaproteobacteria bacterium (assembly GCA_016186995.1). Taxonomy (GTDB): domain Bacteria; phylum Bdellovibrionota; class JACOXK01; order JACOXK01; family JACOXK01; genus JACPKQ01. The sequence goes on along the minus strand of JACPKQ010000010.1, from coordinate 59,043 downwards.
GAAACAAAGTTTTCTGTTTTAAAATCTAACAAACACTCATTGTTTTCAAAAATAACACCACTTATATTTAAAACACCTCCGCCTTTTGAAAACTGAGATTTCTTTAAAAAAGTTTTCCCATTTTTTTGAGAAAAAGAAATAGACACCTTCTCAAAACTTTCCTTTAAAATTCTTGTGTTTCTACCTTTAATTTCTCCTTCCAAAAATATATTTTTTCTTGTAAGAGACCCTTGAACATTAAGATCAACTTCAAAAAGCCCCTCTAGTGAAAAAGGAATAGCTACACCCGCCTGGATAAAATCTTTTACAGAAACTTTGTTTGAATGAATCTTTGTATTTTTAAATTCTTTTTCTATAAAATCATATTGCCCATTAAGGCTTAAAAAAGAATCTTCTTGAAATGCTTTTGCTTCAAGAATTGTAAGAATAGACTTATTAAAAGAAATCTTGCTTTGAAGTCCCTCACAGGAAAGTCCTAAAAACTTAATATTATTAAGATCAAAACTACTTTCTATTTTTAGATCTTTGGTTTTTCCTTCAAATAAAACGCGCACATGACCCTGGGCATCAAAACTTTCTTTAATAGGAGAAAGGGGGAAATCTGCCCATCTATAATTTTCCGAGGTAATTTCAAAATGAAGTGGGCGCGCCCCAAAACCAACTTGAGATTTTTTGATCTTCCATACAGTTTTACCACGGTTTATCTTTCCGCTTTCTACTAACAGCCCTTCTCCACCAATAGAATACTTGGCACTGAGTTGAAAGTTTTGAATATCAACAACCTGCCCCACTGGGCTTTGAAAACCTTCCACCAAAAGATCACTCTCTAAAAAAGCAGGGTATTTTTGATTTCCATCAATCACAAATTTAACAGGACCGGTTGCCTTACCTAAAATACCTAATTCCTTAAGATAATAAATATTTTCTAGGGGGGTTTGGGAAAGGTGAAGGCTTCCCCTGACATTTAAAGGATCGCTCAGTTTTATTTCTACACCCCCCCGAACTGTTTTATAGGATTCTAAATTTGTAATTTGAATTACTTTATCCTTTAACAAAAAAGAAAATTGAGCTTCTTTAAGTTCTTGGGGGCCTACAAAAATACTTTCAAACTGCGATGAAAACTGAAGAACAGGGGCATCTAATATCCCCTTAAGACTTCCCACAGATCTTCCATGCCCACTCAAGATTTTAACTTGGGGTAGAATATCGTGAAGACTTTTAACATCGAAATTTGAATCAAACTGAATATCAAGCTTTTGTTTCTTATTAAAATGATAATATCCACTTAAGTTCAGTTTGTTATTATTCTCTTTTAACAAAAAATTCTTTAAATAAATCCGTTTTGGGGAAACATCTCCCCTCACATTGAGGGAGAGATGAGTTCTTTCTAGATTTTTATACTTAAAATTTATTTTGGGAAAATTTAATTTGAGGAAAACAACTTCAGATTTTTGATTTCCTTCGATAGAAGCGTTTGAAATAAAAATTTCATCACTATTTTGAGATTTTATTTCAAAATCTATTTTTTCAAATTCAAATTTTGGAATTAAAAAACTACCGAAAATATCTGGGGGTTTTCCTTGACCTTTGTTATTCTCTAATACAGATTGAAATTTTCCTTGATATCCATAAATAGAAGAAATTTTAAATTGCCCCTTTAAAAGGGCTAAAATACTCACTCGCGCCTTTATACTTTTTAAAAACAAACTCTCGTTTTTTTTAGAAACAGAAACCTCATCAGAATAAATGGTAGGGCCCAAAAACCCTATGGAAAGGGTTTTAAATTCTATCTTTCTTTTAAACTCTTTTTCGGCATATTCATAAACAAGTCTTTTCAAATACTGCTGGAAAAAAGGCTGTTTTGTTAAATAAACAAAACTAGAAAAAGATAAAATAAGAATCACTAAAAAAAGGCTAACGATTCTTTTCATAACAGTAAAAAATTAGGTTGTTTTTTGTAAAAACCTTTTTAAAAAGGAGGTGTTCACTTCTCCACCAATAAAACTTGGGTTTTCCAGTATTTTTTTAAATAGAGGGATGTTTGTTTTAATACCTCCAATAATATACTCATTCAAAGCATGTTTCATCTTGTTAATTACTTCAGCCCTATTATCCCCATGAACAATGAGTTTGGCTATTAAAGAATCATAATAAGGTAAAATAGAACACCCATCATATAAAGCTGCATCAACTCTTACTCCAATGCCCCCTGGAACATGATAGTCTTTTATTTCTCCTGGAAATGGCATCATTGTTTCCGGATCTTCAGCATTAATACGACACTCCATAGAGTGTCCATTAAAATGGATATCTTCTTGCTTCCAAGACAACGCTTCGCCCAAAGAAACCTGAATCTGTGTTTTTATAAGATCAATGCCCGTTACCATTTCTGTAACCGGGTGTTCTACTTGGATACGGGTGTTCATTTCAATAAAATAGTAATCTTGTCCTGAAACCAAAAATTCAATAGTTCCAACATTTTTATATTGAATGGTAGAAGCAATTCTCACAGCGTCTCTCAAAATTTTTTCTCTTATTCCTTGATCTAAAAAAGCACAAGGGGCTTCTTCTAAAATTTTTTGATAATTTCTTTGTAAAGAACACTCGCGTTCTCCCAAATGAAGAACAGTCCCATGTTGGTCAGCCACAATTTGAACTTCTATGTGACGAGGGCCTTCAAGATATTTCTCAATATAAATGTCCGGATTTCCAAAATGAGCAAGAACTTCATTTCGAACTAGTGACAAAGATTTTTTAAGTTCGTTTTCATTATGAATCACTCTCATACCACGCCCACCACCACCCAGCGCTGCCTTAAGGAGAATGGGGTAGCCTAGTTCATTTGCAACCAAGACAGCTTCCTTTTCAGATTTCATCTTGGTAGTGCTTCCGGGAATAGTGGGAATATCAAGTTCCTCTACCAACTGCTTTGCTTTAATCTTGTTTCCCATAAGCTCTATATTCTTAGGTGTGGGCCCAATAAAACGAACTCCACATTGTTCACACCTTTCTGCAAACTCATGGTTTTCAGCCAAAAAACCATAGCCTGGATGAATAGCATCGCTCCCTGTTACCTCAGCAGCAGAAAGAATTGAAGGAACATGAAGATAACTTTTAGAAACCTCGGCAGGCCCTACACACACACTTTCATCAGCTAATTTAACATGCAAAGAGGCTTGATCAGCCACAGAATGAATAGCAACTGTTTTAATGCCTAACTGCCGACAGGCTCTAATAACCCGAAGTGCAATTTCGCCACGATTCGCAATAAGAATTTTTTTATACATTAGTTTTCAAGGGGTCGAACATGAAACAAACTTTGCCCATATTCTACAGGATTTCCGTTGTCCACAAGAACAGCAGTTACTTTACCATCAAGCTCTGATTCAATTTCATTCATGAGTTTCATAGCTTCTACAATACAAAGAACATCTCCTTTTTTAACAATAGAACCTTCTTCAACATAAGGAGCATTCTCGGGAGAGTTAGCTCTATAAAAAGTACCCACAAACGGAGATTTAATATCTAAATCTTTTTTTATTTCTCCATTTTTCTCTGAATTTAACTTGAACTCTTGAGTGCTGTTTTGAGTTTGCGTTTCCTTTTGAATATTCAAGGGGCGTTCACTATAACAAACAGAGGGTTTCTCTTCTGAAAAACCTCTTTTTATTTTAATTTTTTCTCCGTTTTCTTCTATCTCAAGCTCTGAAATGTCTGTGCCTTGAAGAAGATTGAGAAGCTGTTTTAAGTGTTTAATATTAACCATTTTTTCTTGCCTTTCTCATAAGCTCTATAACCTCATGAAGACCCACAATATAGGATCTCCATCCAAAGCCAAGGATAACACCACAACACGCTTTCGCAGTCAACAAAGGCTCCCGAAAGGTCTCGCGTTTGAGTGGATTACTTAAATGAACTTCTATAACTGGTTTTTCATAAGCCAAAAGTGCATCATAAAGAGCAACACTTGTGTGTGAATAGCCGCCTGGATTAATAATCATGCCACTACTTTCCACTTTTTTTTCTTGAATAAAATCGATCATTTTTCCTTCAGAGTTGCTCTGAAAAATATCAAGAAGCACATCTTTTTTTAAAGCCTCTTCTTTTATTTTTTCATTGATAAAAATAAGGGACTTATCTCCATAAATATCTTTTTGTCTTTGTCCCAAAAGATTGAGATTGGGTCCATGTACTACTAAAAGCTTAATCACAAACTTACCTCAGGGTTTAACATCCTTAATATTTTTGAGTATGTTTTGGAGCGCTACAGCTCTTTCAGAGGCTCTTTCGTCTTCAGAAGGAGGATTTGGAATAATGGTTTGTTTTTTTAGCTGTTGTTTTAAACTTTCTTTTTTATGAAAAAAGTCTTCCTTGTCTGGATAAAGATTACAAAGATCTTCATAAATATAAAGTGCTTTATCAAAATGACCTTGCTTCTCATAGATTTGCGCTAATGAAAGAGTATAATATTTTTTATCTCCTTGTGTAGGAGCTAATACTTTTTCGTGGGGTTCTGCAGAAGAAAAAATATTATGAATAGATTGAACTTGAAAGCCTTCAATACTTGCAGTTCTCGTTGTGGTTTTTGTTTTTTGAGGTTTTTCTGTTTTTATTAATTTTGAAAAATAAGGGTTGATTTTTGAAAGATGTTCTTCTGTTTCCTGTAATTTCTCTTCTAAACTCAACTTAGTATATATTTTTATAAGAAGTGTGTGGGCTAAAATACTGTGTGGTCTTTCAACAATAACTTCTTGAAGCACTGAAAGAGCTTCTTTAAGCTCTCCGTTATCCACAAGAGCCGCTGCATGAGCCATTTTGCCTGCCACATAATCTGGGTGAAAAGAAAGTCCTCGTTCACACAATGCTTTTGCCTCATCCACTAATCCGTTTTTTCGATACATTTCTGCAATGGGCGCAAAAATTTTTGACTGAGGATTTTTTCTATACACTTTTAAAAGGACATCAAGTTCTTTAAATCGTGGGGACCCCATACAAACACTATAGTTTTAAGCGCCTTTATTGTCCAGGCCACCTTTTTAACATGCTTTAATAAAAGCGCTTGACGATCGAGAAAGCTTCCTCCTATGATGGGCTTCATGAGCGGAGTTAATAAAGTTATTCTATTAGGTCATCTCGGTGGAGACCCAGAAGTTCGCTATACTAAAAATGGCAAAGCAATGGCTCGTTTTAGTATTGCAACAAGTGAAAGCTGGGCAACCCAAGAAGGTGAGCGACAAGAACGCACAGAATGGCATCGAGTTGTTGTGTGGGGAAAGCTCGGAGAACTTTGCGGACAGTATTTAAGCAAGGGGCGCCAAGTTTACCTTGAAGGACGTATACAAACTCGTTCTTGGGAAGATAAAGAAGGGCAGAAACGCTACACAACAGAAGTTGTGGGACAAACAGTGCAGTTTCTTGGAAAGGGCTCCGGAGAAAACGGAAAATCTCCTCATGCTGATATGCAAGATGATGCCACGACAACAGCGGCTTCCGTTTTTGACAAAAATCCAGAGCCTTCTTTTGGCGCCACAGATGATGACATTCCTTTCTAGAGGACATTGACGTAAGTATAAGAACTCGTTAATCTTTCTCCCCTATGCCAAGAAAACAACTTACGGCTTTTGTGCTTGCGGCTGGACTTTCCACGCGCATGAAATCTGAAAAACAAAAAACGCTTCATGAAGTTTGTGGGCGGCCTCTTATTTTTTATCCTTTGAAAGCTTTACAAGACGCAGGCATTCATAAAATTATTGTTGTTGTCGGGCACAAAAAAGAAGAGCTTCAATCTTCTATTAAAAAATATTTTAAAAATATTATTTTTGCTCCTCAAAAAAAAGCACTTGGAACAGCTGATGCTGTTAAAGCAGGCTTAGCTAAGTTTAAAGGAGAAAATGATATACTTATTATTAATGGCGATGCCCCTTTGTTGCGCCACGAAACGCTTGAAAAACTTATTTCTTTTCATGAGGAAAACCGAGCAGACATTTCTCTTATTTCAGCTGAGTTTAAAACACCTCCCGCTTATGGAAGAATTATACGAACAGGTCACAATAAGGTTTTCAAAATAGTAGAGGAAAAAGATGCTTCAATTGAAGAAAAACACATTAAAGAAGTTAATGCTGGTATTTATTGTGTCAAATCTTCATTTCTAAAACACGCCATTAAAAATATTAGTAATAAAAATAAAAAAAATGAATTCTATTTAACAGATTTAGTATCTTTTTCTGAAGAAGCTTATGTTTATAAAACTTCAAACAACTTAGAGATCTTTGGGGTTAATGACAGAAAAGACTTAGAACTCATTCGTTCTCAAATTCAAAAAAATATTAATGAAAAACACATGCTAAATGGGGTTACTCTTATTAACTCAGAAAATATTTATATTGATAATGATGTTGAGATTGAAAACGATGTTACTATTCATCCAAATACGCATCTTAAAGGGAAATCAAAAATTTCTAAAAATACTATTGTTGAAAGTCACTGTTTTATAGAAAACTCAGAAATTGGAGAGGGGTGTCATATTAAACAAAGCAGTGTCATTGAAGAAAGTACCCTTAAAAAGAATGTAACAGTTGGGCCCATGGCTCATTTAAGACCTCTTTCAATTGTTGAAGAAAATGCTCGAGTTGGAAATTTTGTTGAACTTAAAAAAACGACATTAGGTAAAAACTCTAAAGCAAACCATTTATCCTATCTTGGTGATGCTCATATCGGCGCGCATGTTAATATTGGTTGTGGTGTGATCACCTGCAATTATGATGGTTTTCAAAAACATAAATCCACAGTCAGTGACGGTGCTTTTATAGGAAGCGACGTTCAACTTGTAGCTCCAGTTAAGATTGGGAAAAATGCTTACGTTGGATCAGGCTCTACTATTACAAAAAATGTCCCAGAAAATGATTTAGCTATTGCCCGCACTCGACAAACGAATATTAAAGGCTACGCCAAAACACTTAAGAAAATAAAAGGTTTTCAAAAAAAATAATTTATGTGTGGCATTGTTGGTTATATTGGTACTTTTCGCGATCCCAAGGAAGTGCTTCTCACGGGTTTAAAACACCTTGAATACAGAGGATATGATTCAGCTGGTGTTGCCTGGCTTGAAAATGGAAAAACTCATATTGAAAAGTGTAAGGGTAAAGTTGCACAACTTGAAAACCAAATTAAAAACGTCAGCATCAAAAGCACGATAGCGCTGGGTCATACACGTTGGGCTACACACGGAAAACCCTCAACTATTAATGCCCACCCACATCAAGTAGGAAATATTACTGTTGTTCATAATGGTATTATCGAAAACTACATAGAACTTAAAAAAGAATTGCGTGCTCAGGGCTATACATTTCAGTCAGAAACAGATACGGAAGTTATAGCATGCCTTATTAAAAAAGAATCTGAAAAATCTAAAACTCTAGAAGAATCTGTTCAAAAAGCTTTACGGAAGTTGCAAGGCTCTTATGCTATTGTCGTTATGAATGAGCTTGAGCCTGAAAAACTTGTTGCAGCTAAAAAAGCTTCTCCTCTTGTTATTGGTATTGGCAAAAAAGAATATTTTCTTGCTTCAGATATTCCAGCACTTCTTTCTTTTACAAAACAAGTCGCTTATCTGGATGATTATGAAACTGCTATCTTAACCCCACATCGTGTTGAGTTTCAAAATATGAAGGGGGAGCACATCTCAAAAAAAATAACAACAATTACATGGTCAGCCCAAACGATAGAAAAAGCTGGGTTTGAACATTTCATGCTAAAAGAAATTTACGAACAACCTCAAGCTATTATTCACACCCTTTCTGGAAATCTCTCAGAAAATCACGATAAAGTCCTTCTTCCTTTAGAAGAAGCTTTTTTTAATAATGTTCAAACTATTTATCTTATTGCATGTGGAACTGCTTGGCATGCTTCTCTTATAGGAAAATATCTCTTAGAAAAATTTGCGAATATTCGAGCTGAAATCGATTTAGCTTCCGAGTTTCGATATCGAAATCCTATTCTTAAAGAAAATGATCTTCTCATTGTTACTTCACAATCAGGTGAAACAGCTGATAGCCTTGCAGCTCTCCAATTAGCCAAAGAGCGTGGAATTAAAACTCTTGCTATTTGCAACGCCAAGGAAAGTTCTATAGCAAGAGCTGCAGATCAGATTATTTACACAGAGGCTGGCCCAGAAATTGGCGTTGCCTCAACAAAAGCTTTTACAACACAAATTCTTATTTTTAATTTACTTTCTCTTTATTTAGCCCAAAAAAATAAAAATGTTTCAAAAGAGATTTTAGAACTTACAAAAATTCCTTCCTACATGGAACAGGTTCTCTCCCAAGCTGAAAAAATTAAGAATATTGCTTCTAAATATTATCAAAAACTGGCAGCACTTTATATGGGAAGAGACATTCTTTATCCTATAGCATTAGAGGGGGCACTAAAACTTAAAGAAATTGCCTATATTCAAGCCCATGGTTATCCTGCAGGAGAAATGAAACATGGACCTATTGCCCTTGTAGATCAAGAGCTGCCTGTTATAGCACTTCTTCAAAATGATAGTATTTTTGAAAAAATGATGAGTAACGTTGAAGAAGTAAAAGCGAGAGAAGGTATCGTGATTGCTATCTCACAAAAGCCTATTAAAATTGCAGACGATAATATTATCTTGCCTCTGGCACAATGGCATATTAATCCTTTTCTTTATTCTATTCCCATTCAACTTTTCGCCTATTACATGGCACGATTTAAGGGCACAGATGTGGATCAACCTCGAAACCTTGCAAAAAGTGTTACAGTCGAATAAGAAAATGAAGTGCAAGGTTTAAATCCACAACAAGTAGAGGCTGTCGAATATAATAAAGGGCCGTTACTCATTTTAGCAGGTGCTGGAAGTGGTAAAACGCGTGTTATTACTTATAAAATAGCATATCTCATCAAAGAAAATAAAATAAACCCATTCAATATTCTAGCTCTTACGTTTACAAACAAGGCTGCTCAAGAAATAAAATTTCGCGTGTCTTCACTTATCAACAGATCTGTAGACAAGCTGTGGATAGGCACATTTCACAGTACTTGTGTGCGGATCTTAAGAAAACATGCTGAAGCTTTGGGCTATTCAAACCCCTTTACTATTTTTGACGATCAAGACTCTCTCTCGCTTGTAAAAGCATGCCTTAAAGAAATGAACATTGATGCAAACACAACTCACCCAAAGGCTGTTCAAGCCTATATAGATAGAGCCAAAAACAAGGGGCTTTTGCCCCAAGACTATGCCCAAAAAAGCCTTAATTTCTTTGAAGAAAAAGTTTCTCAAGTCTATGCGCGGTACCAATCTGAACTTAAAAAAAACAATGCCATGGATTTTGGAGATTTACTTTTACAAACTGTTTTACTTTTTAAGCAAAAACCCGAAACTCTTTCTGAATACCAAGATCAATTCCAATATGTTCTTATTGACGAGTATCAAGACACTAACCGCATTCAGTATCTTTTTGCTGATAGCATTGCAAAAGCACATCAAAATATTTGTGTCGTAGGAGATGAAGATCAGTCTATCTACCGCTGGCGAGGGGCTGATATTAATAATATTTTAGATTTTGAAAAAGACTATGCTCATGCAAAAATTATTAAGCTTGAACAAAATTATCGATCTACAAAAAATATTATTGAGGCGGCAAAACATATGATTTCACACAACAAAGATAGACATGCTAAATCCCTTTGGACAGAAAACAATGAGGGTGATGCTATTCATGTGTGGGTTGTAGATGATGAATACACAGAAGCCGAATTTATTATCCAAGAAATCAAAAAATTATGTTTAGAAGAGAACTATAACTATAATGATTGTGCAATATTCTACAGAGTTAATGCGCTTTCCCGTGTTTTAGAAGACGTTCTTAGAAAAAACAATATAAACTATCAAGTTTTTGGTGGATTTAGGTTTTATGAAAGAAAAGAAATTAAAGATCTTCTTGCTTATCTAAAGCTTATTTTAAACCCACACGACTCTATAAGTTTCTTAAGGGTTTTAAACGTGCCAGCAAGAAAAATTGGAAAAACAAGTATTGAAAAAATAACAACCTTTGCAACATATAAAAATATTTCTCTCTATGAAGCATCTCAAAACCTTATCCCAACACAAGTTCTTCAAAAAAAACAAAGAACCGGGCTTGAGAATTTTATAAAACTCATTGGCGAGTTAATTCAAAGTTCAAAAAGCAAGCCGCCCTCGGATATTCTTAAGGATGTTTGTGAAAAAACAAAATATCTTGTTCTTTTAAAAGCCGAAAAAACTCTTCAAGCACAATCACGAATTGAAAACTTAGAAGAGCTTATGGTTGCTATTCAAGAGTTTGAAGAGCGATCCGAAAACCCAACGTTGTCAGGGTTTGTTGAACAAGTGACCCTTTCTTCAGATTTAGATAACCTTGATGAAAACACCCCAACTATTAAACTTTTAACAGCACATGCTGCTAAAGGGTTAGAGTTTCCAAATGTCTTTATTGTAGGCATGGAAGAGGGGCTTTTACCTCACTCACAAGCATTGATGGACGAAGATGAAATTGAGGAAGAAAGGCGACTTTTTTATGTGGGTATGACGCGTGCTAAAGAAAAACTCTTTTTAACAAGAACTCGATATCGAAGAGTTTATGGATCACCCCAATTTAATGATTCCTCACGGTTTTTGGAAGAAATACCTGAAAAGTATCTACAAACATTAGATATTACATCCCTTGCCCCTCAATTTAAGTCTCAAAAAAGAAAATTTCATCACGACGATGACGAAATACCAACAAGTTTTGTTTCTGGGTCAAAAACGATTCAAGGTATAGCAACTCCTTTTAAAAGAGGTGAACGAGTTTCTCACCCCGCCTTTGGCAAAGGAGAAATTGTGGATTGTTCACAAGATAAAGCAACCATTCGATTTCTCAATGGTGAAATCAAAAAGTTTGTTCTTGCCTATACACCGCTTGAAAAGCTATAAAAATGGATATGTCTAAAATTCTTATCACAGGGGGAGCTGGTTTTATAGGATCAAACATGGCTGAGGCTTTTTTGAAAAAGGGCTATGCCATTAATATTCTTGATAATTTTTCGACGGGCAACATTAAAAATATTGAAACCATAAAAAATAATGTTTCTTTCTTTGAAGGAGATATTTGTGATCCTTCTATTGTATCGAGCGCCATGAAAGGGTGCGATTTTGTTTTTCACCTTGCCGCCTTAAGATCCGTACCTAAATCATTTGGTGACCCAACAGGGTATGAAAAAATAAACGTCATTGGAACCATTGTTCTTTTAGAAGAAGCTCTCAAAAATAAAATCAAAAAGTTTGTTCTTGCCTCTTCAAGTTCTGTCTATGGAGACAACGTAAGCCTCCCACTTAAAGAAGAATACTATCCAGATCCTATTTCTCCTTACGCTATTTCAAAATTAAATGCTGAGGTTTACTGCCGCATGTACTTTAAAAACTTTGGTTTACCCACTGTTTCTTTGCGTTACTTTAATGTTTTTGGCCCACGTCAAAGCCTTGAAAACAAATATGCAGTTGTTATTCCTAAGTTTATTCAATCTCTTAACTTGAATGAATCTCCTCCTATTTATGGAGATGGCAAACAAAGTCGTGACTTTACTTTTGTTGAAAACGTCATCGCAGCACATGAAAGCGTTCTTAAAAGTAACAAAGCTAATGGAAAGGTTTTTAATGCTGCCTGTGGTAATAGAACAACTGTGAACGAGTTAGTTCAAAAATTAAATAAACTTATAAAAAAAGATATTAAACCCAAATACCTAGACCCTAGACCTGGAGATGTTCTTCACACTCAAGCAAGTATCGAGCAAATACAAAAATATACAGATTTCAAACCTCAAACAACCTTTGAACAGGGGCTTCAAAAAACTGTAAACTGGTTTTTAAAACACCAAGACTATTTAATAGCTCGATCTTAAATGAATGACTTCATTTGAAACACTGAGTCATAAAATTAAAAGTGGAGAAACAATTTCTCTTGCAGGGGTTCTTTCCTCTTCACAAAAAGCATTCATACTCTCAAAGTTAAAAAACTCAATTGAAAAGCCTTTTATTATCATCACACAAGATGAAAAAATGGCTTCAGACCTTTATAATGATCTTTCATTTTTCCACTCATCAAAAAATGACATCATTTATATACCCGGTTGGAGTTCTTCTAAAATTTCTATTGAAGAGGCCTCTTTACGAAGTGTTGCTCTTTTTAATCTTCTTTTCACACAACCTTCTTTTATTATTGCCTCACTTCAAGGACTCACACAAAAAACAACACCTTTAAAGCTTTTCACAGAATATTGTTTATCTATCGAGAAAGAATCTAAAATTGATCTTGATGATTTTGTTCTTAAAATAAAAGAAATGGGGTATGAAGAAACTTCTTTAGTCGATGGCAACGGACTTTTTGCTATCAGAGGAAACATTATAGATATTTCCCCGCCACACCATGAAAAGCCTGTTCGAATAGAGCTTTTTGGAAATAACATAGAAAGCATTAAACATTTCGATTTTGAATCTCAAACATCTCGAAATGAAATTGAAAATTTTTTCGTTATTCCTTTAAGAGAATCCATTTTAAACTTTGAAACTAAAAAAACCCTTAAAGAAAAATTTAAAATACACGCCGATAACAATAATATCTCGAAAAAAACAAGGGATGAACTTTTAGAAAGTCCTCTTAACGGTATTTTTTCTCATGAAACAGACACATTCTTACCCTTTCTTTTTGATCTAGAAAGTGTTTTTTCTTATCTTCCAAAAGAAAGTTTACTGCTTCATGATGAGCCCTTTGTTTATCCTTTAATAGAAAACAGTGGGGAAGATCTTGGTATTACTAAAGAACTTACTCATCTTGATGAATCTCAAACAAAAAAAGAGATTGATCATTTTAAAAAAGTTCCCCTAAAAGCATTTAAGGATAGCTCCCTTGGAGAGTATTTCTTTAATTTTAAATCGCTTTCCATATGGAAAGAAAAATTTAACCTTATACGGGAAAAAAAAGAAGATATTTTGCCAACTCTTCAAGAACTGATGTGCACCTACAACCAAAAAGACCAAAAAATATTTTTTGTGTGTTCAGAAACACAAACTCACAGATTAGATCATATTTTTAAAACAACACATATAGAAAATAAAAATATGACCATTAAAAGTGGTGAGCTTTCCGAGGGTTTTTATTTTGAAGAGGAAAAAACACTCTATTTCACTGAAGAAGAAATCTTTGGAAAAAAGAAACGGGGCTGGGCACAAAAACAACCCAGAAAAAAATCATTTCTTAACCTTCAAGAGCTTCAAGATGGTGATTACATCGTACACGATAGCCATGGCATTGGTCGATTTGTGGGTCTTAAAAAACTTGAAATTGGAGGAATGAACTCCGACTTTTTACAACTTGAATACGCAGAAAAAGACAAGCTTTATGTCCCTATTCATAAACTCAATCTTGTTCAAAAATATGTGGGAACAGGTCAGTCTGTGCCGCTTGATAAACTAGGCACCCAAAAATGGCACATCAGAAAGAAAAAGGCTTCAGAAGATGCAAAAAAAATTGCCGGCGAACTTATTGCACTTTATGCCAAAAGACTTCATTCAGAGGGATTTTCTTTTTCAGAACCCGATGCTTATTTTGAAGAATTTGAGGCTACTTTTCCTTATGAAGAAACGCCTGATCAAGAAAAGTGCATTCAAGAGGTATTACAAGATATGATCTCCCCAAAACCTATGGATAGGCTTATTTGTGGCGATGTTGGTTTTGGAAAAACGGAAATAGCCATGCGGGCGGCATTTAAAGCTGTCCAGGATAATAAACAAGCAGCCTTTCTCGTGCCCACAACACTTTTAGCGCAACAACATTATGAAAATTTTAAATCAAGACTTAAAAACTTCCCTGTAGAGGTTGTTCTTTTAAGCCGTTTTGTTTCTGAATCAAAACAAAAACAAGTTAAAGAACAAATTCAAAAAGGCACTGTTGAAATTGTTATTGGCACTCACCGTCTTTTATCAAAAGATATTCAGTTTAAAAATTTAGGGCTTCTTATTATTGATGAAGAACATAGGTTTGGCGTTCTTCAAAAAGAAAAAATTACAAAAATGCAAGAAAACATTGATATTTTAACTCTTTCAGCAACACCCATACCCCGAACGCTTCACATGGCACTTTCTTCTTTAAGAGATTTAAGTATTATGACAACTCCCCCTTTAAGCAGACAATCTGTTAGAACTTTTATCATCCCTTTTAATGAAAAAATCATTCGAGATGCCATTCTTAAAGAAATAGGGCGGAGGGGCCAAGTTTATTTTTTACACAACCGAGTTCAAACCATTGAAAAAATGACCGAAGAAATTCAAACTCTGGTTCCTGAAGCAAAAATATTCTGTGCACATGGTCAGATGAACAAAACGGTTTTAGAAAAAAGAATGGTTTCATTTCTCAAAAAAGAATTTGATGTGCTTGTGTGCTCAACAATCATTGGATCTGGGCTTGATATTTCTTCTTGTAACACCATTATTATTAATGGGGCTCATAAATTTGGTTTAGCAGATCTTTATCAATTAAGAGGGCGCGTTGGGAGATCTTCTTCTCAAGCTTATTGCTATCTTGTAACCCCACACCTCCAAAAACTAACATCCGAGGCCAAAGAAAGACTTTCTGCCATTGAACACCACACAGAACTTGGCTCGGGGTTTAATATTGCTTCCCAAGATCTTGAAATTAGGGGTACAGGAAACCTCTTGGGCTCAAAACAATCAGGAAACATTTCTGCTGTAGGGCTTGATCTTTACTCTCGTCTTCTTGAAGCCGAAGCTAAAAAACTGAGGGGCGAAAAAATTACGGAAGAAATTGACCCTGACATTAAAATGAAAATCAAAGCTCTCATTCCAAACTATTATGTGAAAGACTCTCATCTTAGACTTGCCCTTTATAGAAGAATTGCCTCTTTAGAAACACCCGAGGAAAGTGAAGACATGAAACGTGAACTACAAGATAGATTTGGAAAGCTTCCAGAAGAAACAGAGAATCTTTTACATTTTATGAACATTAAAAACCTTCTTAAAAAAATGAAAGTAGAAGCAATGATCTCTCAAGACCAGATTTTAAGCATTTCTTTTGCTAAAAATGACGTCATTCAACCTGATAAAGTTTTTAAGCTTATTCAAACACAATCTAAAAAATACAAAATTCTCCCACCTCAAAAGTTTATCATTCATACAGAAAACACAGATCCCCTAAACATCTACGAAGAGCTTAAAAAAATATTGCAGCATATTGTTTAATATGAGAGCATTTTGTCGTGCTTCAAAGAACTATTTTAATGATGTTTTTTCTTACTCTCATATCTCAAACGTTTTTGTTGGCACACCCTAGGTTTTCACACAAAAGAGAAGGCAAAGTTCTTGTTAAAGTTAATTCTGTTGCTATTTATGAAGATGAATTTAGAAAACAATATCAACTAACAACAGAGGGGCGCCCCTATAAAACAATCTCCAAAAAAGAATTTCTTGATTACATGATTAACGTCGAACTTGCCGTACAACGCGCACAAAAATTAAAGTTGGATGAAACCGATTTGGCTATTGAAGCCTTTCGAACAACACTTCACAATCTCGTTGTAAGACAAGAATTGGCCCCAAAAATAAACGCCATAAAAGTTGAAGAAAAAGATTTAGAAGCTTTTTTCAAAGAAAAGGGCTTTTTAAAATTTTCTCAAATTGTTCTTATTCCAAAAGAAGGCAGCCAAGAAGAGTGGAATAAAACCAAAACAAAGGCGCAAAATATTAAAGGGGAGCTTAAAAAAACTCCAACCCTTTTTGAAGATTTAGCAAAAAGACACTCTAACGGCCCTTCAGCCAATGTGGGTGGAGATATTGGTTTTAAAACAAAAGAAGATTTGTTTCCAGAACTTATTCAAACAGCTTTTGCACTTAAAAAAGTAGGGGACATCTCAGAAGTTTTAAAATCTTCACGTGGTTTTCACATTTTTAAGCTTACAGAAAAACCTAGTTTTGAGGAAATAAAAAAAAAATATCTTGGCGATCTTCAATTTAGAGCGCAATCTTACAAACAAATGAAAGCCCAAGAACAGTATTATGAAGACTTAAAAAAACAAGCTCACATTGTTATTGTTAATAATCCTTAAGATGCTTCCATTTTTTAAAAATAAAAAAGTACTTTTAATTCTTATCATTTTCCTAAGTACCCTCGCCCTATTTCTTATATGGAAGTTTAAAAGCAAAAACACTTCACAAGTTATTATTGCTCAAGTGGGTGAAGAAAAAATTTATCTTAATGATTTTTTAGAAAAATATTATGAATTCAAAAAAGAATATTCAAAAACAAGCCTCAAAAACCCAAAAACAAGAAAATTGGTCAAAGATTTGGCCCTTAAGCCCTTGATTAATCAAAAAATTCTTTTTTTAAGCGCTTCAAAAACCTATCCAAACTTAAACAAAACCCTCTCTCAAGAAGATCTTATTAAAAAATTCATTCAAGACGAAATACAATCAAAAATAAAAGTTTCTGATGAAGAAATTAATTCCTATTTTTCTTCTCACTACAGCGAAAAAATAGCACCTCAAAGAATTAAACTTCAGCATATTTTTGTAAAGGATGCCTCTTTAGCACAAAAAATACAAAGTTTTTTGAAAAACCGCCCCAATCAATTCACTTCAAGAGCTCATAAATACTCACATTCTCCGGAAGCAGAAAATGGAGGGTATCTTCCTTGGATGAGTCGTATTGAGGCTTTACCAGAGTTTGTTCCCCTTTTTAACCTTGAGAAAGAAGCTGTATCTCCTGTTATTAAAACATCGTACGGTTATCATGTTTTCAAACTCATTGATACAAAACCAGAAGGAACGATTACCTTGGAGGAAAAGAGCAAAGAAATACTCGAAATATTACGCCTTGAAAAAGAAAGACAACTTTTTAATGAAAAAATAAAAATTTTCGCTAACTCTCTAGAAATTTATAAAAACACTAAACTCTTAAGACAAATTCCTTAAGATCAGGCTCTAAATCATGCTGTTATCTATTCCATGTCATCCCAGCGAAGGCTGGGATCCAGGTACACTTATTAGATTGAAGTGTGCACCATCGCGCCCGCGGAGGTAGCGAACCCAGAACGTCGAGGTCATGTTGTAATACTCACCGTTTAATATTTATCTTTCATTTAACAAACAGTATTATGCCATAAAGAAAAATTATTGATGTAATCATTTTTTGAAAAATACTTTCATGTGTTCTATAAAATAACCGTTTTCCCAAAACACCATAGGTCAAAGTAGCAGTTATTATATAAAATAGAATATTAAATTTCAGAAAAGATATATCATAGATAAGGAGAGTTAAATATTGAAGTGTCCCCATAAATAAATATCCATAAGCAACGCCTGATCGTATGTCCAATTTATTATGATGCATTGAAGAAGAAAAAAGAACAAGCAATCCGCCCCCCATATTTGTTAACCCATGAATTAATCCCATTAGCACTTGATATAGTTTTCTGTTTTTCTTGATTACCTTAATTAAGATTGCCTCAAATTGTTTAAAAAGCCTTATACTTCCGCTGATAATGAGCATGATTCCCACAAAATATTTAAAATCGACTGATTGTGCCAATGTCAATGCAATAGCCATTCCCACTAATACAAAAGGGAGGCAAAATTTATTAAATTCTGACTTAAAATAGTCCTTTGAAGGAACTTTAGCTTCACAAACCTGCATTAAGCTAATAATAATCGATGGTGGAAGTACAATTCCTAAGGTTTCGTGGAATGACAATCCACACAATAATAGCGTTGGGGTACCAAATACAAGAAGACCTACTCCCATCACTGATTGAATAATAGAAAAAATAAAAATTATCGTAAGAATCGAATATAGTTCCATTTTTTGTCCAATGTGCTTTTGCACATTTACTCAAATCATTTAAACAAAAACAAGTTTTAATTTGTTGAGTTTTTAAATTTAGATTTATCAACTCATAAAGTACGTTTAACTATCAGACTTAGCGCCTGTGGCTTCCCACCTGTACAGGAATAACATATGTGACTTTCATCTTAGTATCTGTGTTCTGGATTCCAGCCTTCGCTGGAATGACAAGTACACATTCCAACTAGAAACTTGGGAAGGATTTGTAGCAAGATTTGCTCGTGTAAGTAGTCTTTTTATAGCGTAACCACCCAAGGCAATGCCTCAAGGTAAAGGTTTTTGAAATCCCATAGAATCTACGGGTTTTGGAAATAGGAGCAGAATATACATTTAGCCGAGGCTTTACAAAAAAGGATAGACTTACTATTCTCATTTTTATGAGAAAAATACAGTTTTTAACTCTTTTTTTAGCACTTTTACTTTCTGATGGCGCCTTGGCTAAAACCAAGCAGGATACGCTTGTTGATCGAATTATAGCTCAGGTTAACAATAAAGTTATTCTTTATTCAGATATAAGGATTAAAAAAAATGAGCTAAAGAAAAAATCTGAAAAGCTTCCCTTTGAAAAAGAAGCCCTTAAATCAAATTCCGCCATTTTAGAACTTCTTATTAATGATGAACTCTTAAACCAAACCCTTCAAGAAAAAGGCCTTAGTGCCTCACAAAAAGAAGTTGATTCTTACTTTAAAGAAACTGTTGAACGATTTGGAATGACAGAAAAAGAATTTGAAGAAGCTATTAAAAAAGAAGGCTTCACCATTGCTCAATATAAAAAAAGACTTAAGGGCGAAATTGAAATTAGAAAACTTTTGGGTCCAGAAATTTCCAAAGTTAAAATAACTGATAAAGATATTTATAACTTCTATGCAACCCACCCCAACATTGCTAAAAATTTAAAGCAATTTCAAGTTAAACAGGTTTTTTTTAAAACAAAGAATACTGAACTAGCTCAAAAAGTAACTGATGAGTTTAAAAAGGGGGCACCGTTTGAAGATTTAGCAAAAAAATATTCTGAAGGACCTTTTGCCTCATCGGGTGGTGATTTGGGCGTTTTTACAAAAGGACAAATGATTCCTGAGTTTGAAAAACAAATTAATAAAATGAAAATAGGAAACATTAGCTCTCTTTTTAAAACCCAAAATGGTTATCATATTATTCACATCGATCTTCCAAGCCAAGCAAAAGAGCAGATTCATCAAAATCTTTTTCAAGAAAAAATTTTGAGCGTTCAGCACGAGTTTATTCAAAAACAAAGAGAAAAAGCGACCATTAAAATTCTTCTCTAAGATAAAATGAAACCTAAAATAGCTGTTACTTTATGTAAAGAAAGTGGGGTAGGAAAAGAAATATTAGAAAAATCCTATAACACAGTTGTTTTTAAAAAAGCTGATATTACACTTTTTACAAACATTAAAAAACCTTTTCCAGGTAAAATAAATTTTATAAAAGAAAACAGCCAAAAAGTAATTGAAAAAGCTATTCAAAGCTGTCTTAAAAAAGAAAATCAGGCTCTTTTGACATTTCCAACAACAAAAGAAGATTTGGGTGGTGTAGGGCACACAGAAATTTTAGCAACTCAGACAAATTCAAAGCCCACTATGTTTTTTACAAGCCCTCATTTAAAGGTTGCTCTTGTCACAACCCATATCGCCTTGAAAAACGTAGCCTCTCAACTCACCCAAGAAAAAATAATAACAACCATTGAAAATACACACCGAGGTTTGCAAAAATATTTTGGAATCAAAAACCCACTCCTTTATCTTTGTGGACTTAACCCACATTGTGGAGAAGGTGGACTTTTTGGAAATGAGGAAGAAAAAACTCTTAAACCCACACTTTCCTTAACCCAAAAAAAAGGAATTAAAATCTTTGGACCTTTTTCACCAGACACCATCTTTTTCAAAGCTTTAGAAAACAAGGCCCATGCAGTTATTTCACTTTATCACGATCAAGGACTTATCCCATTGAAAACACTTAGCTTTTTTGATTCTTGTGGCGTTACCTTGGGGCTTCCTTTTTTAAGAACAACGGTTGATCATGGTACAGCCCCTGACCTTATTGGAAAAAACATGGCCAACCCAAAAAGTTTTCTGTATGCCTTAAAAGTAACCTTAGAGGCTTTGAAAAATGAAAGTAACTTCTGAAATTTTTAGAGCTTACGATATTCGTGGGATTGCAGATAAAGACTTTAATAAAGAATTTGCCTATCACTTAGGTAAAGCCTATGCTTTAAGCCTTGTGCCCGGTCAAAAAGTTTCTGTGGGGTATGACTGCAGGCTTACTTCTTTAAAATACGCCAAAGCTTTAGAAAAGGGTCTTTTGGAAAGCGGTCTTCATGTCATAAATATCGGCATGTGTCCAACACCACTTCTTTATTTTAGTATTTTTAACGACAACTTAGATGGTGGTATTATGATTACTGGTTCACACAACCCGTCTGAATATAACGGTTTTAAAATTTGCTTGGGTAAAAAATCACTTCATGGTGAAGAAATTCAAGAACTTAAAAAAGTAATTGAAAAAGAAAAATATAGAGATGCAAAAGGAAGTGTTACAAAACGTGAAAAGCCCATTGTAGATTCCTACATAGAACACCTTCATAAGCGATTCCCTCTGCTTCTTCAAAATAAAGACCTTAATAGAAACATCAAAGTTGTGATTGATTCAGGCAATGGAACTGCTGCCTTGGTTGCACCTAAACTTATTAAATCTTTTGGATTTAAAACCTGTGAACTTTTTTCTGAGGTAGATGGCACTTTTCCAAACCACCACCCCGATCCAAGTATCGAAGAAAATTTAATTTCTCTTATTCATTGGGTTTTAGAAGAGCAGGCTGATGTGGGCATTGCTTATGATGGCGATGCAGACCGCATTGGCGTTGTAAATGAAGGGGGTGAAATTATTTGGGGTGACACACTATTAACCCTTTTTGCCCAAGAAATTTTCAAACAAAAAAAGAGTGTTACTGTCATAGGTGAAGTTAAATGCTCTAACTCTCTTTACGAAGTTATTAAAAATATGGGTGGTAAAGCCATTATGTGGAAAACAGGGCATTCTTTTATTAAAGATAAACTGCGCGAAGAAAACGCTGATATAGCTGGGGAAATGAGTGGGCATATCTTTTTTAAAGATCGTTATTTTGGTTATGATGATGCACTATACGCAAGTTGCCGTCTTTTAGAAATTCTCATTCATTCCAATAAAAAACTTTCAGATCATACAAAAGATTACCCAAAATACTATTCAACCCCAGAAATACGCGTTCCTTCAGATGATCACCAAAAGTTTAAAATTGTAGCATCGCTTAAAAAGCATTTTTCAAAAGATTATCCCATTATCTCTATTGATGGCATTCGCATTCAATTTGGAGATGGGTGGGGGCTTATTCGTCCTTCAAATACACAACCCATTCTTGTGATGCGCTTTGAAGCAAAAACCCCAGAAAGGCTTATTGAGCTTCAAAACAAGGTTGAAGCTGCTTTAAAAACACTATGATACATATCCGTGGGGCAAGGGAGCATAACCTTAAAAATATTTCGATTTCTATTCCTAGAAATAAAATAACTGTTATCACAGGGGTGTCGGGCTCTGGAAAAAGTTCTTTAGCCTTTGATACTATTTATGCAGAAGGACAAAGAAGATACATGGAATCACTCTCTTCTTATGCCAGACAGTTTTTAGACCAACTTAAAAAACCAGATGTTGATTCAATAGATGGGCTTTCTGCAGCCATTGCTATTGATCAAAAATCCATTTTTAAAAACCCACGCTCAACTGTAGGAACAGCTACAGAAATTTATGATTATTTACGGCTTCTTTATGCAAAGGCAGGTGTTGCATATTGCCCACATGGGCATGGAAAAATTTCAAACTCTTCACTTCCTTCTATTCAAGAAGAAATACTAAAACTTCCTCAAAATACAAAAATTTATGTTTTTGCACCTCTTGTTCAAGGAAGGAAGGGGCAGTTTAAAAAAGAAATTGAAATGTTTCAAAAAAAGGGTTTTTCAAAAATAAGAATAGACGGCATTTTGAGAAGTTTTACAGAAAAAATAGATTTAAAGAAAAATATAAATCATGATTTAGATCTTCTTGTTGATCAGCTCATTTTAGAACCAACTGTTAGTGCTCGACTTCAAAAATCTTTAGATCAAGCTAACTTTATATCTAAAGGAAGCGTCCTTATTCATAATTTAGATACCCAAGAAGATCTTCTTTTTAATACAAAAATGGGTTGTTCAAAGTGTCAGTTTAGTTTTCCAGAATTAGAACCACGCTTTTTTTCTTTTAATAGCCCTTATGGGGCATGTCCTGAATGCGAGGGGTTGGGAGAAAAAAAAGATGCGCCGGACGAAAGCCTTATTATTCCTAATACAAGCTTAAGCCTTAAAAGTGGTGCTATTAGGCCCTGGAATTCTTCAAATTATATTAAAATTCTTGAGTCTGTCACAAAGCATTTTGATATTCCAAGAGAAACCGCCTGGAAAAAACTGGAGACCAACCAACAAAACATCATTCTTTATGGTTCACAAGAAAAAGTCTCTTTTGAATATGAGCGTGACGGTAAAATATACACTTTTAAAGAATCATTTGAAGGTGTTGTTCCTTATTTAAAAAGAACATATTTGGAAACAAACTCAGAGAAAAAAAGAGAAAGAATTGCAGAGTATTTTGATAAAATCCCATGCCCTTCTTGTGGTGGAGAAAGACTTAAAAAAGAAGCACTTTCCATTAAAATAAATGATTCTCATATTGGGGATGTTTGTAATGCTTCTATCTCAAAAGCTATACAACTTATAGAAAAGTGGACTTTAACAGAAAAACAAAAACAAATAGGCGAAAAAATTAAAAATGAAATTCTTGAAAGACTTGGCTTTCTCGAAAAAATAGGGCTTCACTATTTAACCCTTTCAAGATCTACCTCAACCCTTTCTACAGGCGAGGCACAACGCATTAAATTGGCCTCACAACTAGGTTCGTACCTTACAGGCGTTCTTTATGTTCTTGATGAGCCCTCTATAGGGCTTCATCCGCGAGATCATCACAAACTTTTAAACTCTCTTAAGGCTCTCAAAGATCTTGGGAATACACTCATTATTGTTGAACATGACGAAGATACTATTCTTCAAGCTGATTATCTTCTTGATATGGGCCCACGCGCTGGAGAGCTTGGAGGAAAAGTCGTTAGTTTTGATACCCCTCAAAATATTAAAAAAAATAAAAAGTCTCTGACTGGACAATATCTTTCTGGAGAAAAACAGGTTACAACTGCAAAAAAGCTTTCTGAAAAAGCGAAGTTATATTCTAAAAAACTAACCCTTATGGGGGTAGAAACACGCAATCTTAAAAACATTAATGTTGAAATTCCACTTGGTAACTTCATTTGTGTTACGGGGGTGTCGGGCTCTGGAAAAAGCTCACTTATTATGGACACGCTTCTTCCACACCTAAATAACTATTTTTACAATTCAAAGATTCCGCTTCATTCAAAACTAAAATCCATTACAGGAATTGAGAATTTGGATAAGGTTATTTGTGTAGATCAATCTCCCATTGGAAAAACACCCAGATCAAATCCGGCAACTTATACGGGTATTTTTGCTCCACTGCGTGATTTTTTTGCAAGCCTTCCACTTTCAAAAATAAGGGGCTTTGGTTCGGGAAGGTTTTCTTTTAATGTTTCCGGTGGACGATGTGAAATGTGTGAAGGCGCAGGTATGATCAAAATCGAAATGCACTTTCTCCCCAATGTTTTTGTACAATGTCAAAAGTGTGAAGGAAAAAGATACAATCTTGAAACTCTTCAAGTTACTTTTAAAGAAAAAAATATTGCGGAAATTCTTGATCTTACTATAGATGATGCTTCAGAAGTTTTTAAAAACATACCTCAAATTCAAAAAAAGCTTCACACTCTTCAAGAAGTGGGTTTAGGATACATTCGTTTAGGACAACAAGCACCAACTCTTTCGGGTGGTGAAGCACAACGCATTAAACTAGCTAAAGAACTTTCTAAAAGATCTACTGGAAAAACACTTTATATTTTAGATGAACCTACCACAGGGCTTCACTTTGATGATATTAATAAACTTCTTAAAATTTTAAGAAGTTTGGTTGATCAAGGAAACACGGTTATTGTTATAGAACACCAGCTAGATGTGGTTGCTCACTCAGATTACATTATCGACATTGGCAGAGAAGGTGGGGAAAAGGGTGGTGAAGTTGTCTTTTTTGGTCCTACCCATGAAATCCTTAAAAACAAAAACTCCCACACAGGATACTTCTTAAAACAAAAGCTTTTATAAATATAAGATAGAAATAAAAAAGGCCGGGAATTTTATCCCCCGGCCTTCTAAATTGATTCCTCAAGATAACTTAAATTTTACCTATAAGCATAAATGCTATAACAAGTGTATAAATAACCAGTGTTTCAATCAGAGCAAGCCCGATAATCATAGGTGTAAACATTTTATCAGCTGCATTGGGATTCCTTGCAATTCCTTCAAGAGCAGCAGCTGTTGTTTTTGCTTGTCCTAAAGCACCAAAAGCAGCTGCAAAACCTATTCCTAAGCCTGCAGCTAATGCTGCAAACATTTTAACTGAATCCCCCACTGCACTTACTTCACCTTCAGCTGCAAAAGCTTGAGATATTAACCCAATAACTAAAAAACTAACAAACATACCGACTTTCTTCATGAATATTCCTCCTTAATGATCGTGTGCTGTAGACATACTTATATACACCATGGTTAATAAAGTAAATATAAAAGCCTGTAGAAAAGAAACGAACAAACCTAAAAACAAAAATGGAATGGTAGCGCCCAGTGGAACTAAATGACCAATAGTACCCACCAGCATGTGGTCACCATTAATGTTTCCAAAAAGTCTTAAGGCCAAAGAAGCGGGGCGAACACTGTGACCAATCACTTCAACAACGACCATAAGAGGGGCTAACCAGATAACAGGCCCCATAAAATGTTTTAAATAGGCGGTTCCATTCAATTTAAAACCTAAATAATTATAATAAACAAAAACAACCAGAGAACAACCGAGGTTAACAATAATGTGGCTTGTGGGTGGTAAAAAACCAGGAATAAGCCCTAGAATATTAGCTGTAAAAATAAAAATAAAAAGGGTTCCTAAAAGAGGAAAATAGAGAACTCCTTTTTCACCTAAAATAGATTTTATAAAAGAAAGAAGCCCTTCAATAATAACTTCTAAAATATTTCTAAGTGAAAAACCCTCATCAGGAAAAAGTTTTTTTTCATCAAAATGGCCTACCATTTTAGCAAGAATAGCGACCACAACAAGAATACAAATAGTAAACACCATCATGGTGATCCACCATGGGATGTGCAGCTCTGAAAATCCAGGAATAAGATCAAACCATGTATTATGGTGCCCCATGGACAAAAACCCCTTTTAAAAATTCATAAATAAGCGCCATAAACAAAACAGAAAGCCCCAAGACAAACCCTATAATATTTTCTTTAAAATAAACTGCTCCAGCTCCCAATATAATCATAAAAAGAAGCAATTTTAAAAACAAAAATAAATACATCTTAAGTTTCTGTGCTTGGCTTTGAAGAAGAAAAAAGTGAAGCGCTTTTTGAAGAACCCAAAAATTAAGATTTATGAGAAGCCCCCCTATAAAAACACTTAAAACCCATTTAAACTCTGGTTTAAAATAAGAACTGATGACAAGTACTATTAATAAAAGAACGCCCATAGATTTTTGAATTTGAGTAATGGTTTTTAAACTATTTTCCATTTTTAAATCTTGAAACCCCTCGTATAAACATAATCATACCTACAGACCCAAAGAGAAGAATACAAATCAAAAGTAAAAATGGGGTTGTACCCCATTTTTTGTCTAACCACATTCCAACAAATATTCCTATAACAATATTTGTTACGAGTTGGAGGGCTAGAGCCGAAATCATTGCATAAGACCGAAATTTTTGACTGTCAAGTTGCTTCACTTGAGCCCCTTGATTTTATACCTTTCTTCTACTTTTTTAAGTTTTAGTACTGCAATTTGTTGTTTAGGATTATCTTTTAAAATTTCTTTGTAAATGAGAATAGCCTCTTTAAGTTTTTCTTGTGATTCTAATGACTTAGCGAGGTTTAAAGACACTTGTAAATCATATTTTCCTTTTGAAAATAGACGTTGATGATCTTTATAAGTAGCTTCTGCTTTTTCGTATTGGGATTCTAAAAAATAGCTTGTTGCAACCTCATAAGAAATTCTTTCTTTTAAAAGAATATCTTGAGTCAACTCTGAAGATTTTAAAAACTCTACACGAGCCTGGTCATATTGGTTCAATAAAAAATAACATTCTGCAATTTCAAAGAGAACTTCCGATTTTTCTCTATGTGTCAGATCAAAGTCCAAAACTTTTTGATACTCCATAAGGGCTTTTTCAAAATCTTTAATAGAGTAATGATAAATATAGGCTTTCATTCTTAGGGCTTTAATAATTCTTGTAATATCTGATGATCTTTGAACAAGACCATCAAGTATATGAAATGCATTTTCATTATCTTTTAAGTAAAAATAATGAACAGAGGCCATATTCATCATGGATTTTTCGGAAAGATCTTTAAACTTTCTTAATTTTGCTATTTTAGAATAAGCATCAATAGCTTCTTTATATTTTTTTTTAATAACAAGCTCTTGGGCGTAAGCAAATTGTTTTTCTATTTGTGATTCAGTTGTACAAGAAATAAAAATGAAAAAAAGTGGGGATAAAACCCAAAGACTACTCTTCTTTTTCATTTTCTTCGTTAATAACAGGTTCAATTGCAACGACACGTTCGTCGGCCTTAAGGGAGATGAGTCGAACCCCTTGTGTGTTTCGACCGTAATTTGAAATACCATTTGCTTTCATACGAATCATAGTGCCAGTACTTGTTATAAGCATGACTTCATCCTTGTCTGTAATTTGATCTACAGAAATAACGAGGCCATTTTTTTCTGTGGTTTTAATACCGATAATTCCTTTTCCACCACGATTCTGAATTCTATATTCAGAAACATCTGTTCTCTTTCCATACCCTTTCGAGGTAACGGTGAGAATAGCTGATTCTCGCTTAAGAATTTCCATAGAAACAACTTTATCATCTTTTGAAAGCGTTATACCTCGAACTCCTCTTGCAACACGCCCAGTAGGTCTTACTTGTTTTTCTGAAAAACGAATACTTTGTCCTTCTGAAGTAGCAAGAAAATATTCTTTCCCTGATTCATGAATGTTAGCAGCAATGAGATTATCATCCTCGTCTATTTTTATGCACTTAATACCATTAGCCCTTGGGTGAGAATATGCCATAAGATCTGTTTTTTTCACAACACCATTAGCTGTTGCCATCACAATAAACTTTCCTTCTTCAAACTTCTTAACAGGCAACATAGCTCTTATTTTTTCGTCCGATGCAAGCTGCAATAAATTAACAATAGCTTTTCCTTTAGCAACTCGTGTTGCCTCAGGAATGTTATGCACTTTTAACCAATAAAGCTTTCCTAAATTTGTAAAAACTAGAATGTAACTGTGTGTTGATGCTGTAAAAAGATGAGAAACAAAATCTTCTTCTCTTGTACCCATAGCCTTCACACCCCGCCCACCTCTGTTTTGTGATTTATATGTTTGTATGGGAAGACGTTTAACATATCCTGCGTGTGTCACTGTAATAACAACTTCTTCGTCAGCGATCATATCTTCTATGGTGAGTTCTTCTGTTTTTCTTATAATTTTTGTTTTTCTCGAATCGCCATATTTTTCACGAATTTGTTGGAGTTCTTCTATAACAATTTCATTAATGAGGGTCTCACTCCCTAAAACTTTCTTGAGTCTTGTAATTTCTTTAAGAACTTCTTTATATTCTTCAATAATTTTTTCTCGTTCAAGTCCCGTTAAGCGTTGTAAACGCATATCAAGGATAGCTTGAGACTGAATTTCAGTTAATTTAAACTTTTTACCAAGTTCACTTTTTGCTTCTTCCGGAGATTTTGATTTTTTAATAAGACTTACAATCTGATCTATGTTTTCAATAGCTGTTTTAAGCCCTTCTAGAAGGTGAGATCTTGCTTCTGCTTTTTCTAATTCAAACATACATCGTCGAATTGTGACATCACGACGATGCTCAATAAATGCTTGAAGCATTTCTTTAATATTAAAAACTTTTGGCTGCCCTCTATTATCAAGAGCAAGCATAATAATACTAAAAGAAGATTCTATGGGGGTTAGTTTAAAAAGCTTATTGAGAACAACTTGGCTTACCACTCCTTTTTTAAGTTCAAGAACCACACGCATTCCTTGTCTGTCTGATTCATCGCGAATATCTGAAATACCTTCAATTTTTTTATCTCTAACAAGCTCTGCAATGTGTTCTAGAAGTTTTGCTTTATTAACAAGATAGGGTAGTTCAGTAATAATAATAGCATCTCGATCGCTTTTTCCATAAGGTTCAATATTGGCACATGCTCTTAACTTTATAATTCCCCTACCTGTTTCATAGGCTTTTTTAATTTCTTCACCACCATAAATAAAACCAGCTGTTGGAAAATCAGGACCGGTAAGTACTTTCATAATATCCTTGATCGTCAGCTGAGGATCTTCAACAAGTTTGATAAGTGAATCAACTACCTCAGAAAGGTTATGTGGTGGAATGCTTGTTGCCATACCAACTGCAATACCACTTGCACCATTTACAAGAAGATTTGGAATGCGGGCTGGAAGAACAAGTGGTTCTTTTAAAGAACCATCATAATTTGGACCAAATTCAACTGTGCTTTTTTCAATATCAAAAAGCATTTCTTCAGCTATACGATCCATTCTAATTTCTGTGTACCGCATCGCAGCAGCAGAATCCCCATCAACAGAACCAAAATTTCCTTGACCATCAACAAGCGGATATCGCATTGAAAAATCTTGAGCCATACGAACAATGGTTCCATAAACAGCTACATCACCATGTGGGTGGTATTTACCAATAACATCCCCAACAATACGTGCAGATTTTTTATATGCTTTATTATAAGAGTTCCCCAAATCGTACATGGCATAAAGAACTCTTCTGTGAACGGGCTTTAAACCATCTCTTACGTCTGGAAGAGCACGACTTACAATAACACTCATCGCATAGTCGAGATAAGAAACGCGAAGCTCTTCTTCAATATTAACGGGTTTTATATCACCATGAATATCAAATAAATCAGACATCTAAATTCCTCACATTCAACGCGTTATCTTCAATAAATTTTCTTCTGGGTTCAACTTGATCCCCCATAAGAACTGTAAACATATTATCTGCTTCAACAGCATCTTCGACTTTTACTTGAAGAAGGGTTCTTATACTTGGATCCATTGTTGTTTCCCAAAGTTGAGATGGATTCATTTCACCTAAACCTTTATATCTTTGTATAGACAAACCGATCTTACCAATATCTAAGACTGAATCTACAAGGATTCTTGGTGTTGAAGCTTGAATTTCAGTTTTATCTTCTTTAATAATAAACCAGTCAGGCTCTCCTAACGCTTCAAATTCTTTTATAAGTTTTTTAAGTTCTTCAAATTCAGGTGAAGAAAGAAAATCATGATTTAAAAGCATTTCTTTTGTATAACTTCCTTGAGTAATTAAAACCTGAACTTCTGAACAGTTATGCTCTTCATCCTCTTGAATCTTAAATTTAATTTCTTCAATTTGAGGGTGTCTCTTTTTAATTCTCTCATTGAGTTCATCCAAAACAGGTTTAATCTTCTTATCTAAATTTAAAAGTTGTCTGTCCAACTTTCCATGCATAAGAATTTCAGAAAGAACATAAATATCTCTTCTTTTTCTCATCTGCCATAAAATTTTGTTATATTTAATAAGGGCTGTAAAAATTTTCTTTAATTTTTCTCCCTGAAGAAGCTTCCCCTCTACTTTAAGTTTTATTTCATCTAAAGCTGAATCCAGAAGAAAATTATCAAGATCCATTTGAGTTTTTAAATATTTTTCTTTATTTCCTTTTTTAATTTTATAAAGAGGGGGTTGAGCAATGTAGAGATAACCCCTTTCAATAATTTCAGGAAGCTGCCTATAAAAAAAGGTTAAAAGAAGTGTTCTTATGTGAGCCCCGTCAACATCAGCATCTGTCATAATGATCGTTTTGTGGTATCTCAGTTTTGAAATGTCATATTCTTCCGCACCAATTCCTGTTCCTAATGCAGAAATAAGAGTTCTAATTTCTTCAAAAGAAATAATTTTATCAAAGCGGGCTTTTTCAACATTAAGAATTTTACCTTTAAGCGGAAGAATGGCTTGATTTCTTCTATCTCGTCCCTGTTTTGCACTTCCACCGGCGCTATCTCCTTCCACAAGGTAAAGTTCACATTTGGCTGGGTCTTTTTCCTGGCAGTCAGCCATTTTCCCTGGCATTCCAGCCATGTCCAGTGCTGTCTTTCTTCTTGTAAGCTCCCTTGCTTTCTTGGCTGCAAGACGTGCTCTTGCACCTGATACAGCTTTCTGAGCTATCTTTTTTCCAACTGCTGGTTTTTCTTCAAAATAGGAACTTAATTTTTCATTAATCAGGCTTTCCACAATTCCTTTTATAAAACTATTTCCTAGTTTCGTTTTTGTTTGCCCTTCAAATTGTGGTTGTGGAATTTTAACGGAAATAATAGCAACCAAACCTTCTCTTACATCTTCTCCACTTAAATTTTCATTAATGTCTTTAAGCAAACCTTGATTTGTTGCATAAGTATTAATGGTTCGTGTAAGAGCAGATTTAAAACCGATTAAATGAAAACCACCTTCAATCGTATTTATATTATTAGCAAAAGTATGAATATTTTCGGCATAACCATCATTGTATTGCAAGGCTATTTCTACAGTACACTCATCTTTTTCAGCTTTAAAATAAACAGGATCTTTATGAACAACATTTTTTCTTTTATTAAGATGCTCTACAAAAGAAGTAATACCACCTTGATAACAAAACTCATTTTTCTTTTCTGTTCTTTCATCTTCAATAACAATATTAATACCTTCATTTAAAAATGCGAGCTCTCTCATTCTTCCAGAAAGCGTTTCAAAGTTATATTCACTCACTTCAAAAATTTCATGATCCGGTTTAAAAACAACTTTAGTTCCTCTTTTTTTAGTTTTTCCGGTTTCTTTAAGAGGTGCTTTTGGCACACCTCTTTCATATTCTTGCATATAAACCTTTTCATCACGCCATATTTCTAATGTTAATTTTTCTGAAAGGGCATTAACAACCGAAACACCAACACCGTGTAAACCCCCAGAAACTTTATAAGCCTTATCATCAAACTTTCCACCTGCATGAAGTTTTGTCATAACAACTTCTGCAGCCGAAATCTTTAATTTTGGATGCGGATCAACAGGAATTCCACGACCATCATCTTCTACAGTGATACTATTATCAGCATGAATTTTTACACAGATGTTCTTACAGTGCCCCATCATGGCTTCATCGATACTATTATCTACAACCTCATAAACAAGGTGATGAAGCCCTCGAACCCCCTGATCACCGATATACATTCCAGGACGCTTTCTAACGGCCTCTAAACCCTCTAAAACCTTAATAGAGTCAGCGCCATACCCAGAAGAGCCACTCACATCTTCCTTGCCCTTTTTAGAAGACTTTTGTTCTTTTTTTGGCAATTTTGTTTCTCCTCCTAATTCACTCATGTTATAGTTTCATTGGCATGACAATACATTTATAACTTGAATCCTCCCGTGGTTTCAAAATCCCCGGACTTGCATCATCATTGAGTTCCAACGTAACCTCACCTTCCTTAAGAACATTAAGAACATCTAAAAAATACCTAGCATTAAACCCAATATCAAACTCTTCACCTTTATATCCAATTTCAATTTCTTCTCGTGCCTCCCCTAATTTTGGATTATTAGAAGAAATAACAAGTTGATTATTAGAAAAACTAAATTTAACGCCTTTAGCTCTTTCCTCCGAAAGAAGGGAAATTCTCTTAAGTGCTTGCATAAGATGCTCCCTATTAACAAGTATTTTTTTATCACTTTTCTTAGGAATAACTTGTTTATAATCTGGGTATTCCCCCTCAATAAGTCTAATATACAATGTTATCTCATCTTGGTGGACAATGATGTTATTACCATCAAAACCCAATTCAAATGTACCTGTTCCTGATTGGGCACTTTCTAAAACCTTTCTTAATTCGGTTAAGCCTTTTCTTGGAATAATAATATTTTTAGAGAGGCCACTTTCTTCAGATAAAGATAGATCTTTATCTATCATTGAAAGTCTATGACCATCTGTTGCTACCATTCTTATGTGAGAAGAATCTACCTTCTCAAAACAAACACCGTTTAATTGATATCTTGTTTCATCTGTTGAAACTGAAAAAATAGTTTTTTCTATCATATCTTTTATCTTTTCTGAGGCTACAACATGAAAGTTGTTATTTTTTAAAGCTGGAAGTGCTGGAAAATCTTCTGAAGGAAGTCCTACAATATTAAAAATCGCCTTTCCACATTCTAAAGAAATCCAATTATTTTCCTTTTTTGTAAGAATAATCTCTTCTTGAGGAAGTTCTCTTACAACATCATATAAGTACTTTGCCCCTAATGTAATACTACCTTCTTCTACGCCTTCAATACGACATCTTACCTGTATACCTATTTCTAAATCTGTTGCTGAAAGATACAATGTATTTTTTTTTACCTCTAATAAAATATTGGCTAATATAGGCATTGTATTTCTTTTTTCTACAACAGATTGTGTATGATGAAGAGCCCCAAGAAAGGCTGATTTTTGAACTTTAAATTTCATGATTCCTCCTTATTCACAACTTGTAGTTATTATTAATCACTTAATATATAAATACAGTAGTAGTAGTAAACCCTGTGAAAATGTTTATAGCCTGCCTAACTTATTAAAATTAAAGATAAATATCATCGACACCCTGTCTGTTAATAGCTGTGGATCAGTGTATACATCTTGGTTTTATTTTGCAACACGAACATATCCACAAACTTATACACACTTGTGTAAACAACTTAAGAAATAAAAAATTTAAATTATTAAATATTAACCTTTGTTCTAAAAACCGAGGCTTAAAAACTGTGGATTTATGTGGATTTCTTAAAATGTGAATTCTTCTTCTAAAAACAGGTTGAAAAGCTGTGAATAAAACAAAATTTAACTTTATGTAACAAACTGTGAAAATGTTTATAGCCTGCCTAACTTATTAAAATTATTAATATTTTATGTGTTTATACACATGTGAATATAGTGTGA
Organism: Deltaproteobacteria bacterium; assembly: GCA_016186995.1. GTDB lineage: Bacteria > Bdellovibrionota > JACOXK01 > JACOXK01 > JACOXK01 > JACPKQ01. Next base: position 25,818 of record JACPKQ010000010.1, on the reverse strand, counting down.
AAATCTGTTTATTGTGAGATTGCTTTAACATCAGCTCAACACTCAAAACACAAGATTTCAACATGTTTATTCACAAGATTTCAACATTTAAGGGAAAATGGGGTCTGTGTATAAAGTGGTATTGTATGATTCTTTTTAGACGTCTACCAAGCGTTCAATGGAGGCAATCGTATTTCTTAGGGCAACATCTTTAGAAAGTTCTTCTGTAATTTTTGAAACGGCATGAATAACAGTAGAGTGGTCTTTGCCACCAAAACGCTTGCCAATTTCTGGAAAGGATTCTTTTGTATGCTTTCTACACAAAAACATGGCAATTTGGCGTGGTGTGCTTAAGAGTTTATTTTTTTTCTTTGATTTAAGATCTAAAATCTTCATATCAAAAAAAGAACATGTGGCTTTTTGAATGTTTTCGATTGTGACTTCTCTATCTTTATCCTTGATAATATTTTTTAGAATTTCTTTGGCAAGATCAACTGTAATTTCCATTCCTGTGAGTGATGCAAAAGCACCAACACGAATAAGAGAACCTTCAAGTTCACGGACGTTTGATTTAATATTAGAAGCAAGAAAAATACCCACTTCATCAGGTAAATAAATATCATCGAGCTCCGCTTTGTTTTTAAGAATGGCAAGTCGCGTTTCCATTTCTGGTGGTTGAATATCTGCTATAAGACCCCACTCAAAGCGTGTCCTTAAGCGCTCTTCAAGAAATGGAATGTCTTTGGGGTATTTATCAGAGGTGACTACGATTTGTCTTCTGGAGCTGTGAAGAGTGTTAAAAGTGTGAAAAAACTCTTCTTGTGTTCTGTCTTTGCCAGCAATAAACTGGATGTCGTCCATCAGGAGAATATCATAGCCCTCTCTATATTTTTTTCTGAAAACATCCATTTTTTCATATCGCAAGCAGTTGATAAGCTCATTAACAAACTTTTCTGAAGAAACAAAACACACTTTAAGGTGGGGCTGTTTTTTAAGAGCATGATTTCCGATAGCATTGACAAGGTGTGTTTTTCCAAGACCCACGCCCCCAAAAACAAAGAGGGGATTATAGTTTCGTGCTGGTTGCTCAGCAACCGCAAAGGCTGCAGCATGAGCAAATTGATTACTTGAGCCAACAACAAAGCTATCGAATGTATATTTAGGGTTAATGTAATCTCCACCCGAAGCTCTCACAGGTGTTGCTGAATCAAAAATTTTGACATCCTGAGTGGATTGAAGTGGTGGTTTGTTGTGAGAAATATTTTGAGAGTTTATCATAGGAGAACTCTTAGAAAGAGATATTCCGGTTTTTACAGGTGGGTTTGTGGATGCATTTTGAGAAAGGTTTAGCATTTGTTGTGCTTGCTGTTCTGCAATTTTAAAGAGGATTTCATAGGGTTTTCTGGCATTTTTGAAAAGCTCTTCTTTAATCATGGAGATGTAATTTTCATTGATCCAATCTTCAAAAAATTTATTAGGAACTTGAATTTCGACTAAGTCATTTTTAACGGAAACGAGTTTTAAAGGCGCTAACCACGTTTTAAAGCTCTGCTCGTTAACGCGCTCTCGAATGCCTTTAAGAGTTGATTCCCATAATTCTGTCATAAGGTTACCTTATTTTGGCACAACACATTACATTTGTGACCTTAAGGTCGAAAATCTAACAGGCAAGATTTTTTTTGACAATAGCTTTATTGCTTTATAGAAAAAGCTTTTAGATTAAAGGGTTATAAAATGAAAAGAACTTATCAGCCAAGTAGAATAAAAAGAAAGAGAACTCATGGGTTTAGATCTCGAATGAGTTCACCGGGGGGGAGGAATGTTCTTAGGAGAAGACGCCGTAAAGGTAGAAAAAGCATTGTCCCCACAACCAGCAAGAAATAAATTTTACAGACAAAGTAAAATGCTTTCTCGTAAAAGAGATTTTAAACGATTGCTTTTTTCAGGAAAAAAACAATTGACTCAAAACTTTATTTTCTTTTGGGAAAAGGGTGAAGGACGCTTAGGAATTATCACAAGTAGAAAAGTAGGCAAGGCGGTTATAAGAAACCGTATTCGAAGGGTTACTAAAGAGGCCTACAGATATAACCAAAACCGTTTTGAAGAAATTGACATGGTTATTGTTGCCAAGAAAAATGCGACAGATATTAATTTAAAACATTGTCAAAAGAATTTTGAAAATTTTGCAAGCGGAATCTCTTTATAATGAAATTATTTTTTTTATTTATTATTCGAGTTTATCGTTTTTGTGTTTCTCCATTTTTTGGAAAAAAATGTCGATTTTTCCCTTCTTGTTCCGAGTATTCTGAACAGTGTTTTAAAGAGTTTCATTTTATAAAAGCTTTTTGCTTAAGTATAAAGAGGATTTTGAAGTGCCACCCGCTTCATAAAGGTGGTATAGATTTAGTACCAAGGAAATCATAATGGAAAAAAATGGTCTTTTAGCAATTGTGCTTTGTTTTCTCATTTTTATTTTGTGGTATAGACTTTTTCAACCCACTGAAGTGCCGAACCAAAATACAACACAACAAGAAAGCGTTGTACAAAACGAAGCCCCACAGTCACATCTCGCAGAGAAAAGCGAAAAGCCTGGTTTTTTTGAAAAAGTTTTTGTAAAAAAAGAAATCAAAAACACCCTCACAATAGAAAACAATTTTTATGAAGCCCTGCTTGATAAAGAAAGTGGGGGTGTGATAAGTTGGAAGCTTAAAAAATATTTAGATTCAAACAAAAAACCCTATGAACTTATAAAGCAAGAAGGAATAACCCCGGAGACCATAACTTTGGGTTCTACCTTTACATCAGAAAAAGGAACAAAGTTACTTTTTCCTTATAAACTTACACAACAAGAAGCAAACACACTTCTTTTTGTTTATGAAGATGGTGATTTAAAAGTAGAAAAAAAATATGAAATTGATCCAAAAACATATCAAATCAAAGTTAAAATTTTATTTGAAGCCAAAAGAGATGTGGGCAGTGGAACACTCAATTTTTATATAACAGATCGCTTTTTAGAGGGGCAAAAAGGAAGTTTTTTTAGCCCACAAGGAAACGTACAGAGAGTTTTATTTGCAAACTCTGAAAGTGGATTGCACACAGAAAATCTTGAAAGCATTCAAGAAGGAAAAGATCTTACAGAAAAGCTCAATGCAAAAGTCCTATGGGTTGGAACAGACGAGCAGTATTTTATCTCAACACTTGTTCATCAATATGAAGAAAATGGCGAAGCTCGATATCGATTTGGCCTCCCCAAAGTATGGATTGGTATAGAAAACGGCATCATTAAATCTTATCTTAAATATCCCATTCAGGAAAAAAAAACACTCTTTGGGTTTTCTCTTTTTAAAGGACCAAAAGAAATGGATCTTTTAGGATCTGTATCATCAACATTAGCAAATTCAATCGATTATGGGTGGTTTCGTTTTATTGCCATGCCACTTCTTTGGGTTCTCAAAAAACTTTATAACTTATTTCAAAATTACGGCTTAGCCATTATTCTTTTAACCATTTTGGTTAAGCTTGTTCTTTATCCTTTAACCCACACAAGTTTTAAATCCATGCGAGAAATGCAAAGAATTCAGCCCCAAATGAAAAAAATAAGAGAAAAATATAAAGATGATAAAGAAAGATTAAACAAAGAAATTATGCAACTCATGAAATCAAACAAAGTAAACCCCATGGGTGGGTGTTTACCCATGCTTCTTCAAATGCCTGTATTTATTGCTCTTTATAGGGTTTTTGGAAGTTCTATTGAGTTAAGGGGTGCGCCTTTTATTTTTTGGATTCAAGATCTTTCTATGAAAGATCCTTATTTTATTACCCCGATTTTAACAGGAATTGTGATGTTTATTCAACAAAAGTCGACTCCAACAATGGGGGATCCAGCCCAAGCAAAAATGATGATGATGACCCCACTTATTTTTTCGGTTATTTTATTTTGGCTCCCTTCAGGATTAACCCTCTATATCTTGTGCAACACTGTCTTGACGTTTTTACAGCAGTATCTTATTAACAAAAAGCTACCAGTCCACACAGCATAACCTCAAGGTTGAAAAATGAATGAAAAAGTAAAAAAAAGAGCCGCTGACTTTTTAGAAGGCCTTAAAAAAAGGATGGCCTATAGTGTTTCTTTTGAGCTCGATGAAAATAACGAAGATACCTCTTTGGTTGTTCAAGCTACCGGAGATGACGCTGAAGAGCTTTTAGGCAAGAACCCGCTTATACCAGAAGCATTGAGAAATATTTTGTGGCGCGTGATTAATAAGGATTGTGAAGAAGATGAAAAGATTCGTGTTACTATTGATAACTCAGAAGTACGAAGAAAGTTTTTAGAAAAACTTGCTTTTGAGATGAGAGATAAAGCTTTAGAAGAAGATAGAACTATTATATTGAGGCCCCTCAACTCTTTTGAAAGAAGAATTGTTCATTTAGTTTTAAGTGAAGATTCTCAAGTAACAACAAAGAGTATCGGAGAGGGGAGTTATAAAAAAATTGTTATTTCACCTATCTCAAATTCATAAAACTGACGATACTATTTGTGCACTAGCTACACCTATTGGGGTGAGCGCTCTCGGCATTGTAAGACTTTCTGGTAGCAAAGCGCTAGCTATTGTTGAAAATCTAACAAAGTTATCACAACCCTTGAAGTCTCATGAAATAATAAAAACTACAATTAAAAATCCAAAAACAAAAGAAAGAGTTGATGAAGTATGTCTTTCTTATTTTAAAAATCCGAAATCCTATACAGGTGAGGATATGATTGAGATTTATGCCCACGGGAACCCACATATTTTAAATGATATTCTTCATCTTTGCGTTCAAAATGGTGGAAGGCTTGCCAAGCCTGGAGAGTTTTCAAGCAGGGCGTTCTTAAATGGAAAAATGGACTTAACACAAGCCGAGGCTGTTTCAGGACTTATTCACTCAAAGTCTTCTCTAACAAGAAAGCTTGCTCACAAACAACTCAAAGGAGAGTTTTTTGGCATTCTTAAAGAACTTAAAGAGGCGCTCGTGCAAACGCTTTCTCATATTGAAGCACACCTTGATTTTGAAACAGAGGGAGATGTTAAGGAGTTTTCTCAAGATGGATTTCTTTTGAATAAAACTGAAAACCTTCAAAAAAAAGTTGAAGGGCTTACTACATCGTATAAACAAAACCAAAAATTAATGCAGGGTTTAAAAGTTGTTTTTGTAGGAAAGCCCAATGTAGGTAAATCAAGTTTATTTAATGCCTTTTTAAATGAGGAAAGGGCTATTGTGACAGAAGTTCCTGGGACAACACGAGATGTGCTCTATGAAACCGTATTTTTTGATCAAAGCGAAATAGAAATTCTTGATACAGCAGGTGTTCACAAAACAGAAGATGTAGTTGAAAAGCAGGGTATTGAAAGAACAAAAAAAGCCATAAATTCTGCAGATATTATTTTTGTTGTTGTTCATGCACATGAAGATTTTCAAAAAGAAGATCACGAAATTTTAACATGGCTGCATGATAAGAAAGAACACTGTGTCCTTCTTTTGAATAAAGCTGATCTTGGAAAAAGAAACACCCCACAAATATTTTTCCAAAACAGTTTTTATGTTTCAGCTAAAAGTGGCGAGGGTATTGATGAACTAAAGAGATTTTTAAAAGAAAATTATCTAGAAAAAGAAATAAACGATGCGGAATTTATAGTCACACACCAAAGACACTATGAAATTCTCGAAAAAACAAACGAAAAAATTCAATCTTTAAAAGAAGGTATTCAAAATAAAATTTCTTTAGAATATTTAGCTTGTGATGTTAGTGAGGCGCTCCATCTTTTAGGAGAAATAACTGGAGAAACAACCTCTGAAGAGGTCATTCAAAAAATTTTTTCAGAATTTTGTATAGGAAAGTAATATGGCGATTTATTCCAATCAATATGATGTTATTGTTGTTGGGGCGGGGCATGCAGGGTGTGAAGCTGCGCTTGCGGGGGCTCGATTAGGTTTAAAAACGCTTGTTCTTACCATGAATATTGAGGTTGTTGCTGCCATGAGTTGTAACCCAGCCATTGGGGGTCTGGGTAAGGGGCATCTTGTTAAAGAAATTGATGCGTTGGGTGGAGAGATGGGGCTTAATGCAGACGCAACAGGTATTCAGTTTCGACAACTTAACACACGCAAAGGGGCTGCTGTTCAATCTTCTCGATGTCAGTCTGATAAATACCTTTATGCTCTCAGAATGAAATCTGTTTTGGAAAAACAAGAGAACCTTTTTCTTAAACAACAAATTGTTGAAGGGCTTTTGATTAAAAATGATCAAGTGAAAGGAGTTAAAACAAATATTGGAGAAACTTTTTTTTCACGATGTATCATCATTACAACAGGAACTTTTATGAATGGCCTTTTACACGTTGGAACTAAAAGTAAAAGTGGTGGAAGAGCTGGGGAAGGAACAAGTGGTGGTATTTCACAATGTTTGACTTCTTTAGGAATAGAATTAGGTCGGTTTAAAACAGGAACCCCCCCACGACTTGATGGACTTACCATTGACTACTCAAAGTGTTTAGAACAACCCGGGGACAAAAATCCAACCCCATTTTCTTTTTTGACAAAAACCCTTCCACAACCCCAAGTATCCTGTTTTATTACTTATACAAACACCCAAACACATGAAATTATTAGAAAAAATCTTCACAAGTCCCCGCTTTATGCTGGTATTATTAAATCTACAGGCCCACGGTATTGCCCTTCTATAGAAGATAAAATTGTTCGTTTTTCAAATAGGGAAAGACACCAGATTTTTTTAGAGCCTATGGGACTTAATACAACTGAGGTTTATATTAATGGAGCTTCAACCTCGCTTCCTGTTGATGTTCAAATAGAACTTTTAAGATCGATTTCAGGGTTAGAAAACGTTGAAATGACAAGAACTGGATATGCTGTTGAGTATGACTACGCAAAGCCTACTCAGTTAAAACCAACGCTTGAAACAAAACAAGTGGAGGGTCTTTATTTGGCTGGTCAAATTAATGGGACAAGTGGTTATGAAGAAGCTGCGGCCCAGGGGCTTGTGGCGGGTATTAATGCAGCTTTACATTGTAAAGGAAAAGAGCCGTTTATTTTAGATCGATCACAAGCTTATATTGGTGTCCTTATTGATGATCTTATTACTAAGGGTGTAGAAGATCCTTATAGGATGATGACTTCTCGCGCTGAGTACCGCTTGCTTTTAAGGGAAGGAAACGCTGATTTAAGACTTACAGAAAAGGCGCGGGAAATAGGGCTTATCCGAGATGACCGTTGGAATGTTTTTGAAAAAAGAAAAGAAAGCTTGGATGAACTTAGAAAGAAAATAAAAGAAACAAAAATTTCTCCTTCAAATGAAAACATTTTAAAACTTGAAAAGATCAAAACAGCTACTCCAAAAAAAATGATAAGTCTTGAAGAGCTTTTAAGAAGGCCTGAAATAGGTTATGAGAACCTTTCTTTGTTTGATGTTAATATTTGTGATGGTTCAGTCGGAAAAGAACTTGAAATTGATATTAAGTTTAAAGGATATATTGAAAAACAAGAAGAATCAATTCAGCAGTTTAAAAAATTAGAATCTTTAAGAATTCCAAAAGATTTTATTTATTCGAATATCCCTGGTTTTTCACGTGAGGTCATTGAAAAACTTGAAAAAGTAAAACCCGCCTCTCTGGGCCAAGCAAGTCGTATTTCAGGTGTAACCCCCTCTGCCATGACAAATCTTATGATCTACTTAAAAAAACGGTCTTTTGAGCAAAGGAAGTTAAAATAATTTTTAATTTTAAAAATAGCCAGTTTACACAAAATCACCTAGTATATTTCTCAGGCACAGCGATCATTTTTCCCTGCGAGAAAAATGTCGCACGCCTCTCAGCCTTCGCTCTTTTTTACTGTATAGGAAAGGCTAACTTAACTACAGGAGTAACTTTTTTATGAATCATTTTTGTGAAACTAAAAAATGATTCATAAAAGCCTAGGGCCCGCTTAGGCTTCCGAGACGGCCTTCAAAACATACTAGGTGACTTTGTGTTGTTTTGTTATTCTGGACCGAATCTACAGGGATTAGTATTCTTTTTAATGATAACCTTGGTTCTGAGGGGGTGGTGGTGTATAAATAGTTATAATGAGCTTTGAAGAATTTTCTAAAAAACTTTTAAAATTATGCTCAGAGATAAACGTTTCTCTTGATGAAAAACAATTGAAACAGTTTTTTCAATACCTGCATATTTATAAAAAGTGGGTGGTCAAGATTAATCTCTCAAGTATAGAGGAAGAAGAAGAAATCATTCAAAAACACTTTGCAGACTCGCTCCTTGGTTTTTCACTTATACAAGGAAAAAGAACATGTTTGGATATTGGCTCTGGAGCTGGGTTTCCAGGGATACCTTTAAAAATCGCAAATCCTTCTTTGGTGCTCTTTTCGGTGGATGCAAAAGAAAAAAAAGTATTTTTTCAAAAACAAGTCATGAGAACGTTGGGTTTTAAAAAAGCCTATTCAACGAATATTCATATAGATTGGAAAGCTAGGGCGGATTTAGATTTTTTTTTAAAGGGTAAAAAAGTGGACATTATTCTTTTTAGAGCTATTAAACCGAATAAAGAAATGATCGATTTTCTAAAAGCATTTTTATCAGAAAATGGAAAAATATTTTTATATACAGGAAGATCTTTCAACAAAGCTGAACAAGAAAACACTTTTGAAAATATTTACCATCTTAACAAAGAAATAGAACACGCCTTTGATCAAAAATATCCAAGAGCTATCTATTCTATTTGTTAATTAAAGCTCTTCATCGATCAACTTTTTAAGTACTTGAGCACCCGCATCACCTGGTGGTATTTGAGCCATCTTTCCATTGATAAAGAAAGTGGGTGTACCAGAAATACCAGCCTTAAACCCATCTCTAAGGTCTTTATTAACCTCAGCATCGTATTTTTTGGTATCAAGACAAGCATTGAATTGGTTCATATCAAGCCCAACACTTTGGGCAAACTCTTTAAGAACATCAACACTGAGACGAGCTTGGTTTTCAAATACTATGTCGTGGTATTCCCAGAACTTATTTTGCTCAAAAGCACATTGTGCAGCCAAGGCAGCTGGAAAAGACGCTGGTCTTCTATCTGTTGGAGAGTCTCTATAAACCAATTTAACGTTATTTTGATATTTAGGATCGCTCATAACTGTTCTTACAGTTTTGGCTGCTTGAGAACAATAAGGACATGTAAAGTCAGAAAACTCTATAATGGTAACTTTTGCATTTTTACTCCCAAGATAAGGATCATCATCAGCGCTTACCTCAATGCGTGGAGCTTGAATTAAAAATTCAACCTTATATTTTTCTTTAAGACGCTCAATATAGTCTTGGTGGGCTTGTGCTTTACGTTGATTACCTAAACCAACCTTAATTTTTGATATTAACTCAGGCTTTTTATCACCAGGAAAGCGAGATTTTAAAAAAGCTTCGTTTTGTTTATAAAAATCTTCTACTTCTTTGTCTGATATTGTAGTTCCTTGAGAAGTTTCACGATTTAAGAGCTCCTCAGGGGTTATTTTTTCTTTGTCCGCCTCTTTTTTAAGGATCAAATCTCCAATATGCCTTTCAAGATACTGCTTTTTTGTATTATAAACACTTTCTTGGTACTTCTGTTCCATATAAGCAAGCTGTGTTCCGAGCTCATTCTCTACATCTTTCCATTTAATGTCCTCACCCTCAACTTTGGCAAGTACAGTGTTTGGGTTTATTTCCTGATTTTGTGTTTTTGAACACCCCACTGTTAATAAAAAAACAAAAAACAACATAAACTTTTTCATTTTTCTTCTCCTTTCTAAAACTTCAACAAAAGGCTAACTCTAAAATCTTAATATGACAATATAAAACGAGAATATTCTTCATTCATATGAAATAAATTTGTTATTTGTTTAGAGTACTCACATGTGTTTCACGTGAAACATCGTGAATATTCTTTATAACATAAATAAATATCAAATGGATAATCATAAATATATATGTTTCACGTGAAACATATTCAAAAAATGTTTTGAAAAAGACCTCTTGGAGGGCTTGAGTTTCAAGGGGTTTCAAAGATGAGTTGACTATTAACAAATTTGATTTACTTTTTTTACTTAATGGCAAAGATTATTGCTATCGCAAATCAAAAAGGTGGCGTTGGAAAGACAACAACAGCTATTAACCTTGCTGCTTCTATTGCTATTTCTGAGAAGAAAACCCTTCTTATAGATATGGATTCCCAGGCCAATGCAACAAGCGGACTTGGGATTGCAGGATTTGATAAAAACCTTTATCACGTCATGATAGGAAAAATTCCAGCTAAAGAGGCAATCATAAAGACTGAGCTTCAGTTTCTTGATATTATTCCCTCGGATCAGGGCCTTGTTGGAGTTGAGATTGAGCTTGTTTCAGTGCTTGGTAGGGAAAACAAACTTAAAGAGTATTTGGAGCCTATACTTAATGACTATGACTATATTTTTATTGATTGCCCCCCCTCTCTTGGACTTTTGACCATTAATGCTTTAGTGGCCGCACACAGCTACTTAGTACCTATGCAGTGTGAATACTTTGCAATGGAAGGACTTTCAAAGCTTGTAAACACAGTACAACTTATCAAAAAAGGGCTAAACCAAAACTTAAGACGAGAAGGGATCTTGCTCACTATGTATGATCCAAGAAATAAGTTGTCTCACCAGGTTGTTTCAGAGGTTCGGGCTCATTTTAAGGAGAACGTTTTTGATATTATGATCCCAAGAAATATTAGACTTTCGGAAAGCCCTAGTCATGGAAAGCCTATACTACTTTATGATATCGAATCAAAGGGTTCTTCTTCTTATTTAAGTTTGGCGGAGGAGTTATTAAAAAGACAAGAGCCAAAGGTTGAAACAAAACTAGTTTCTAAAACACAGGAACAAGTTTTACAACCGCCAATCAGCTCTTAATATAATTGAGGAGGATATTCAATGGATACTCAAAATAGACTAGGACGTGGTTTATCATCTCTGATACCCGATGCAGCTACTATAGAAGAGGAAAAAGAGCTTAGGAAAAAAAATATTCAAAAACTAGAAGTTTCTAAAATTAAACCTAATGAATTTCAACCCAGAAAGCACTTTGCTGACAAAGAATTGTTAGAGCTTTCCCAATCTATTCGTAAGCACGGGGTTCTTCAGCCTGTTCTTGTTCGAGAAAAAAACGGAGTTTATGAAATTGTTGCCGGAGAAAGGCGTTGGCGTGCTGCACAAAAAGCAGGATTATCACATGTGCCTGCTTTAATACAAAATTTTCAAGATCACGAGACCTTGGAAATTGCTCTTATTGAGAATATCCAAAGAGCAGATCTTAATTGTGTTGAAGAGGCAACAGCCTATCAACGCCTTATAGAACAACATCATTATACCCAATCAGAACTTGCAGAAAAGGTGGGAAAAGATAGGAGTCATATTGCAAATACGTTAAGACTTCTTGAGTTGCCAGTGAATATTCAAAACTCCATTATTCAAGGTCAGATTTCAATGGGACATGCAAGAGCTATTCTTTCTTTTTCTTCTGAAAGTGAGAGGGTACAAGGACTTGAGGTTGTTTTAAAAAAAAGACTCAGCGTTCGGGAAACAGAGCAGTTTATAAGAGAAAAGAAGGCTGCACTCCTCACTCAACCACAACGCGCACCTGAAATAAGATCAACAGAAGAGCTTTTAAGAAATATTTTTAAAACAAAGGTCATGATTTCAAACTCTGCTAAAAACAGAGGAAGAATTGCAATTGAGTTTTATTCTAAAGAGGATTTAATACGAATTGTTGACATGATCCAAAAATTGGAGGCCTAAAATGTTTTTTAGAAAGAAGAAAGAAGCAAAAACAGTAGAAAGTTATGAGCATGTAACCGCTATTTTAGAAGCTGGTTGTGAATTTGAGGGCAAGCTTTCTTTTCAGGGAACTGCTCGTATTGCAGGAAAATTTAAAGGAGAAATTTTGGCAAGTGATACGCTCATTGTAGGTGAAGGTGCGCGTATTATTGCTAATATTGAAGTAAACTCTATTATTATTACAGGTGAAGTGGTTGGAGATGTTGTTGCAAAGGAAAAAGTTGAGATTTATGCCCCAGCTATTTTTAAAGGAAATATAAAGACACCTTCTCTTTATATTGAAGAAGGAGTCCATTATGAAGGGAGTACAAAAATGGAAAAGCAAAAAGAACCCCATCTTCTTGCTGATGATGGAAAGGCAATACCCAGGACAACCGCAAAGACAGCCTAACATATTGACTCACACAGGCCCCAATGTTACGAAAGCCAAAGCTCTTGTAAAAGAGAACGGGAGAAGTTTGTGATCTCAGAAAATTTGAGCATTTTGGAAAATTTGAAATATTTACCTTATGTTATAGGACTTTTTGTTGCACTTATTTTTTTTCTTAACATCTTTTTTTTTCGTCCCATATTGGAAATTGTGAATGAAAGAAAAAAACGGGTAAGTAACATGAAACAAGAGAGCCGTGAACATAGAATTCAGGCAGAAAAGCTTGATCAGGAGTTTAATCAAGAGCTCAACACTGAAAAGAAAAAAACAGGGGAGCTTTATGAGTTTAAGAAGAAAGAAGTACTTAAAAAAAATGAAGAAAAAATTAACGAAGCACGAAATACAGCTACGAAAGTTGTAGGTGAAGCAAAAAAACGCTCAGAAGAAGAATATTGTTTATCAAAAGAAGCTTTGAAAAAGGATACGAGAGAATTAACAGAAGAGATTTTAAAAAAGCTTGTGCCCTTTTCAATTTCAACAACTTCTCATTCAAATAATGCTTCATCAGTGTCAGCACGAGAATAGAAATGAACATGGAATTGCTTTATACAATTATTAATTTCTTAGTTTTTGTTGCCCTTCTTTATTTTCTTTTAAAAAAACCAACTCAAACTGCTATGAACCAACGAAACACAAAAGTTGTAGAAGATATTCGTTTATCAACAGAGTTAAAAGACTTTGCCGACCAAGCACTAAAAAAAAGTAGAGAGAGAATAAAAAATATTGACCAATACAAAAAAGTTTTAAAGGAAGAAGTTGAAAAAGATATTGAAAAGCTTCGTCTTCACCAAACACACAAATCAGAAGAAGAACTTAGAAGAATTGAAGAAGATGCAAAACAAAAAGCAGCGCTTCAAGCGATAAACTTTAAGAACAGATTAGAAAAAGAAATAAAGCAAAAACTTTTTGAAGAGACACAAAATATTTTTCAAAATAATTTAGATACAAAAGCGCACGACAAGCTTAACAAAGAATATCTTAAAAAGCTCGAAGAGGTTCAAAGTTTGCGATGAAACATACAAAGGTTGCAAGAACATATGCAAAGGCCTTTTTTGATATAGCACAAGAGAGCAAGAAAGAAAAAAAAACACGTTCTGATTTAGAAATATTTTCTAAAGCATTAGAGATAAATCAAAATCTTAGAAGTATTTATTATGGTTCAGTTTTTTCGTTTTCAGAGGTAAAAGAAATTATAGAAGATATTGTAATGAAATATTCTTTCCAAAAAGAAACCAAAAACTTTTTATTATTGTTGTATGAGAAAAAGAGAGGACGGATCTTTTTAGAAATGGCAAAAGAGTTTGAAAAAATTTTAGATCAAGTAGAAGGAATTGAAAGACCTGTTATTACAACGGCTACAAGTTTAACGGAAAGTTTTAAAAAAGAAGTGACCGAAAGTTTAGAAAAAACTCTTAAGAAAAAAGTTATTCCTACCTTTGTTATTAACCCCACAATTTTAGGCGGGATGATTACGAAGGTTGGAAGCAGGGTTTTAGATGGAAGTCTTAAAACACAATTGGAATTAATGTTTAAATAAGTGAATCAATAGAGGAGCATGAGTATGGAAGTAAGATCAGAAGAAATCAGTCGGATTATTCAGGAAAGAATTCAAAACTATGAAAAGAAAGTTGTTGTTTCTGAAACAGGAACAGTTTTAGAGGTGGGTGACGGAGTTGCTCGCATTCATGGACTTGATGAAGTCATGATGGGAGAGCTTGTTGAGTTGCCTGGAAATATTTACGGTACGGTTCTTAATCTTGAAGAAGATAATGTTGGGGTTGCCATTTTTGGACATGATTATGATATTCGCGAAGGGGACACTGTCAAAAGAACAAAAGAAATTGTTTCTATCCCAGTTGGAGAGGAAGTTTTGGGAAGGGTGGTTGATCCATTAGGACAGGTTCTTGATGGAGGGGCTCCTCTGAAAACAACCCAAAAAAGGCAGATTGAGGTTAAAGCCCCTGGAATTGTTAAAAGACAACCTGTGTGTGAACCACTTCAAACAGGTCTCAAATGTATTGATTCTATGGTTCCGATTGGTCGTGGACAAAGAGAACTTATTATTGGTGACAGACAAACGGGTAAAACAGCTGTTGCAGTTGATACGATTATTAACCAAAAAGGCAAAAATGTTCAGTGCATTTATGTAGGGATCGGTCAAAAAAGATCTACTGTTGCTATGGTTATTGAAAAACTAAAACAACAGGGTGCTATGGAGTACACAACAATTGTGAGTGCAACAGCGAGTGACCCAGCACCACTTCAATTTTTGGCTCCTTATGCAGGAGCAACCATTGGAGAATATTTTAGGGATAATGGTAAACATGCTCTTGTTATCTATGATGATCTTACAAAACAAGCGCAAGCTTATCGACAACTCTCCCTCCTTTTAAGACGCCCTCCAGGGCGTGAAGCTTTTCCCGGGGATGTTTTTTATCTTCACTCAAGGCTTCTTGAGCGTGCTGCTAAGATGAGTGAAGAAGAAGGAGGCGGTTCTTTAACAGCACTCCCTATTATTGAAACTCAAGCAGGAGATATTTCAGCCTATATTCCAACAAATGTTATTTCTATTACCGATGGGCAAATCTTTTTAGAATCAGATCTTTTTAACTCAGGTGTTCGCCCTGCTATTAATGTTGGTAATTCGGTTTCTCGGGTTGGGGGCGCGGCTCAAGTGAAAGCTATGAAACAAGTAGCCGGAACACTACGTTTAGACTTGGCACAATATCGGGAACTTGCAGCCTTTTCTCAATTCGCAAGTGATCTTGATGTTACTACAAGAAAGCAGCTTGAGAGAGGAGAAAGGCTTGTTGAACTTTTAAAACAAGATCAATATGTGCCTCAACAGGTAGAAATGCAGATCATTACTATTTATGCAGGGGTTAATGGTTTTGTAGATAGTTTACCTGTTGGTGTTTTAAGTGAGTGGGAACAAGGCTTGACTGATTATATGCTTTCAGAAGGAAAAGAAACGCTTGAATTACTTAAAACAAAAAAAGCATTTGATGATGGGCTTAAAACAAAACTCAATCAAACACTTGAAGCTTATAATAAAAAATTTAAAAGTAAAAAAGGGCTTTAATTACAATGGCATCAGCAAGGGATTTTAAAAGAAGAATTCACTCTGTCAAAAACACAAAACAGATTACGGCAGCCATGAAAATGGTAGCTGCTTCCAAGCTTCGTAAATCTCAAGGGGCTATTTTAAAACAAAGACCTTATGCTTTAAAACTTAAAGAAATTTTAAGAGGAATTGCATCACGCACAGATATTTCAACACACTTTCTTTTAGAAAGACGCCCCATTCGTAAAGCTCGAATTGTTATTTTAACATCAGATAGAGGTCTTTGTGGAAGTTTTAATTCAAACATTATTAAACAAACGCTTTTGTTTCTTAAAGAAAATGAAAGTACTTTTGATGAAGTTGATTTAAGTTTTATAGGGCGACGTGGATATATTTATTTTGAAAAAAGACCTTGGAAAATTCATGAATATTATAAAAATGTTTTTGACTCGTTAACCTACGAACGAGCAAGTGTTATTGCTTCAGATATTATTGATGAATATAAAAATGAAAACCTTGACGCAGTCTTTTTTGTTTATAATGAATTTAAATCAGCTATTTCTCAAAAAGTTGTTGTTGAAACACTGCTTCCTATTTCAAAAAAAGAAATTGGCGAAGAAAAAGTGCTTATTGATTATCTTTATGAGCCCAATAAAAATGAAATTTTAAATGAAATTTTGCCAAGACACGTCAGTGTCCAGATATATAGAATGTTGTTAGAGTCTTCTGCTTCAGAGCATGGTGCTCGAATGACAGCAATGGATTCCGCAACGCGAAATAGTGAAGAAGTCATTGATAAATTAACGCTTATGGCTAACCGTTTACGACAACAGGCTATTACAACCGAGCTTGTCGAAATTGTAAGCGGTGCTGAAGTTTTATAAAAGAAAAAGGAGTATTTATATGACTGAAGGAAAAGTCTTACAAATCCTGGGGCCTGTTGTTGATGTTAGGTTTCGAGTGGGAGATTTACCCCATATTTATACAGCTTTAAGGGTATCTAACCCCATGATATCAGAAAAAGAAGGTAATTTAGTGTTAGAGGTTGCCCAACATTTGGGAGATAATACTGTTAGAACAATTGCTATGGATTCTACAGAGGGGTTAACTCGTGGGGTTCCCGTAAAAAATACTGGGGAAATGATTATGGTACCTGTAGGGCCTGAAGTTCTTGGAAGAATTACGAACGTTATCGGTGAGCCTATTGATGAGCAAGGACCTGTAAAAACCAAAAAACGATATCCTATTCATCGTTCAGCACCTACTTTGGAAGATCAAAACGTTGAAATTAAACAGCTTGTAACAGGGATTAAGGTTGTCGATCTTCTTGCACCCTTTATGCAAGGGGGAAAGATTGGTCTTTTTGGTGGAGCCGGTGTTGGTAAGACAGTTGTTATTATGGAGCTTATTAATAATATTGCCAAAGAACACGGTGGATATTCTGTTTTTGGGGGTGTTGGGGAGAGAACTCGTGAAGGAAATGACCTTTGGAGAGAAATGAAAGAATCGGGTGTTATCGATAAAACAGCCCTTGTTTATGGCCAGATGAATGAGCCTCCTGGGGCCAGAGCGCGCGTTGCTCTTTCTGCTTTGACATGTGCCGAGTATTTTAGAGATGAAGAGGGAAAAGACGTTCTTCTCTTTATTGATAATATCTTTCGATTTACACAGGCAGGAAGTGAAGTTTCTGCCCTTTTAGGGCGTATTCCTTCTGCTGTTGGCTACCAACCCACACTTTCTACTGAGATGGGAGAGCTTCAAGAAAGAATTACTTCAACAAAAAAAGGATCCATTACATCCATTCAAGCAGTTTACGTTCCAGCTGACGATTACACAGACCCAGCTCCAGCCACAACATTTGCTCACCTTGACGCAACAGCAGCTCTTTCAAGGCCTATTGCAGAGCTTGGGATTTATCCAGCGGTGGATCCTCTTGCCTCAACTTCGCGTATTTTAGACCCACAAGTTTTGGGTGAAGAGCACTATAGCACAGCGCGCGAAGTTCAAAGAATTTTGCAAAAGTATAAAGATCTTCAAGATATTATCGCCATTTTGGGTATGGATGAGCTTTCTGAAGAAGATAGACTGATAGTTCAAAGAGCCAGAAAAATTCAAAAATTCTTATCACAACCGTTTTATGTGGCTGAGCAATTTACAGGATTGCAAGGAAAGTATGTTCAACTTGAAGATACAATTCGTGATTTCAAAGAGCTTTGTGAAGGGAAACATGACGATTTACCTGAACAAGCCTTTATGTATGTCGGAAGTATTGAAGAAGCCCGGGAAAAAGCGAAAAAACTAACATGAAAGAACTCACTTTAGATATTGTAACCCCAGGAAAAGATATAACCGGTGTAGCAGTTACTTCGGTAACCGTCCCTGGTTCAAATGGGGAAATGACTTTCTTAGTAGAGCATACAGACATTATTTCTTCTCTGGATGTAGGGCCTCTTTTCTATAAGAAAAAAGAGGGGGGAGAGGAAAAATTTGTTGTAAAATCAGGTTTTGTTCAGGTTGAAGAAAATAAAGTTAGTGTTCTTACAGAAAGCGCTACAAATTTAAAAGAAGTGGATCGTCAGAGTGTTGAAGAAAGAAAAAAGAACGCTCAAGAAAAATTTAAAACACTTGATGAAAAATTAACTCAAGAACGCGGAAAACTTTTTAATGATATTAAAGAATCAGACCTCATCTTAAAACTTTCTTAATAGATAGATTTTAAAGCCAGCCTAATTTTTGATACCAGTGGGTCGTTTCCGCAAGCCCTTTTTCAAGTGGAATGTTATTTGACCAGCCCAATTCTTTTTTTGCTTTTTCAGCAGAAAAAATCCAGTACTGCGCTTCTAGATCTGGCATTTTCATGGAGTTAAAATGAAAAGCTTTTTTTGTTAATTTTGTAATAATATCAGAAATAAAAGAGGCACCGTAAACAAATGGGCGTGGAATATAATACACGCGAGGTTTTGTTTTTAAAGAAAACGAAATTTTTTGAACGATTTCTTCAAGTGGATAGTGTTTTTCATTCACAATATTAAAAGTTTGATTTGCTGCATTCTCGGAAATAGCAGATTTATAAATGGCATCTACTAAATCATGAACATGGATGAGGCTGTAATATCTATTTTTAGGTTTAAAAATAGGAAGCCCTTTTAATTTTTTGATTGCTTCAAAAAAGAAAAAAATACCACGATCACGTGGGCCATAGATAGCAGGTGGCCTAAGAATGGTGTAGGCAATTGTGCCCGCATTTTCTTTTAAAGCCTTTTCCCCAGCAAGTTTACTTTTGCCATAGGTACTTACAGGGTTTTCTACATCTTCTTCACCTCTAGGTTTTAAAGCGGCAGCAGGGCCAGAAGCTGCAATAGAGCTTATAAGAATAAATCTTTTTAAATTTTTTTGTGTAGATTTACAGGCGTTTATTAAATGGAGTGTTCCTTTTTCATTCACAGAAAAAAACTCTTCTTCTGACTTTGCTTGGATAAGTCCAGCTACATGAAAAACATAATCAAAATCTTGTGATATTTTTTTTAACGATTCAGAGTCTCTTAAATCACCATAAAAATATTTTAAAGGAAGGGTATTAATCCATTTTAAGTTGCTTGATGGTTTTATAAGACAAGTGACATCAAAGTTTTCTTTAAGAAGCCGTTCAACAAGATGACTTCCTACGAAACCGTGCCCGCCTGTGACAAAAGCTCTTAACTTCATAGATATTCTTGTGTAGCATGGTACAAGTTAAAGCGTCAATTATCTTAATTTAGGGCAGTCCTAATTCTTTATGTAGTTGAGTTCCAAACTTAACAGGAAGATTTTCGTTTAAAATCCATTTTGAAAGTGTGTGGGGGTTCATTTTTTTGAACACAGGAGAAAAATGAATGAGGTTTTCTATTTTTTTTAATTTTTCTTGGACAGTTTTTTTTGCCCACTCAAAATCGTTTCTGTCTTGAATCACAAATTTAATTTCATCGTGTGGCTTTAGATATTTTAAATTGTCCCAATTATTTTTTTCTGCTTCTCCACTACTAGGGGTTTTAATATCCATAACAGTAATTACTTCTTTAGGAATATTTTGAATATCTTTATGCCCCCCTGTTTCTAAAAGTACTGTATATCCTTCATTTAAAAGGCTTTGAGAAAGATTTGGAGTCTCTTTTTGTAAAAGGGGTTCTCCACCTGTAATTTCAACAAGTTTACAAGGAAATCTGGAAACTTCATTCAAAATTTTAGAAATATTCATTTTTTTACCACCGTAAAAAGAATATTCTGTATCACACCAGCTGCAGCGAAGATCGCACCCTGTAAGGCGAATAAAAATACAAGGCTCTCCTCGAAATGAAGATTCTCCTTGAATACTGTAATAAATTTCAGAAACCTGAAGCACGCACATTTTATTAGCATATAACATTGAAAATACAACTTTGGCTGGTAGGATGGTTTTAATGAAAAAGAACACTCAATATTGTTGCTCGGGTTGTGGTTATAATACTCAAAAGTGGATGGGAAAGTGTCCATCTTGTAATGAGTGGAACACTTTTTATGAAGATATTATTGAAGCTCCCAAGAAACATCAGAATCTAGAATTCTCTCAAGATAAGCCTATTACATTAGATCAAATCAATTGTGAGGAAGAAACCCGAATGACAACCGGCATTGCAGAGCTCGATCGAGTTTTGGGTGGGGGAATTGTACAAGGTTCTTTAACGCTTGTAGGTGGAGATCCGGGTATTGGTAAATCAACCCTTCTTTTACAAGTAGTGGGAAATACCACAAAGCAAAAACTAAATGTTTTGTACGTTTCTGCTGAAGAGTCTTTATTACAAGTCAAAATGAGGGCAGAGCGCTTAGGGATTTCACAAAAAAACCTTTTTGTTCTTTCTGAAACCGGGCTTGAAAAAGTAATGTCTCATTGTGAGAAATTAAAACCCCATATTCTTGTTATTGATTCTATTCAAACACTTTTTTCTCAAGAACTTGAATCAGCGCCAGGTACCGTAAGCCAAGTTAGGCACTGTGCAGCGCGACTTATGTATTTGGCTAAGAAAAATAATATTGCAACTTTTATTGTGGGGCATGTTACAAAAGAAGGCTCTATTGCAGGACCTCGTGTTTTAGAACACATGGTTGATACGGTTCTTTATTTTGATTCTGATCCAACACTTTCATTTCGAATTTTAAGATCCATTAAAAATAGGTTTGGATCCACCCATGAAATTGGAGTTTTTGAAATGCAAGAAAAGGGACTTGTGGAAATTAATAACCCTTCTAGTTTCTTTTTATCTGAAAGAAGTGAAGAAAAAAACCCTGGCTCTATTGTTGTTTCTTCTTTGGAAGGAACGCGACCCATTTTGGTGGAGCTTCAAGCGCTTGTTTCGCAAACTAGTTTTGCAGCCCCAAGACGTACAACGTTAGGGCTTGATCCACAAAGAGTTTCTCTTTTATTGGCTGTTTTAGAAAAATCTTCAGGCATTATTTTAGCTGGGCATGATGTTTATGTGAATGTTGCGGGTGGTATTAAAATTCAAGAAACCGCTTCTGATTTAGGAACACTTTTAGTTGTGATGAGTAGTTTTAAAAATGTATCTTTACCACACGATGTTTTAGCTATTGGTGAGGTGGGGCTTTCTGGAGAGCTCAGGGCTGTTCGAGGCGTTGATGTACGGGTGGGCGAGGCCAAAAAACTAGGGTTTAAAAAATGTGTTCTTCCTCAAAAAAACCTTTCTAAGCTAAAATCTATCAAGGGTATTGAACTCGTGGGGGTTTCTAATATCGAAAAGGCTCTCGAGCTTTTTTTCTGATTTATTATATAAGAGCTTTTTTAAGTTTTTGAGTAATTATTTGAATCGCTGGAACGTTTTTGTTTTCAATTCTATAAATTGCGCACACTTCATCATAAAAAACAGGAGCCCGTTTGATTTTTTGTAGTTTCATATAGGATTGTCGTTTTGCAACTTTTCCTGGAATAATTCCAAAACCACTTCCCGATGCCACAAGTTCTGCAATGACTTCAAGATTTGAAGAAGAAAGAATGGTTCGATATTTAATTTTTGTTTTCTTTATTTTTTTAAGTAAATCTTGTGTTTGAATAAGATCGGGGTCGCAAATTAAAACACCTTTTCCAGAATAAGGATCTTGTAGGGGGTTATTTTCTTTTCCTTTCCAAAAAGTAACGATGTCGCTACAGAGTTTTTGAATAACCAGATCTGGGTGTGGTACAGGATTGACTACAATGCCAACAGAGACCTGCATACTGATGACTGATTCTGTCATTCGACGTGAAAGGTCATGAACACATTTAATTTCAAGTTGTGGATAGTTTTCTAAAAGAGAAGGAATAATATGTGGAAGTGAATAAAGAGCAACAGAAGGATGGCACCCAATGGTGTATTGCCCTGCGATGTGCATATAAGTGCTTGTTGCCTTTTCTTTAAGGTTTTCCCACGAATCAATAATATTGTGAGCTTGTGTTAAAAGCGCTTGCCCCGCTTGTGTAAGGGCGACACCTTTTTTGCCTCGAATAAGAAGTGGAACCCCTATATTGTTTTCAAGCCTTTGGATAGAAACACTCAAAGAGGGTTGGCTAATTCCTAATCGTTCCGAAGCCCTTGTAAGGTTAAGTGTTTTTGAAACCTCAATGAAATATTTTAAATCTTGAGCATTTGGAAGCATAGCTTTTACCTATCACAATAATAAATAAAATCAATTTTACTTATTTATATAACAGAAGATATAACTAACTTAAATAAGGAGGTCTTAGAAAAATGAAAAATAAAAAACTGTTTGTTGGGCTTGTTGTTTATGTCATGTCTGTGGCTGTAGCCAATGCAGGCTCCGTGGTTCTTTCAAAAAGAACTGTGGAGCTTAATGTGGATATTTCTACAACAAAACTTAAACTATCACGCGCTGAGTACGTTTCGCCTGTCGTAAAGGTGCTTGTGCCGGAATTGGCTGATGTTACCATTTTAGACCATCGAAACACAGGGGAGGGGGCGCCTTGTCTGGCTACTTATGAAACTATGTTACCAGAAGATGTTATTCAAAATAATCCAGATGTTGAGAAGATAAATTTTGAAATCATTCTTACAAAACATGTTCGGCCCAATACAGAAGGAACGGCTTGTATTGTTCATCTTGATGAAACGGTAGATGGAATGATTCGAGGGTTTCAATTTTCACACAATAGAGTTCTTTTGGTTGGAGAAAGACACATCGAAGATTGCCGCTAGTGTATATTAGTGTTCCCCCTAACCACAAGATATAGTGGTTAGGGGCGTAAAGCACTTATTCCAGAAATTTATTTGACTAGATATTGACAAGTTATTGACTAGTTATAATATTTAGTTTATAAATAAATATGGAGATTAAGTACAGTTCTCATGCTGTTCAGCGCATGGTTCAAAGAAACGTTTCAACCCAAGAGGTGGAGTTTGTTTTAACTGACCCTGATGGAACAATTAAGCAATCAAAGGATAAATATATTTTTTATAAAAAAATGAAATTGAGAAAAGATAATATGATAGCTGCAGTAGTCGTTCGGAAAAAAAGAAAATTATGTGAGGTGTTAACTGTTTTAATAAATTTTGAGGTGGTAAAATGAAAGTTCATCATAATAAAGAAGTTGATTATCTCTCTATTGATTTTACAGATGAAGTGGAGGCGAAGTCAGAATATAAAGAAGGTATTATAGTTCGTTATGACAAAAAAGGTCACGTTATTGGGATTGATATTACTGACTCAATGAAGCTTTTTACTAGCCCAGCTCTTCTTACTCTTCGAGAGGTATGTCAATTCATGGGGCTTTCTGAATCAACCATGAGACGTAGAATTAAAGAAGGTAAAGTTAAATACACTAAAGTAGGTAAAGACTATAGATTCAAAAAAGTTGATATTCTTAAACTTGCTGGTTGGAAATAAAACAGTTGTTTCTCTAAGCCTTAGGTAAAAGATCGCGGACGATAGAGCTTACTTCTTTCATATCAGCTTGAGATCCGAAGTTTTTTGAAACCTCTTGTATGACTTTTCCCATATCTTTTAAAGAAGAGGCTCCTGTTTGAGTAATGGTTGCTTGAATTTTTTTCTTAAGTTCTTCTTTGCTTAGTTGTTTTGGAAGAAAAGTTTGAAGGAGTGAGATTTCTTTTTGAGTTTTTTCTACTAAATCAGCTCTTTTACCTTTTTGAAATTGTTCTAAAGATTCGGCGTTTTGTTTCATCATTTTCTTAATGATATCAATAATGTCTTTATCTTCGTTCAAGGGTTTGCGTGTATCAATTTCTTTATTTTTAATAGCGGCGCGTATAAGACGAAACACAGAAACAGAAAAAGCATCTTTGCCTTTTACAGCAGCAACGTATTGTTCTTCGATTTTCTTTTTAAGTTGCGACATATTTATCTACTATAGCAGGAAATAATACGCACACAACATTTTGTCACCCCTCTTAATGATAACCTTAAGTTCTTAAAAATGGTTACTATCTTTCGCTACATGGCTCGCTGTAGTTGTTCCACATGAATTCTTCATTAATCCCGTAAGTGCTAAAGCACTGTCCGGGATGCACAGTTTTGAATATTTACAAACCGTGTGCTGCGCTTTATTTCCGCTTCAGACAGTAACCATTTTTTCACATAAATTCGAATTCTTTGTCATTCTGAGCGTTCTTTTGTCATTCTGAGCGAAGCGAAGAATATAATTCGTATTATACCCTTCCCCCGGATCAAGTCCGGGGTCAGGGTGACATAATAAAGTTACTTAGTATGTTTTGAAGGGAAAAAAGATCTGACATATCCATGAGAGAGTAGGGACTGGGTGTTTTGTTGCACGTTCAGGAAACAAAACACCCTCCCTACTCAGAACCAAGGTTGTTCATGGTGCCATTTCAAGAACTTGAGTGTGCTTAGGTGAGTGTTCTTTGAATAGCTTTGTGCCATTTTGAAAGATGTTGTTTTCTTTCTTTTTCTTTCATTTTTGGTTTGAAAAGGGTTGCGGTTTTTGATTTTTTGGCGATTTCTTTAAGATCGTTCCAATAACCAATAGCAAGCCCAGCTAAAAGTGCAGCACCACGGGCAGTGGATTCAAGTGATTCTGGTCTAGAAAGAGGAATATTAAGAAGTCCTGCTTGAAAATTCATAAGAAGGTTGTTAGCAGAAGCTCCACCATCCACCCTAAGAATAGAAATGGTTTTTTTTGTATCTTTTTCCATGGTTTTAACAAGATCGTAGTTTTGAAAGGCAATGGCTTCAAGGGTTGCTCGTGCTATATGGGATTGAGTTGTACCACGGGTGAGTCCGTAAAAAGCGCCTCGAGCATCTTGGTTCCAATAGGGAGCTCCTAAGCCTGTTAGGGCTGGTACAAAAACTACCTCTTCTGAGGTGGGTACTTTTTTGGCAAGTTCTTCAATTTCTTTGGATGATCGAATGATTTTAAGTCCGTCTCTTAACCACTGAACCGCAGCACCTGCAATAAAAACACTCCCTTCTAAAGCATAGGTTGTTTTATTTTTCATGTGCCACGCTACAGTTGTCAGAAGATTATTTTTTGAAAAAACAGGTTTTTTTCCTGTATTTAAAAGGAAAAAAGAGCCTGTTCCATAAGTACATTTAGCTTCGTTTTCTTTGAAACAAGCTTGTCCAAAAAGAGCGGCCTGTTGGTCCCCCACAGCTGAAGAAATGGGGATACCATCTGGCAAAATGGCTACATTTTTTGTTTTTCCATATATTTCGCAGTTTGATTTAATGTGGGGAAGTTTATCTTTTGGAATTTTTAAAATTTTACAAAGTTCATCATCCCACTCTAAAGTTTTAATGTTCATAAGAAGTGTTCTGGAAGCGTTAGACACGTCTGTAATATGGACTTCATTGTTTGTTAATTTTGAAATAAGAAAACTATCAATAGTTCCAAAAACAGCATTTTTTTCTTTTGTTTTAGAAACATTTTTTAAAAGCCAGTTTATTTTTGTTCCTGAAAAATAAGCATCGAGTAATAAACCCGTCTTTTTTTGAAAAAAAGGATTAAGCCCCTCCTTTTTTAGCTTGTTACAAAAAGAAGCTGATCTTCTGCATTGCCATACAATGGCATTATGGAGTGGTTTCCCTGTTTTTTGATTCCATACACAAGTTGTTTCTCTTTGGTTTGTGATGCCAATAGCGTCAATTTTTTTTGGATTTATTTTTGTTTTTTCTAAAAGTTTTTGAATGGCAAGAAGGGTTGATTGCCAAATGTCGTTTAAATTATGTTCTACCCAGCCTGATTGTGGAAAGATTTGTGGAAAATCGACAGTCACTTTATCAATAATATGAATATCTTTATCAATAAGAAGAGCAGTTGTGCCTGTTGTTCCTTGGTCAATGGCTAGAATCATGAACTTTTTATAGGAAAGTTAGACCTCCCGGTCAAGCCGCTTTCTCTTCATGTCTCTATAGCTTAAGTTCTTGATGGCCTGGAGGTTCCTCAGGGGCCCCTCCGCCCGGTGTGGATCCTCCCCTTCA
>JACPKQ010000011.1 GCA_016186995.1 Deltaproteobacteria bacterium | reverse complement strand
TAGAATCATTCAAGGTTTAAAACAAGCTAGTACTAATAACCCTGTATTTATGCTTGATGAAGTAGATAAACTGGGTTCCGACTTTCGAGGAGATCCCTCCTCTGCTCTTTTAGAGGTTTTAGACCCTGAACAAAACAACGCATTTGTAGATCATTATCTGAATCTTCCGTTCGATCTTTCTAATGTTATGTTTATTGCTACAGCTAATATTATGGACACAGTTCCCCCTGCTTTGCGAGATCGTATGGAAGTGATTCGCATTTCTGGCTACACCGAAGAAGATAAAGTTGAGATTGCCAAAAGATATCTTATTCCAAAACAAATGCGAGAAAATGGCGTTGAAAACAAAAAACTAGAGTTTACAGACTCTGCAGTTCACCACCTGATTGTCCACTACACACATGAGGCAGGACTTCGAAATTTAGAAAGAGAAATAGGTGCTATCTGTAGAAAAATAGCTAGAAAAATTGCTGAAGGTGAAGATGGAAAAACTGTTGTAAGCGCTCAAGATATTTCTAAATATTTAGGACCTGCAAAATTTCTAAGGGAAGATCAAAAAAGAAAAGATGAGATTGGTGTTGCCACAGGTCTTGCCTGGACAGAGGTAGGTGGAGAAATACTTTTTATAGAAACTTCAAAAATGCGGGGCAAAAATATTTTAACAATGACAGGCCAACTGGGTGATGTTATGAAAGAATCCGCACAAGCGGCTTTAAGTTATGCACGATCTAATATTAAACGTTTAGGGATAGATGAAAAATTCTTTGATGAAAATGAAATTCACGTTCACGTACCAGCAGGGGCTATTCCTAAAGACGGACCTTCCGCAGGCGTTACAATTGCTTCAAGCATTATTTCACTTTTGACAAATACACCTGTAAGAAAAGATGTAGCTATGACAGGAGAAATCACTCTCACAGGAAAGGTACTTCCTGTAGGGGGCGTTAAAGAAAAAGTACTCGCTGCGACAAGGCAAAATATTTATAATCTTGTCATCCCACTCCAAAACAAAAAAGACCTGGTCGAAATTCCAGAAGAAGTACAAAAAAAGGTTCATTTCACCTTTGCCAAAACCATTGATGATGTTCTCAATATCGTTCTTAAAAAATCAAACGTGACAAAACTTCCTAAGAAAAGTACAAAAGAAACCAAGAAAGAAAAACACAAAATAAAAGAACATGCTGCTTAATCTTGAGTTGGCTCTTTGCTTTACTCTTTTCCCCATATCTATTTGCTTTGAAATAGCACATATTAAAACCCCTTATATTCAAAACTTCTATAAAGATTTTTTAAGAGTTGCAGTGTGGGGGGTATTTTCCTTCTTCTATGCACATTTGATTTCTTCCTTAAGCCTTATTCCCCCTTCACAACATAATATTTTAATTATTATAGGTATTATTGCTTTTATTTTTATACCTTACTTGCTCTCTCATATTCAAAAACTACAGAGTAAGCTTTCTTTTCTAAAGATAGTTTTTGAGCCTTTACCACACAAACAAATTCAAGAAAACAAACAGACAGATTACCAAAATGAAATGGTCCAAAAATATAAAAAACTTAAAAAAACACAAATTCAAAATATCATGACACCTTTTGAAAAGGTATTTAGTCTCAATGCTTCAAAAACCATTGAAGACGCACTTCCTGAGATTAAATCTACCGGTTTTTCAAGGGTTCCCCTCTATACAGATTCACCCAAAAAAATCTTGAGTATTCTCTACGCTAAAGATGTTTTAACGCATATTTGGTCTCACAAAGAAAAAAATCTTAAAATTGCAGAACTAGCGCACCCCCTTGTTAAAATGATCCCCTCTTTCACTGCACAAGAAGCACTTAAAATACTGCAAACAGAAAGAAAACATTTTGCCGTCATTGTGGATCAAAAAAATAATATGTTGGGAATTGTGACCATTGAAGACATTCTTGAACAGCTCGTTGGAGAGATTAAAGATGAAAGAGACATTTAAACTATCTGGAGCTATTATTTATTTTTCTATTCTTTCCCTCTCCCCACTTCAATTCTGGTGGAGTTTTGTTCTTTATTTTATCTTTATTGAAAGTGTTTCTTATTTTTTTAAAACTGAACCTGAACAAACACCAGAAATATTTTCAAGTAAGATTTCTCATTTCGAAAAAGCCAAGGTAAAAGAAGCCCACATTCCCTTGATCGATGTTGTTTCCATACCTCATACAAGCACACTTCAAAAAGCCATTGAAACAGTTGAAAATGAAGGGGTTTCAAGAATTCTCATTTATAAAGAGCAACAGGATCGCATCATTGGAATTCTTCACACACATGATCTTCTTAAAGCATCTCTCGAAGAAACAGATCTTTCTCCTTATATTCATAAACCCATGTTTATTCCAGAAGAGGTTGTTCTTCCTAAAACACTTGTTCAAATGCAAAAAAATGCCTCTTCACTCTGTGTTGTCTTAGATGAATTTAACCAAGTCTCAGGTATTATTACCCTTGAAGATATTTTGGAAGAACTCGTTGGAGAAATTTCAGATGAACATGATAATCCCCCACCACTTTACAAAAAAATAGGAAAATCAAGCTTTCTTGTTTCAGCCAGAATGGAAATAGACGAAATCAACGACATTTTTAAATGGAATCTTCCTAAAAAAGACTATGAATCTTTAGGTGGATTCTTGATGAGTCAATGTAACGCCATACCAAAACCAAATCAAAAAATTCAATTTAACGATCTTGTTTTTACCGTGCGGGCTTCATCAAAAAAAAATTTAAATCTCATTCATATTAAGAAAAAGGACGACAGATCAAATCCTTAACGTTAAGATAAAAGCTCAGGAAGAAAAATCATTGAAAAAAGTCCTAAGAGAAAGGCACTTAAATTAACATAACGATCTTTCTCTACTTTATGAATAGTGGGTAGAAGATCTGATGTTGAAATGTGTAGAAAAGTTCCAGCTGAAATAGCTAAAGCTATTCCAACCCCTTTTGCAGGTAAAATCTTTAGGGAATACACCGCTAAAATAGACCCAATAGGAATCATGAGAGAATAAAGAAAAACTAACAAAAGAGCTCTTTTCTTTTCAAAACCCGAAATCGCCAAAAGACTTGATAACGAAAAGGCCTCAGGAAATTGATGGGCAATAATGGCTAAAAAAACAAGATAACCTAAACTCTCTTCAAGCATAGAGGCCCCTAGAGCAACCCCCGCTGTTAAAGAATGAATAGAAAGTCCTATAAAAGCCGTCCATCCAAGATAATGGAAATTACATTCTAACTCCTCACAAGGGTGTATCATGACAAAGCGTTCAAGTACAAAAAGAAGAAGAAAACCTACTAAAATCCAAATACTCGCCTCTCGTGCCTTGTAAAACATAAGGTTTAAAGCTTCTGGCATCATATGAACAAAAGCTGCGGCAATCAAAACACCTGCACCAAAACTTACAAATGTGTTAAGAACTTTCTTTTTAGAATAGAAAAAAAAGGGTAATAAACTTCCCGCAAAACTTGTTAAAACAACAACAAGACCAAGAATCAAAAGTTTTTGAATAAGAGGATCCATAAATTCTGACATTGCCCGATGCTCCCCCTCTGGTCAAGATGAGGATGACACGCCATGAACCCTTCGATATAGTGGAGCACATGGATCTTCAAAAATACTTTAAAACCAAAAAAGAAATGATTGATGGGATGCTTGAAAAACATTTTCAAGTGCCATCTGAAAGCCCTTTTGCAGAAATTTATGATGCTATGAGATATACGCTTTTCCCGGGTGGAAAACGAATCAGATCCATTCTTACTTTAGCAGCGGCTGATGCATTAGGAAAAGACAATAATACCGTTTTGCCCATCGCTTGTGCCCTTGAAGCCATACACACTTATTCTCTTATTCATGATGATTTACCTGCTTTGGATAATGATGACACAAGAAGAGGAATGCCTTCTAATCATATTAAGTTTGGAGAAGACATTGCCATTTTAGCAGGAGACGGACTTTTAACTCTTGCCTTTGAATTTCTTTCAAATATTGAAACTCAAAATGGGGATTCAGCTATTCTTTTAGAAGCCATTTATGAACTGGCTCGGGCTGCTGGCCCTCGTGGAATGGTGGGTGGGCAGGCGTGCGAAGTCAGAAAACGAAAAGAAAAAGAGTGCGAACTCCCCGTACTTCAATTTCTACACATTCATAAAACAGGAATGCTCATTCGTGCAGCCCTTACTATCCCTGCAAAACTGCTTAAAGCAAGCAATAAAGAATATGAAGCATTTAAATCTTATGGAGAAAATTTAGGCCTTGCCTTCCAAATTGTGGATGACATTCAAGATGCTCAAAAAGGTAAGAAAGAAAACTTTTCTTTCCCTTCAGTCATGAGTCTCGATGAGTGTAAAGCGAGAGCCATTGAACTTAAGGATAAAGCACTATCTCAACTTTCGATCTTTGATAAAAAGGCAGAACCCCTTCGACACATAGCTACATTTGTTGTAGAACGAATGCATGCCAAAAATCCGAATTGATCAACTTCTTGTTCAGAAAAAACTTGTTGAGACACGAACAAAGGCACAAAGCTATATTATGGCGGGCGTTGTTTTTGTAAACGACAAAAAAATAGAAAAATCTGGAACCCTTGTTCCTCATGATGCAGAAATTCACATTAAAGTAGCTCCTTATCAATGGGTCAGTCGTGGCGGACTTAAATTGGATCATGCCCTTAAACATTTTAAAATCTCCCCAAAAGATAAAATATGTATGGATATAGGTTCTTCTACAGGTGGGTTTACAGATGTTCTTCTCTATTACGATGCTCACAAAGTTTATGCTATTGATGTAGGCACAAACCAACTGGATTGGAAATTGAGAAAAGATAAAAGAGTGGTTGTTATGGAAAAAACAAATTTTCGCTATCTTGAAAAAAATAAAATCTCGGACCCTATTGATCTTATTGTTATTGATGTTTCTTTCATTGGGCTCAATAATATTCTTCCTAACGCAGTTGCCTTTATGAACGAAAAAACAGAAATGATCAGTCTTATCAAACCCCAGTTTGAGGTAGGAAAAGAAGATGTTCCCAAAGGGGGGATTATCAAGGATTCTAAGCTTCATCTAAAAGCAGTTGAAAAAATAAAAACTCTCTGCAAAGATTTAAACTTAAAGGTGTTAGAAGTTATAGAATCCCCTGTTTTAGGAGCTCAGGGTAACAAAGAGTTTTTAATTCATGTCAAAACTTAAAATTCTTCATACAGCAGATATTCATTTAGGATCTAAATTCCTTTTTTTGGAAGATTATGCTGAACAAAGAGAACAAGACTTTATAAAAACATTTCACCGAATTTGTTTAACTGCTATTGAACAAAAAGTAGACCTTGTTCTCATCGCTGGAGATCTTTTTGACTCGCCCCACCCTACACCTTTTGTCGTAGAAGAAAGTAAAAAAGGTTTTACAAAACTTTTACAAAATAATATTGAAGTAACTCTTATTGCAGGAACTCATGATGATATTATTGCCTCTGATAGCGTTTACCATGATCCTTTCTGGAACCAATTCCATTTTTTAAAAGAACCCATTCTTTCAAAACCAAAAGAACTTACTCTTAAAGGAATTCCTCTTTATTTATACGGAGTTTCTTACAATACACTTGATTTTAAAGACCCACTTCCAAGTATGAGGCGTGTCGAAGTAAAAGGGCTTCATTTAGGCCTTCTCCATTGCTCTATTAAAGACAACCCTGAGTGGAGCGTCATGGCAAAAGATCTTCCTTGTGACATAAAAGAACTTTTTGAATTGAAACTTGATTACCTGGCCTTAGGCCACTACCACAACTACAGACTTTATGAAGAAACTGGGTGTTTTATTTCTTATTGTGGTTCTTCAGAAGGCAAGCGTTTTCATGAAATTGATGAAAGATTTGTTAACATCATCGAATTTGAAAATGATAAACTCATCGTTCGCAAACACGCCATTCAATCTAAAAAAATGCTTTCTCAAAACATAGACCTTACAACCATCTCAGATGAAAAACACCTTATTCAAACCCTTAATAAGCTAGGTGGTGAAGATATTCTAGCTCTCATCACACTTGAAGGTTCTCCTGATTTTCAAATCTATTCAGATAAAATTCATGAAACATGCAAGAAAAATTTTGCCTACCTTAAATTAAAAGACAACGTTCATGTTTTAAAAAGTTTACCTATAGAACTCATTGAAAAAGAAGACACAGTCAGGGGGCTTTTTGTAAGAAAACTTCAAGACAAAATGAAAAAAGAGCCAGAAAAAGAAAAAATTTATGAAGCTGCCCTTAAAGAAGGGCTTCTCTACTTTTCGAAGGACAACAATGTACTTTAAAAAAATACACCTTGAAAGTTTTGGTCAGTTTAAGAATAAAACAATCGAGTTTTCTAAAGGGGTCAATCTCATTTTAGGCCCTAATGAGGCCGGAAAATCAACACTTTTAAACTGTATTTACGGAATCTTTTTTGGTTTTACTCATTTAAAAGAACTTTATCTTCCATGGGGCAATAAAAACCGTTATTGTGCACGTCTTGATTTTGAGATCCCCTCCAGCGATGACAAGGGCGTATACTCTCTTGAAAGAGATTTTTTAAATGATGAAGTTACTTTTATTGAAAACGGAAAAAAGTTTCAAGCAAAGGTATCCCCCCAAGGACGAAGATCTGAAAGACATATTTATTTTAATAAAATAGGGAAATACCTTGGTTTCTCAGATCCTGTTATTTTTAGAAAGATCACATTCATAGGACAAGGGGAACTCAACCGGAAGTACACTGGGGAAGAAAGTCTAAAAATGAAGGCTCTTTTAAGTGGGCTTTCTGAACATAATTATGACGATATTCTTAAAGAAATAGAGGAAAAATACTTCTCCATTACAAGAGAAAATCCAGAAGGCACACACAAAAGAAACAATCGTATTTTAGAAGAAATTCGTGAAAAAAAGAAAAAGGTTGAACTTGAGCTTATCGAAAATCAAAAAATTTATAAATGTATTGAAACCTCACAAAAAGATCTTAAAACTTATGAGAAAAAATTAAAAGATCTTAAATCCTCCGTTCACAATATTGAAAAAGAGCAGACTTTTCTTCAAGATTTGCACCATATTCTTGAAAAAGAAAAAAACCTGAATGAGAAATACAAAGAAAAATCACTTCAACAAAAAAAAATAACTGAACTTAAAGTCAGAAGTGAACTTATTCAAAAACAACTCAAACTTCAAAAATATATTTTTGCGCTTCCTTTAATAAGCCTTATGCTTATAAATTGGTGGTATTTAGCCCTTCTTCTTTTTATTTCTTTAAGCAGTTTTGTATTTTATAAATGGAATGAAAAAAGAAGATATAAAACTCACTATATTCAAACACAAAGCCAGTTAGAACTACTTCCAGATTCAAAAAAGCTTGATGAAGAAATTTCAAATTTTAATAAAGAACTTTTTATTTTAAGAGAAAAAAAGGAAAGAATTTATGAAACTCTTCCTCAATTTATAGATTTTAAAGATTCGGGGGACGTGCATAAAAAATCACTTGAAAACTCAAATCAACTTCAAAAAAATAGAGTCAATCTTGAAAAAACTGCCCAACAGTTTCATGAATCTCAAAAAAACTTGGCTGTTTCACAAAAAGGCATTACCCCCCCCTCACGACTTTATGAAGAAATTCAAGTACTCTCCGATCAAGAAAAAACCCTTTCAGAAAGGGCACAGAGTCTTTTTGAAGCAAAGTTTACACTTCAAGAGGCCATTCAAGACTATAGAGAATCACACATCACTCGTTTTTCTAAGGAGGTTTATAACACAAGGAAAATATGATAAACTCTCACTTAACGATCAATTTCAAGCTCAACTTGAAACCGACTTCGAGAACTTTGAAAGCGTACACTTAAGCTATGGGGCTAAAGAACAGCTTTATTTTTCAATTCGCCTTGCTCTTATTAAAAAAATGATGAAAAACCTTCATTTTCCGCTACTTATGGATGACCCCTTTGTTCATTTCGATGAAACAAGGCAAAAACAATGCTCGCACATCCTTGAAAACTTTGCCACAATAAACCAAGTTTTACTCATCTCCCATAATCACAATATGCAAAATTATTTTAAAAATGCTAACGTTATAAAACTATGAAAAAGATTGTTCTTTTATTGATAGCAACCACTCTTCTAGCATGCTCCTCACGCGAAACGAAAACTTCTCCTTCTGAAGAAGGTAAAATTGATTCAGGCAAACTTAAAATTGCACTTGTTTTGGATGGTATTGGGGTACACGGCTTTAGCGGAGTTGGGGTTTTAAGAATTTTAGAAAAAGCGCGTATCCCTCTTCACCTTATTGTTGGTAACAATATGGGTGCTTTGATAGGAGCTCTCTATGCAGAATCGCAAAACAGTTTTTCAGTAGAATGGGATGCTTCACAACTTGAGCTTTCAGATTATTTTTCAACTTCTTTTTTTGGAGGAACTTCTTTAGCCCACGCTTCTTTAGAGCCCTTTCAAAGATTTATACAGAAAAAGATAAAAAGAAAAAAAATAGAAGATCTTGATGTTGAATTTTTAAGTATGACAACAAATCTACGTAATGGAGAAACTTTTATTTTTGATAAAGGTGATCTTAACCAAGCTATTCTTGCAAGTGCTGCCATACCTGGCTTTTTCAACCCGCAAAAAATGTCAGGAAAAATACTTGTTACAGGCTCTTTAACAGAAGGGAGTGGCATCCGTGTTGCTCGCCAAAAAAATGCCGATATTATTATTGCTCTGGATACAAGAACTTCTTTAGATTTCGCCCCTCTTAACGACCAGAAAGATATCATATTTCAATCGCATCTTATTTCTCGAAATCGCGAGCTTACAAAAGATTTAGAGGAAGCAGATATTATCATTCAACCAGCACTTCAAAAAATAAAATTCAATGATTTTTCAAAAAAAAGGGAAATGATGATTGCAGGACAAAATGCGACAGTTGAAATAATTGAAAAACTTTCTGAATTAATTGAAAATAATAAATAAATGAAATCATGGAAAGATATTGAAATCTCTCCTCAATCTAAAATATTAGATCCTCACTACAGTGGGCCTATTTTTATTTGGGATATTGATAAAACATACCTTGCAACCCAATTTGAAACCTTGAAAGGCCTTATTAAAACAGCCTTTGAAAAGGCCCATGAAAAAGAAAACATTGGTGGAGCAGCGACCCTTTTAAAAGAACTGAGCCAGGGTCCTACCTCTCAAGGCCAAAAAAATCCTATTTTCTTTATCTCTGCAAGTCCCAAACAGATGCGCAAAGTCATAGAACAAAAAATGAAATTAGATGGAATCTACTTCGATGGTATTATCTTTAAAGATCACTTTAAACATATCTATACTGGGAAATTCAAAAAAGTGAAGGAACAAGTAGGTTTTAAACTTAAAGAACTTTTAAGATTAAAACTTCTATTCCCGGCACACTCTCAGCAATATCTCTTCGGCGATGACTATGAAAAAGATGCCCTTATCTATTCACTGTATGACAAAATATGCAGACATGCAGTAGGTCACCACTCGCTTCAAAAAATCTTAAAAAATTCAGGCGTCCTTAAAGGAGATATTAAAGATATTCTTATTCTTAAAGAAAGAATTCCACTCTCAAACCCTGTTCGGCATATTTATATCCATCTAGAAAAAAAAACAGATCCTAAAAACATACTTAAATACAATTCTAAAATTGTACCTACTTTTAATTCATTTCAAGCAGCGCTTCACCTCTTTCAAAATAAACTCATCTCATCACATGGTGTTTTAAGAGTGGCGCATGATCTTATTCAAAATTTTTCACTCTCTCCCCAAGAACTCTCTTATTGGCTCGAAGATGCTCTTAAAAGAGATGTTATTAATTACAAGCTTTCCTTTACGATTATCCAAACACTTAAGAAAAATAAGTGCATTGATTCCAGTTTTAAAATTACAAAGTGGAAATGGTGGTGGAAGCGGCTTAAAATAAAGTTACAGCATCCATAACACTAGCATTGATGATACTGTGCCCTAACATAGACTACGTGTTGTAATCCACACCTCGTCATTGCGATTGTTCTCTCTGTCATTGCGAGCGAATGAAATGAGACCCGGGGATCCAGTATTTTCTCTTTCTGGTAGTTATCAGCTATTCCCTCTCCCTTGATGGGAGAGGGCTAGGGAGAGGGT
>JACPKQ010000009.1 GCA_016186995.1 Deltaproteobacteria bacterium | reverse complement strand
TTAAACCTTGAATGATTCTACCTGGAAGAGCACCTACATAAGCTCTTCTGTGCCCTCGAACTTCTGCTTCGTCTTTCATGCCCCCTAAGGACATACGTACAAATTTTCTTCCCATGGCGTGTGCAATGGATTTACCTAACGAGGTTTTTCCAACCCCTGGAGGACCCACAAAGCAAAGAATAGGGCCTTTGGTTTGTTTTTTAAGTTTGAGAACAGCTAAAAATTCTAATATTCTTTCTTTTACTTTTGTAAGGTCAAAATGATCTTCATCAAGGATTTTTTTTGCTTGTTTAATATCCAAGTTATCTTGAGTGGATTGTCCCCAAGGAACCTCAATAATCCATTCTAAATAACCACGTGCCATAGAGGCTTCTGTAGCCTCAGGGTGCATTCTTTCAAGTCGTACAAGTTGTTTTAAAGCTTCTTTTTTAATATCTTCAGGCATGTGGGAGGCTTCTATTTTACTTCGAAGCTCTTCCATTTCATCTAACTCACCAGTGCTACCACCTTCTCCTAATTCACCACGAATGGCTCTCATTTGTTCACGGAGGAAATATTCTTTTTGGGAACGGCTCATTTCTTCTCGAGCTTGAGAGCGAATGCGTGATTGCATAGCTAGAACTTCAAGTTCCGTTGTGAGGATAGTATTAATTTTTTTTAATTTTTCGTTAACATCGGTTGATTCTAAAATGTGTTGGGCATCTTCTATATTAAGATTCAAATTAGAAGCAATGAGATCTACAATCCTATTGGGCTCATCAATATCATCAAGAACCATAAGTATATCTGGAGAAAGAGCCTTTCCTAGAGCAATAATTTGCTCTAAGTTTTCTTTAATGGTTCTAATATGAGCTTCTATTTCAGGTGTCATCCCTGCAGATTTTTCTTCAATTTTTTCAACTTTCACTTTATAGAATGGATTTTCACTTGTGTATTTAATGAGTTTTGCTTTCATGAGACCCTGAACTAAAATTTTAATTTTACCATCAGGATGTTTTCTCATCCTCATCACCATGGCAATGGTTCCTGTTTTATGAATTTTATTAGGTTTTGGATTTTCGTCTTGAACATCTTTTTGTGAGGCTAAAAAGATGAGTTTATCAGTTTCCATAGCTGCTTCTACTGCTTTAATGGAAGATTCTCTTCCTACAAAAAGAGGAAGGATGGTTTGTGGGAAAACAACAATATCCCTTACAGGAATAAGAGGCATGTCTTCTGGGATATTGATGGTTTGATCTTCATAAATATCTAGCATAGTCTTTCTACTTGTCGGCTTTGTAGAAAGCTTACTTTAGTTTTTAATGTTGAAAAAAATGGATACCTGTCATTCCCGCGAAGGCGGGAATCTAGGATTTCTGGATCCCGGATAGCGCTTTCGCGCTTCCGGGATGACATTATTTAATTAAGCGTAAGCCTTTTCTTTTTGCTCTTGCTCTTCTTTGCAACTAATACAAAGAGTTGTCACAGGACGGGCTTCTAAACGTTTTACTTCAATTTCATCACCGCATTGGTCGCAAACGCCAAATTCCCCCTGTTCTATTCTTTCAAGGGCTCTTTCAATTTTTTGAAGAAGAACTCTTTCTCTGTCTCTTAATCGAAAGGCAATAGATTGGTTAATTTCATTGGAAGCTAAATCAACTTCATCAGAGAGATCTTCAGTAGGAAGCTTGAGGTCTTCTTCGACGGTTTTTTGAACACTCTCGAGCAACCGTTTTTTCTGTTCCTCTAGGATGTTCTTGAATTTTTGAACATCTTGCTTTTTCATAAACACCTCCTACTTTCTGTTGTTAGCCCTTTAGGGAAACTAACAAGATACCTTAAATAATCTTAGCCTAGCAAAAAATCTTATTTTTGCAAGTAAGAAAATGAAAAAAATACATTAAATTTTAATAAATAAAAAATAATTTTCTTAAAAATAAGAAAGTTAAATATTTATCTCATAGCTATAAGCACAGCCAAAAGTTAAATTCGAGTCCATGAGAGAATTTACATTCGAGTCTATGTGAAGATGACCTGGCTGTCATCGCGAGGGTTCTTAAAGAACCCGTGGCGATCTCAACACGCAAGTGTTGTCCTAGAATTGCTAAAGCAATTCTAGGAGATTGCTTCGCTACGCTCGCAATGACACATATCCATGAGAGAATTGGGGTGTGTTTTTTTTCGCACGTTTTGGAGAAAAAAAATACCCCCAATTCAGAACCCAGGTTATTATTATGCCATTTCAAGAACTTAACTTCTTAATTTTAGATTAGTTGATTTGAATGAGTTTTTTGTTTTGAATCTTAAGAACAAAGACATCTTTTTTGGCATCACCATTTTCTCCAAAGTTAATGGTGCCTGTAACGCCAATATAAGGTGGCATATTAAGGAGATTTTCTTTGAGCTCTTCTCGGGTTTCTATGTTTTGAGT
The DNA here is from genome assembly GCA_016186995.1 of Deltaproteobacteria bacterium. Classification (GTDB taxonomy): domain Bacteria; phylum Bdellovibrionota; class JACOXK01; order JACOXK01; family JACOXK01; genus JACPKQ01. The sequence continues at coordinate 57,234 of JACPKQ010000009.1, read as the reverse complement.
ACGAATGGTTTCAATAAGAATGTGGGCTGCATCATAAGCTTGTGCTGAAAGAACAGAAGGTTTTTTTTGAAATGTTTTTTGAAATTGATCTGTAAACTCTTGAACAAAGGCAGATGAACTTTCTTCAAAAAAACTATCTATAAAAACAGCGCCTTCTAAAAATTCTCCAGCTTTTTCTAAAAGATTTTGAGACTTCCAGGTGCTAATTCCTAAAAGAGGGGTTCCTTCAATACCTACATATCGAAAATGAGGTGCAATTTGTGCTAAAGTTTTTGGAAATTCAGGAATAAATAAAGCATCAAAATCAACAATAGGGAGAAGCTCAACTTCTTTAAAACGAGGAGTGCGTTTAAGTTCTGCCTCGAGCTGACGTCTTTTCATTTCATTTTCAATAAGTCTATCAAATTGGAAAAAGGTTCCTGTTAATTTTTGTAGTTCATCTCTAAAATCTGTCTGCTCTGGCTGATAACTTTGAAGCCCTTGAATAGTACCTCCGTATTCATAAACGGCATCCCAAAAGGTAGAAGTCATCGTTTTTCCAAAATCATTTTCAGGAAATAAAACAGCAAATTTTTTATAGTGGAGGGTTTCAGTTGCATATTTTGCAAGGGCCCTTGTTTGAGCTTGATAAGTATCTGCATTTCTAAAAATATATTCTCCTTGATCTACTAAATCTTTCTTAAGAGAAAGGGTTATAGTTGGAACACCTAATGCTTGTGATTTTTGAGCGATAGTAAGAGAGGGTGAGGGAAGAAAATCACCAATGAAAGCAATAACGTTTTCTTGAGAGATCATATCTTCAACCTTTTGTGACAGATTTTCTTCTTCTTGGTGAGTATCTAAAATAATAAGTTCAATATCACTTTCATGACCTTCACCAAAGATGCCTGCAGCAAGTTCAATACCTTGAAGAGCTTCGAGTGCTAAATCTTTATATTTGTCATGACTTAAAGGTAGAAGTACTCCAATTCTATTTTTTTTAATATCAAAACTTTGATCAAGTTTCTGAAGAAGAGAAAGCTTTGCCTGGTGGTAGGGGTGAGATTCAGAAATATCTGAAAGGTAATCTTTGGTTTTATCAAAATCTCTTTTTTGGTAGGAAAAAAGAGCAAGTTTATAACGAATATGCCCACTTGGAAATGTAGAAGAAAAGTCTGAAAGAAGTTTTTCAAGCTCTTCTTGAACCAGTTTTTTTTCTATGTTTTCAACAATTTGATTTTTAATGAGCGATTGATTTCTTTCATCTTTGAGTTGTTTAAGAAGATCTAAGTAAGTAAGGGTGCTATCATAAAAACGCCCTTCTTGTTGTAGTGAGTTTGAATAAAGATAAAGGTATTTAATAAAATATTTTTTATCGAGATCATCTTCATCAAGTTCTGAAAGGATTTGATTGGTTTTTTCAAATTCTTGATTTTGGTAAAGAGAAAAAGCAAGTTGGTAGCGAGTTAAAGAATTTTCTTGAAGTTTTAAGGCTTTTTCATAAGCAAGCGAAGCGGCCTGAAATTGTTTTTGATCAAAATAAATATTTCCTTTAAGTGTGTAAACATCATCGGTGAGTTCACTTTCTGGAAACGATGAGGTAAAACGATCCATTTGTAAGAGAAGTTCATCAATCCCATCACCAAAGGTTGCGAGATCACCACGGATTCTTTCAGAATCCTCGTGATGACTTCTTGCCACCTTTTGTTGTTGAATAGCTGTTATTATTTTTTCGTAATCTTTGGCTGCTGCTTCTTCGTAAGAAACTTCTTTACCATCTCTTAAAATGGTTGTTGTGGCACATCCAAAAAGTGAGAGACAAATAAGAAAGGATGAGAAAAGATTTTTTACTTTATCCATAAAAGTTTTATGGTAAGGGCCTGAAGATTCTCCACCGGCTTTTGAAAATTGTTGAAGTAGTTCTTTTTGTTCTGAATTTAATTTTGTTGGAATCTCAACAATGACTTTTAAAAATTGATCTCCTTTTCCATAAGAGCCTAGCTTTTGAATTCCTTTTTCTCTCAAGCGGAATGTTTTACCTGATTGTGTTCCAGGTGGTATCTTCATTTTAATTTTTCCAGAAAGTGTTGGAACATCTACCTCTATTCCTAAAACAGCTTGAGAAAAAGTAACAGGAAAAGTGCAATAAATATCAGCACCCTCTCTTTTAAAAAGGTCATGTTCTGAAACGTTTATAACAACGTAAAGATCTCCAGCTCCACCACCTCGGGTTCCTGCCTCTCCTTCGCCACGAAGTTTCAAACGTTGTCCAGAGTCGATACCTGCAGGGATTTTGACTGAGAGTTTATGACTTCTTTTTTGAGTTCCTTTGCCATTGCAGGTGGTACAATGATATTTGACGAAGGTGCCTTCGCCTTGGCAACGGCTACACGTTCGCGCAATAGTAAAAAATCCTTGTTGGAAGTGAGATTCTCCTGTTCCGTTACAGTTAGGACACACCTCTGGTTTTGTACCTGGTTTTGCCCCACTTCCTTGACAGGTATGACAGGATGTTTCTTTAGGAACTTCTATTTCGATGTCTGTGCCAAACGCAGCTTCTTCAAAGGAGATATTAAGATTATATCGTAGGTCAGCTCCTCGCCCAGCACCCCTTCTTCTGGTTCTTCCACCCCCGAAGAGGTCAGAGAATTGATCTCCAAAAAGATCCCCAAAAATATTTTCAAACCCACCGAACCCTTCAAAGCCTCCTCCAAAACCACCAAAACCTTGGGCACCCCCTTGAGTGCCTGCATGGCCAAATTGGTCATAAGCTTGTTTTTTCTGAGGATTTGAGAGAACTTCGTAGGCTTCTGAAACTTCTTTAAATTTTTCTTCAGCCTCTTTATCACCCGAATTTTTATCCGGGTGATATTTAAGGGCAAGTTTACGGTAAGCTTTTTTTATCTCCTGTGGAGAGGTATCTTTAGCAATTCCCAATACTTCATAATAATCTCTTTTTGAAGCCACAGGTAATTAAACTCCTCAAACTTCTTTATACTCTGCATCGACAACATCATCATCATTTTTTTTGTTATTATCATCATTTTTCTTATCTTTAGGTTGATGAGTACCAGAGCCTGATTGTTGCTCTTTTGCTTGTTTTTGAGCAGCTTCTTTATAGATTTGCTCAGCTAATTTATTAGAAGCTTGAGCAAGTTCCTCCTGAGCTTTATTAATATCCTCAACATTATTACCCTCTAAAGCTTTTTTAGTTTTTTGGATGGCTTCCTCAATTTTTTTCTGTGTATCTTTATCAACTTTATCTTTATTTTCTTTGAGTGTTTTTTCAGATGAGTAAACTAAGCTGTCTGCATTATTACGAGCTGTAGCCAATTCTCTTTTCTTCTTGTCTTCTGAGGCATGAGCTTCAGCATTTTTAACCATTTTTTCGATTTCTTCATCTGATAAGCCACCAGAAGCTTTAATTTGAATAGATTGTTCTTTACCCGTTCCTAGGTCTTTAGCATGAACGTGGAGAATACCATTGGCATCAATATCAAAGGCGACTTCAATTTGAGGAATGCCACGAGGTGCAGGGGGTATTCCTACAAGTTCAAATCGACCCAGGCTCTTGTTATCGCTTGCCATTTCACGCTCTCCTTGAAGAACATGAATAGAAACGGCAGGTTGATTATCTGCTGCCGTTGAGAAAACTTGGCTTTTCTTTGTAGGAATAGTTGTGTTTTTCTCAATAAGTTTTGTTGAAATACCACCTAAGGTTTCAATTCCTAAAGAAAGAGGTGTGACATCTAAGAGAAGAACGTCTTTAACATCTCCTTGGAGAACCCCTGCTTGAATAGCGGCTCCAACGGCAACCACTTCATCAGGGTTGACCCCTTTGTGAGGTTCTTTACCGAAAATTTCTTTTACTTTAGCTTGAACTTTAGGCATGCGAGTCATACCACCTACAAGAATAACTTCATGAAGTTCTGATTTTGAAATACCTGAGTCTTTAACGGCTGTTTCACAAGGAGCTACAAGTTTTTGAATCAGATCTTCAACCAGGCTTTCAAGTTTAGCACGAGTCAATTTGATAGCGAGGTGTTTAGGACCTGATTGATCTGCTGTAATAAAAGGAAGATTAATTTCTGTTTCTGTTGCAGAAGAGAGCTCCATTTTTGCTTTTTCTGAAGCTTCTTTGAGGCGTTGTACTGCCATTTTATCAGTGCTTAAATTAATGCCTTGGTCTCTTTTAAATTCAGCAATAAGATAATCAATAATTTTTTGATCAAAGTCTTCACCACCTAAGAAAGTATCTCCATTGGTAGCTTTAACTTCAAAAACACCTTCACCCAGTTCTAAGATAGAAATATCAAAAGTACCGCCACCTAAATCAAAAACAGCTATTTTTTTGTCTCCTTTTTTATCAAGACCGTAAGCAAGGGCAGCAGCAGTAGGTTCATTAATAATGCGTTTGACCTCAAGCCCTGCAATTTTACCTGCATCTTTAGTAGCTCGTCTTTGACTTTCATTGAAATAAGCTGGAACAGTAATAACTGCTTCTGTTACTTTTTCACCTAAATAATCTTCAGCTGTTTGTTTCATTTTTTGAAGTATAAAAGCTGAAATTTGGGAAGGGTTATATTGTGCACCATTAACTTGAACCCATGCATCTCCATTGTGGGCTTCCACAATTTTATAAGGGCACAGTTTGATATCTTTTTTAACCTCAGGGGAAGCAAATCTTCTTCCAATCAGTCTTTTAACAGCGAAGATAGTTCTTTCTGGATTGGTGATGGCTTGTCTTTTGGCTGTTTGACCCACAAGACGTTTTTCCCCATCTTGAAAACCAACTATAGAGGGGGTAGTGCGTGCTCCTTCAGAATTTGTGATAACTTTGGGCTCACCACCTTCCATAATAGCAACACATGAATTTGTTGTACCTAAGTCAATTCCTATAATTTTTCCCATAATAAATCCTCCTCTCCCTGTCATTCCCGTGTAAACGGGAATCTAGTTTTTTTTATTTAGAATCTTTCTTCTTTTCTTTAGCAATAATAACCCTTGCTGGTCTGAGCAACCGGTCTTTATACATATATCCTTTTTGCAGTTCACTCATGATGTGATTCTCTTTTTCTTTTTCTGTTTTTTCATGACCTAAGGCCTCATGAAAGTGTGGATCAAAAAGCTTTCCAACGCTTTCAATTTCTGAAACCCCATATTTATTCAAAACGTTTTTAAATTCTTGCAGTGTCATTTTTACGCCTAAAAGGATATTGTGAGCACTTTCTGAGTCTTTGTGTTCACAAGCTCTTTCAAGATGATCCACTACAGTTAAAAGTGACCGTAGCAAGGATTCATTATTATATTTTAAAAAATTTTCTTTCTCCTTTTCACGTCTTCTTTTATAATTTTCAAATTCAGCTTTTAGATATAAAAGCGCTTCTTTCGCATCCCTAACTTCTTTATGTGAGTGCTCAAGAGCTTCTTCTAGTTTTACAATATCATTGTGAACTTTTCCTCCGTCATTGCGAGCCTGCAGAGCAGGTGTTGCAATCTCTTCTTTTTTAACTTTTTTCTCAGACATAGTGGTTCCCCATTTTTTTTGTCAAAGTGTGTGCTGTTGAACGTACAGCTTCGATGACTTCAGAATAATTCATTCGAGTGGGGCCTATAATTCCTATAAAGCCATGAGCTGGAAAGCCTTCATAAGATGAAGATACAAGTGCACAATCTTCAAGCCCACTGATTTGATTATCTTCCCCAATGTGAACATGGAGACCTTTTCCTAAATTATTAAATTTTTTGAGCAGATGTTCTTTTTTTTCAAAAACAGTAAAAATCTTTTTTATTTTTTCAACACTTTCAAATTCAGGTTGTTTTAAGAGATTTGAAAAGGAACCTAAAAAAAGTTTTGTTGTGTTATATTGTTTTTTCTCTTTTGGAAAGATGACAAAAGAAGATTGTCCAGTTTGCTCACTTAAGCTTGTTGAGATGTATTCGATCATATCATCATAATCTGAAAAAGTTGGAAAAAGATTGGTTCCTTGGAAAGTTTTATTTTTGTTTTTTTCATGGATGATGTGAGAAGCGTATATTTTAAGGGCTTCCTTTGTAGGGATGCGACCCGCTGATGTATGGGGTTGATGTACATAGCCACTTTCTTCAAGATCCGCCATAATATTTCGAATGCTTGCGGGGCTTAAAGAAATATCTTGTGATTTTGCAATCATTCTTGAACTTACAGGGTTTCCTGTTTTAATATAAAGTCTTAAAATTTCATCTAAAATAAGTTTATTACGTTCTTTCATGGATTTGTGCTCCCTTTTTAGCACTTGGGCCTTTAGAGTGCTAAAGGATTTTTATAGAGCCGAGCCTTTTCACTGTCAATGATCCCGTTCTAGATAAAATCCATAATAATTTCATCTAGAAAGAGGCGTCCCTTAGAAGTTAAACTGAGCATGTTTTGGCGAATGTCAAGAAGTCCACGATCCTTTTGAGGAACCCAAAAATATGAAAAATCATTAATAAAATCAATAGAATAGATTTTATTGAGAGATGTTAAATCCAGCGGTTTTTGAAGGCGCAAGCGATTCATGAGATAGTCTGTGAGGTTTTGCTTTTGAGTTAGATATTCAATATCTTGATATGGAAATTCCCCTTCAAGATGTTTTTGTGCGTAAACAAGGGGGTTTTTCACCCCTGTAAAACGAATTCCATAGGGAATAGAACTATCCACCCAAGAAGGGGGTGTTTTAAGATAAGAGGATGCTCCTGCTCCTACACCCAGGTATTCTTCGTAGTTCCAATATTTAAGATTGTGTTTTGAGTAACACCCTTTTTGTGCATAGTTTGAAACCTCATAGTGATCATAGCCCTTACTTTCTAAAAGCTCTTTGGCGTATAAGTGCATTTCTGTCGAGAGGTCGTTAGAGGGAAGTTTTTTGTAAAGTGGATGAATTTTTTCTAATGTTAAATTGTAAAAAGAAAAATGAGGGGGTTGAAACAAAAGAGCTTCTTCTAAATCTTTTTGAAACTCTTCAAAGCTTTGGAGAGGAAGTCCATACATAAGATCAAAACTAAAATTTTTAAATTGTGCTTTTTGAATATTGTTGAGTGCTACACGAATCTGATCGCTTGTGTGGAGTCGTGTAAGATTTTTAAGTTGATGATCTTGAAATGATTGGGCCCCAAGACTGATTCTGTTAAAACCACTTTTTTTTAAATCTTTTAATTTTTCTAGGGTAAGACTGTTAGGATTACATTCAATTGTGATTTCAGGGTTTTTTATTTTATAATTTTTAAAAACAGTATTTAAAATTTTTTCTAAACTCTGACTTGAATACAGGCTAGGAGTTCCTCCGCCCAAAAAAATGGTATCAATAGTGTGATGTTCAAAAGTTTTTTTGTAAGATGTCATTTCCTGAATGAGTGCTTTTAAGTACCGATCTTCTTCTTTAAGATACCCACTATTAAAATCACAATAGGTGCATTTACTTTCACAAAAAGGAATATGAATATAAAATCCAAGAGTTTTCATTTGAAATTACTCACAAGTATATAGTCTTTCGTTTTTTTATGAATGTATAACTCGATATTGTTTTTTTTTGCTATTGGTTGAAGCGACGTAAAAAAAACTGAGGTGTGTACAATACAAAAGATATTTTTACGAGATTGGAGTTTTTTAATAACTTTGTTTATATAATCATCTTCCAGGTAGAGTTTGTCTGAGGAGTGCCTGGTAGAATCAAAGTTAATTTTTTTTAAGCAGCCTTTTTCGCAAAAGATCGCAATTTCTTTTTGTGTATAAAATGGGACTGCGTATAAAACTTTTCCAATCATTAAAACCTCACTGTTGGGGTAATCTTTAAGAACTTTTTGGAAGGATTTTGCAGATTTATAGATGTTGAAAGTTGGGTTGAGCTTTTTAACAGAGTAAGGTGCGGTTAAAAAAAATGGCAAACATATGACCCCGAGAATACAAACGATCTTGAAAGATTTTGAGAAAACGATCATTCTTGCTGTGATGATGGATAGAGGAATCAAAGTAGGAACAATATAATAAATTAACTTTCCTGTGAAAAGTGAAAACAGTATAAAAGGAATGATAAACCAATAGAATAGAAGTTTTATATTTTTATCTTTTGTGAGATATTTATTTTTTTTTGAGAATAAAAATAATATCCAAGGAAAAAAGCCCCCAAAAATAATTGGAATGTAATAATAAAATGGAGCTTTGTGCATACTGATTTCATAAGAGTTTTGTTGTGCCGATGTGATTCTAGAGGTGAGTTGTGTTAAAAAATATTTTAATAGTTCATGATTATTGAAATATTGAAAAAGGTACCAGGGAATGCTGATACCCAAAATGACAATAAGACCTATTTTAAAATGAAGACTTTGTTTATTGTGTAGATTTCTATTTTTCCATAGAAAAACTATTGGAGCGGTGATTATTATGAAAATAACGGGACCTTTGATAAGAAATGAAAAACCTATAAGAGTATAAAATATAATGAGGTTCAGAAAGGATTTATCTTGATGTGTGATTTTATAAAAGTAGAAAATGATTGCAACAGAAAAGAATAACAAAAAAATGTCAAAATTAAGTGTGTGTGACGCTGCAAAAAAGAGAGGAGAAAGAAGTAAGATAAGACATGCATAAAAAGCTGTTTTTCTATCAAATAAAGCTTTACTGAGAGAGTAACATATATAAACACTTATCATTGAAATAAGTGCACTCGGTAATCTTGCAGAGAATTCTGAAAAACCAAAAATTTTATAAGATAGAGCTACAAGCCAAAAAATAAGGGGTGGTTTATGAAAATATTCTACGCCTAGAATATGAGGTGTCAGCCAATTATTATTTTTTGTCATTTCATAAGCAGCTTCAGCATAGCGAGCTTCTGAGTGTTCTAAAAGATCAAGAACCCAGAGATTAGAAAAGAGTAGTAGAAAGGCGAGTCCTCCTAAAAGGAGTAATGGTTTTTTGTCGTTTTGGAAAAAATTGCTGTGAAGCATTTATACAAACTATATCAAATGTATTTTAAGTACAACTTAGTCCAGAAAAACAGACCTACTTACAAAAAAAGAGTTACATGCCGATAGGGAGCTTGTAAGGTTAGTGAGGTGATCCATGGTGTTTACGAAAGGAAAAATGAGCGGTATCTTCGTTATTTTACTGATCAGTTTCTTCCTCTTGAGTGCTTGTTCTCACTCGGTAGAGAAAAAAGAAGCTAAACTTCTTGTTCAAAACATTAAAATCGGAGAAACAACACAGAAGGAAATCCAAGATATATTTGGGAACCCTGCATATTTTGGAGGAAGAGGAAAAAAGACGTGGTGGTATTATGCATGGGTTAAGGAAATAGGTTTTAAAAGCTTATCTCTTTACTTCGATGAAGATGCCAGAGTGAATGATTATTATTTTACTCCTCAGCAGTAGAAGAAAGCTTATAAGTAAGAATAGGATTTCTGGCAGCTCTTACTTCATCCACTCTCCGCACCCGAGTGTTATAAGGAGCCTTTTTTAACAACTGAGGATTTTTTTGCGCTTCCCCTGCTATGTGAATCATAGTGTCGCAAAAATCATCTAATGTTTGTTTGCTTTCACTTTCTGTAGGCTCAATCATAAGGGCACCTTTGACCACAAGTGGAAAGTAGATCGTAGGTGGATGGTACCCAAAATCTAGAAGTCTTTTAGCAATATCAAGAGTTGTGACCCCATAAGGAGTTTGTTTTTTGTCACTAAAAATAGTTTCATGAAGACAAAATTTTCTTGGGAAAGGAAGATCATAATATTTTTTAAGTCGAGCACGGATGTAATTGGCGTTGAGCACGGCCATGTGGGACATGTGTTTAAGACCTTCAATGCCTAATGTTTTCATGTAAATGTAAGCCCGGATCAGCATTCCAAAATTACCATAAAAAGTACTTAAGGCCCCTATTGATTGAGACTTATTCCAATCTAATGAAAATTTTTCACTTTCCTTTTTAATAATAGGAGTGGGTTGAAAAGGTTCTAGTTTTTTAATAAAGGCTACAGGTCCACTGCCTGGACCTCCGCCTCCATGTGGTGTTGAAAATGTTTTATGAAGATTAATATGCATGACATCCACACCACAATCTCTCATTTTTGCTAGCCCAACAAAAGCATTGAAGTTAGCTCCATCGCAGTAAACAAGACTTCCATTTTTGTGGAGAAGATCTGCAATTTCTTTTAAATTTTCTTCCCAATATCCTAAAGTATTAGGGTTTGTTACCATAAGAGCAGCTACATCGTGTGAAAGTGATTTTTGAATGTGTTCAATACTCAATAACCCTTCCCCAGTTGTTGGAATTTTTAAAACCTCAAATCCAGCAAGGGTACATGTTGCAGGGTTGGTGCCATGAGCTGTATCAGGAATAAGAATTTTATTTCGAGTTTGTTTATTGTTTTCATGAAAGGCACGAATAAGTTTAAGCCCTGTAAACTCTCCTTGTGCTCCGGCAAGTGGTAGAAGGGTAACCCCGTCCATACCCGAAAGCTCTTTAAGCATTTCTTGGAGCTCCCACATCAGTTCTAACGCCCCTTGGACGGAATCTTCGGGTGCATTAGGATGAAGAAGAGAAAACGCTTCGTGACGTGCCCCCCATTCATTAATTTTGGGGTTGTATTTCATAGTGCAAGACCCTAAAGGATAAAAGTTTTGGTCAATAGAGAAGTTCCAATGAGAAAGCCTTGTGTAATGTCTCACAACATCAGGTTCCGAAAGCTCGGGTAAATCAAGATTCTTTCTCAAAAGAGAACCGTGGGGCTTTTTTTCAGGAACATCGAGAGGAGGAAAACTTACACCCACTCTATTTTTAGTGCTTCTTTCAAAAAGAAGTTTTTCTGAAACTGTGACAGTTTGGTTTGTATTCACGACACAATATCCTTAAGGTTTTGCGCATAATAAAGTATATCTTCTTTTGTTGTAAGTTCTGTAAAGCAAGAAAGAATACCTTCACTAAGATTGAGCCCACCTAAAATATTTTTCTCTTTTAATTTTTCTAAAACTTCTTTATTAGAAAGAGGAGTTTTATAGATAAACTCATTATAAGTGTTTCCAGAGAAGCGGAGTTGTACGTTCTTGATTTTGGAAAAAACCTCTTTTGCAAATTCTGTTTTTGAATAATTTTGGACTGCTACTTCTTTGAGGCCTTGTTTTCCTAAAGTGGCTAAATAAATAGAAGTACGAAGAGCGCAAAGGTTTTGATTTGTGCAAATATTAGAAGTCGCTTTTTCTCTTCGAATATGCTGTTCGCGGGTGTTTAAAGTAAGTGTAAAAGCTCGTTTTCCATCCAGATCAACTGTTTCACCTACAAGTCTTCCAGGAAGTTGTCTCACGTAATCCATTTTACTTGTAAGAATACCTATATAGGGTCCGCCAAAACTGACAGGGTTTCCTAAGCTTTGAGCCTCGCCCACGACGATATCAGCTCCAAAGCTTCCTGGGGGTTCAAAAAGTCCAAGGCTTGTTAAATCAGAAATAGCGGTGATGAAAAGTGCACCATGATTTTTAAGAGATTGGTGGATTTCTTTAAGAGGCTCAAGAACCCCAAAATAATTAGGAGATTGAATGAGTAAGCACGCAACATTTTCATTTAATTTTGATGAAAGGTGAGTGAGATCAATTTGACCTGTTTCTTGATGATAAGGAACCCACTCAACTTCCATATCTTGTTCTTTAAGAAATGTGAGGCATGTTTGTTGATATCGTGGATGAATATTTCCTGCTATGAGAACTTTTTTCCTGTTTTTCTGAATTCTTAAAGCCATAAGAATGGCTTCAGCACAAGCTGAAGCTAATTCATACATAGAGGCGTTGGAAATTTCCATACCTGTAAGATGAGCGATCATTGTTTGAAACTCAAAAAGAGATTGAAGAGTACCTTGGCTTGCCTCAGGTTGGTAAGGTGTATAGGCGGTTGAAAACTCGCTTCGACTGCTTAAAGTATCCACAACCTCTGGAATAAAGTGTTGATAAGCCCCACCTCCCAAAAAAGAAGAGTACTGGGTTTTATTTTTAAGGCCTAAGTCCGAAATTTTTTTTTTAATTTCTAGTTCTGAGAGTGCATGAGGAAAATGAAAATCTATTTTTTGTTTAAGAGCTTGTGGAAAAATATCTTCGAGCCTTTCAACCCCAATGGTTGAAAGCATTGATTGTATTTCTTCTTGAGTGTGAGGAATGTATTTCACTCGTCTTCATCTCCAGCCAGTTCTTTTTCCATACCATCTTCACTTGACTCTTGCCCTTCTACCAATTCTTCATAAGCGGAACTTGCTAAAAGGTGTTTGAGTTCAGGGTTCCCGGCAGAATCCATCTGGATTTTGATCATCCACCCTTCATTGTAAGGATCATCATTAACAAGTGAAGGAGAATCTGCAAGACTTGTATTAACATCAACAACACGGCCTGAAACGGGCGCATAAAGATCTGAAACTGCTTTCACAGATTCAACAACTCCAAAAGTATCTTCTGCCGAAACTTCTGTTCCTTCTTTAGGAAGATCGAGATAAACAATATCTCCCAGTTGGCTTTGTGCAAAATCGGTGATGCCTACAGTTACAATTTTTTCTTCAACATGAGCCCATTCATGTTGCTCTGTATAAAGAAGATCTTCTGGTATTTCCATGCTTTCCCTCCCGATTTCTATTTCCTATAAAAGGGCAAATTTATTTTCCTTGCTTTAATCCATTTTCCTCGAATGTCTATCAAAAAATTTTCATCGCTTTTATAATTACTTTTTACAAAACCTAAGGCAATAGATTTTTTAAGAAGGGGGCTATAAGTTCCACTTGAAATTTTTCCAATTTCTTTTTTATCTTCTGAGAAGATTGTATACCCTTCTCGTGCTATACCTTTTTCCATTAGCTCAAGTGGAACGAGATATTTAGAACATCCATTTTGTTTTTGATCAAGTAATTTTTCACATCCTATAAAGGGCCCCTTATCAAGTTTTACGAAAAAATGAAGGCCTGCTTCAAGGGGCGTTATATCTTGGTTTAACTCATGCCCATAGAGTGGATAGCCCATTTCTAATCTTAAAGTATCACGTGCTCCTAATCCAATGGGTTTTATACCGTAGTTTCCGCCTATTTTTAAAAGATTTTTCCATAGCTCTACAGCTAAACCATTTTTAATAAAAAGCTCATACCCCTTTTCACCTGTATAACCGGTGTGAGCGATCATTCCGTCAAAAGTTTTATTTTTTATAACGGAAAAACGGAAGGGTTTAAGGGTGGGAAATGGAATGTTTTGAGATTTACAATAGAGTTCTAAAATAACTTCTGAGTTGGGGCCTTGAAGAGCCAGAAGGCTTATTTCTGAACTGATATCGGTGAAAATGACATTCTGAGGTCTATGTTTTTCTAACCACTTAAAATCTTTTTCAATATTAGAAGCATTGACGCACAGCCAAAAGTGTTCATCATTTATTTTATAAACGATAAGGTCATCAACGCTTCCCCCATTTTCATAACACATAATAGTGTAGATGGCCTGGCCTTGCTCCCCTTTCTCAATATTATTGGTAAGCATGCTTTGGAGAAATTTTTGAGCTCCTTTTCCCTTCACTTCAAACTCACCCATGTGTGATACATCAAAAAGCCCAGCACATGACCTTACTTGAAGGTGTTCTTCAATAACTTGAGAATATTGAACGGGCATCGACCAACCTGCGAAGGGAACCATGCGTGCACCTAGTTTTTTATGTTCTTCAAAAAGAGCTGTTCTTTTTAATTCGGTCATTATTTTCTCTTCTGTCATTGCGAGTGCCCTTCCCGTCATTGCGAGCGTAGCGAAGCAATCTCATCACCTTCGGTGATGGGATCACCACGGGTTCTTTCAGAACCCTCGTGATGACATGTTCTTTGCTAATTGAATAATATCAGGAACTCTGTGTTCTCGTCTTACAGCCATGATATGAACGCCTTGAGTCACCTCTAAAAAATCTTTAACAAGATGTGCAGCCAGATGAACGCCTGTTTCCTCAGGTTTTTTTGAATTTTTTAATGCTGTTATAAATCTTTCAGGCACTCGAATTCCTAAAACTCTTTCATTAAGAAACTGTGCTGTTTCAAAGGATTTCATCATAATAACACCTACAATGATAGGAACTTTAAAGTGCTCCACTTTTTTTATAAATTTTTGAAGTAGATCGACATCAAAAGTGGCTTGAGTTTGAAAGAAGCGAGCTCCACCTTCTAGCTTTTGTTCGAAACGGCGAAGTTGTACATCACTATTAGGCGAGGTTGGGTTTATCGTAGCTCCCAGTACAAAACCTGTTTTTTGGTTGAGTTTTGTGCCATTCCATCCAAAGCCTTGGTTAAGTTGAAAAAGCATTTTTAAAAGTTTAGTAGATTCAAATTCGAATACCTTTTTGGCTTGTGGATTATCTCCCCCTTGAACAGGATCTCCTGTGAGGGCTAAAATATTTTTGATTCCTAAAGCAGAAGCTCCTATCAGATCAGACTGAAGCGCAAGGCTATTTTTATCTCGACAGACAATTTGGCAAATAGGCTCAAAACCATTTTGTAAAAGTATGGCTGAAGACGCAATAGAAGACATGCGCATCACAGCCCTTTGATTGTCTGTAATATTCAAGGCATCTACATGTTTACTCAAGAGAGCTGCCGTTTTAATGAATTTTTTAACACCTGAGCCCCTCGGAGGTGTCAGCTCTGTTGTAATAATTTTCACATTGTCATTCCCGCGAAGGCGGGAATCCAGTGTTTTAATTTTTTCTACAAAAGAGATCATTGTTTATTTTCTTTTTGGAGCATGGCTGCCCTTACAGTGTTATGAAGGAGCATAGCAATGGTCATAGGCCCCACACCACCTGGAACAGGGGTTATCCATGAAGCTTTTTTTGAAGCAGATTCAAAGTCGACATCTCCCACTATTTCTAGGTTTTTTGTGTGATTAATACCAACGTCAATGACAATAGCCCCTTTTTTTATATGTTCACCTTTTATAAAATGGGGTTTACCAATAGCAGCAACTACAATGTCAGCTTGTTTTGTAAATTCAAAAATATTTTTTGTTTTAGAATGGCACATGGTAACGGTACAGTTTGCTTCTTGTAGAAGAAGAGAAATAGGTTTTCCAACTAAAGTGCTTCTTCCAAGTACAACAGCGTGTTTGCCTTCTAGACTTTCTTGTGTGCTTTGAAGCAATTTTAAAATACCCAGTGGTGTGCATGGAATAAAAAAGTGCTTTCCTTCTAAAAGAAGCCCCATATTAATAGGATGAAAACAATCAACGTCTTTAAGTGGAGAAAGTGCGTTGAGAAAAAGAGATTTATCAAGCGCTTGAGGTAAAGGAAGCTGTAATAAAATACCATGAACTTCCTTGTTGTGATTCAAGCTTTGAATAAGTTTTAAAAGATCTTCACTTTTTGTATTGTGGGGAAGGGTGTGAATATGAGACTTCATGCCCAAGGCAACGCATGCTTTCTTTTTTGATTGAACATAAATATGAGAGGCGGGGTCATCTCCAACAACAATGGCATCAAGCCTGGGTACAATGGGTTTTAAAGCCTCAATATCTTTTTTAAGATTTTCTTTAAAAGCTTGAGCTAGTTTTTTTCCATCTAAAATAGGGCTCATAATGAGGAGTTGAGCCCAGAAAGAAAACCTTCCCAGAGATTTTCTATTTCCCCGTCATCCCCGCGCAGGCGGGGATCCAGTATTCTCTCTTTAAGTGTTTTTTGAAACCGAGAGCCCATATTTTTAAGACTTATTTTAGCAAGTGAGTAGCAGATAAGCTTAGAATCTTCTTTTTTATAAAACCGTTGATCAATATAAAGCTCTTTTTCAGTTGCTTCACTTTCTAAGATGGAAGAAATGATGTGTTTAAGCTTATCTTCTTGTAAACCAAATTTTTCCTTTTGTTCGTTTAAGAAGAGAAAGAGCTTATCATGAAGTTCGGTTTTAAATTGTTTTTTTGCTGCAGCATCAGAAAGCATAAGCCCTTCAATAGGGCTTTGACTTCCTTCGAATTCTATTTTGGAACTGACTCCAAGTGAATTTTCTTCAAAGATAATGTTTTGAGTAACCCATGCAGGAGATCTTTTATCTTCCGTGGGCTTATCATGAGAAGTAATAATGAGAGATTGATTTTTTTTGCTTTCATCACTTTCTTGAGATATTTTCTCCACTGTTGTGCATTGAGTGATAAAAAGAGCAGTAAGGACAAGAACAATTTTTTTCATGGGAGCCGCCATCTTGACGTAGAACTTATGAAAATTCAAGAAAAAATATCTCATATGGCAAGGTGCCCTGGTGTTTATCTTATGAAGGATAAACACGGTCATATTATCTATGTCGGTAAAGCTAAGAATCTTAAAGTACGGGTGCAGTCTTACTTTAATAAAGATCAAGGGGTTAAGACAAAAGCGCTTGTTTCCAAAATTAAGGATATTGAGTGTTTTGTGACAGATACAGAAGCAGAAGCCCTTATTTTAGAATCAACACTCATTAAAAAACACAAGCCTCGTTATAATATTACCTTCAAGGATGATAAAACCTATCCTTATATTAAAGTAACTGTTCAGCAGAAATGGCCGGGTATTTATATGGTGCGCAATCCAAAGGATGATGGGGCTCTTTATTTTGGGCCTTACTCTTCAGTAGGGAATGCTCGTTCTGTTTTGCGTTTTATGACAAAGGTTTTTCCTATTCGTGATTGTACAGATACCAAATTTAAAAATAGAACTCGTCCTTGTCTTTCTTATGATATTGGCAGATGCACAGCGCCTTGTGTCGATTTTGTAAAAGAAGAAAAATATCATGAGGATGTAGAAAGTTTTCTCAAATTTCTTAAAGGCAATACAACTTCTATTTTAAAAGATTTTAAAAGTAAAATGGTGGAATTTTCAAAAGGTCTTAAATATGAGGAAGCTGCTCTTATTCGTGACCGAATTTTGTCGGTGCACGCCATGATGGAAAATCAAAAGGTTGTAAGCTCCCATAAAGAAGATCAAGATATTATTGCATACATTGTCATTCCCGCGAAGGCGGGAATCCAGCCTGCCATTCATTTTATTTTTCTTTTTATCCGTGGAGGATCTCTTATCTCTAAAAGAATTTTTCACTTAAAAATACCTCCCCTCATCATTCCCGAAAATCCTTCCGTCATTGCGAGCGGAGCGCGGCAATCTCATTCACCCTCTGTCATTCCCGTACCCCGCCTTCGCAGAGTACAGGCTCCGGCGGGAATCCAGGAAGAACAAATAATATCTTTCTTAACGCAGTATTACGAAAATCAGTTTATTCCGGATGAGATTGTTATTTCTTTTCCACAACATGCCCCTCTTGACCTACTCCAAAACTTTCTCTCAACAAAAAAAGGAAAAAAGGTTCGCATTATCACTCCTCAAACGGGAGAAAAGAAAAAGCTTCTTTCTCTTGCGCTCCAAAACCTTGAAGTGAGCCTTTCTGCTTATAGAGAACAAAAACAAAAAAAAGAAGATGTTCTTTTGGAAGTTCAGAAAAAATTTTATCTCAAAGATTATCCGCACCGCATTGAGTGTTTTGATATTTCTAATATTCAAGGGGCTCAGGCCGTAGGTTCTATGGTTGTTTTTCAAGATGGAGAGGCTCTTAAACAAGAGTATAGAAAATATAAAATTAAAACTGTAGAGGGTATTGATGATTTTGCTATGATGCGGGAGGTTTTAACAAGACGTTATAGCCACTCTCTTGTCATTCCCGCCCATAGCCAAGGGCATCAGCGGGAATCCAGAAAGCGTAGCCACCTTGTTTTACCAGATCTTATTATCGTTGATGGGGGAAAGGGGCAGCTAGGTGTAGGTGTTAAGGTTCTCGAGGAGCTTCATCTCCATATTGATATTGTAGGCTTAGCCAAAAAAAAACCTCCGTCGTCATCCCGGGCGAAGACCCGGGATCTAGTCTTATCAAGCCAAGAGCGAATTTATAAACCAGCAAGAAAAAACCCCATTATGATTAAACCCAATACATCTCTTGAGCACTTTATTGCAAGAGTTCGTGATGAAGCCCACCGTTTTGCCATTACTTATCACAGAAAACTTCGTTCAAAAAAAATGTTCGACTAGTATCACTCTGTCATTGCGAGCACAGCGAAGCAATCCCATCGCGGTAGCGATGAGATAGCCACGTCGCCTTTTCAGGCTCCTCGCTATGACGCTGTGTTTGCAATGAGTGCCTATTGAACTGTATGAAATCTAGCTTTAGCTATAAAGCCACATTCTGGGCAGGTGGGTGTTTCTGTAATTTGAGAATAATCAGCAGTGTTTAAGTGGAGAAGTCTTAATTTACTACTACATATAGGACAGTGGCAGAATTCTTTAATGGTTTCTTGTTTGTGAGGTGCTTCATAATGCCTCAATTCTGAAAATTTATGCATGTACTCTTCTCTATCGGCAACGCTAGAAAAAAGTTAAGAAATTATTTTCGAAGTCTCTGTCATTGCGAGTGAAACGAAGCAATCTCATCGCTACTGCGATGGGATAGCCACGTCGCCTTTACAGGCTCCTCGCTATGACAAGTAAACTAACCCGATTTCAAGTTAGAAGTCGTTTTTTTAGTTGAAGTTTTATTTTTTTGAGAATGTGAGGGACATCTTCATCTTTGATTTCTTTTCTTCGATAAAGTTTTTTAAGCTCTGCTCTTTTCTTTTTAGCAAAGGAAAGGGCTTCATAGCCTGAAGGGTCTTTAAGAATAGAGTGTGAATCCCTAAAGTTTGTGAGAAAATCCATAATGAAATGAACTGCTAATTTTTTAAATTCTTGAATATGGTGTGTGGAAAGTTCCCACTTTGATTGGTGCACTAAACGCCCTGTTGCTTTTTGCCAGTAATCTAAATCATGAAGAAGAATAAGCCCTGAAAATATTCTTCTATTTGTTTTAAATGAAAAAAGAGTGCGTTTTAAGATGGTATCAAGAAATTGATCATGATGAAGATATTTTCCTTTTTTGGCAAGATCACGCGCCATGGTTGCTAATTCTGGTTTTTGAAGCATCGTGTCGTATCTCATTTCCCAATAGATATGTCTATGAATGCGAGAACGAAAAGAAGCAATAAGGTGATAAGGAACAAAATAATTATGAGAAATGGTATCAGCCCCTAAGTGTGTGAGATAGCCGTAAGAAAAGGCACGAGTTGCTTCTGAGTTTGATTTTTCAAGAATTTCAATACCTACTTTCCAGCTGTGACAATTATGTTCATATTCCACAAACTTTTTTCCAAGGGTAATATCTGCTGCGATAGCGCCATAGTAATAATCAAGAGGAAATTGGGTGATGATGTTTCTTAAAAACTGAGGCAGATGTGCCGCTTGGGAGAGAATAGTTTCTGCAAAATGGAGGTGTGCTACTGGGCCCCAGGCACAAGCTTCTGAAGGAAAAAACATGAGGGTTGCAAACGTTAAGAGCGCTAGATACAACATATTTAATAAGTATCCTTGTTCCATGTGGGTGTAAAGAGTGGAGAAGTTATTACGATATCTTAAATACCAAAAAGCTTTAGGGATTAAAGAAGTTATTGTACCTTGGAGTGAGAAAGAATTGAAAAACAAAATGCAAAAAACCTCTTCTGTCATTGCGAGTGCAACGAAGCAATCTAACATGGCACCCTCTGTCATTGCGAGCGCAGCGAAGCAATCCCATCGCGGTAGCGATGAGACCGCCACGGGTTCTCGAAAGAACCCTCGCGATGACAAAGCCTTCGCGAAGGATCCAGTTTCTCATAAACGTATCAATACCCAAAACCTTCCGGAAGATCTTAAAAAATGTGAAAGCCTTGTTTCACAATGTTTTAATTGCGCCCTTCATAAAGGGCGGACTCAAACTGTTTTTGGAACCGGAAACACAAAAGCAGAACTTATGTTTGTTGGGGAAGGCCCAGGTCGAGACGAAGATTTAAAAGGAGAACCTTTTGTAGGGCGTGCAGGAAAGCTTCTTACAAAAATAATTCAAGCTATGGGGTTAGAAAGAAAAGATGTTTATATATGTAACATAGTAAAATGCAGGCCACCTAATAATAGAGCCCCTCTTCCCAAAGAAGAAGAAGAGTGCACTCCCTATCTTTTGAAACAAATTGAACTTATTAAACCTAAAATTGTTGTCGCTTTAGGAACCTCAGCGGCACAGTTTCTTTTAAAAAGTGATGCGCCTATTTCTCACATAAGAGGAAAGTTTTTTGATTTTCACGGCTCAAAACTGCTTCCTACTTTTCATCCAGCTTATCTTTTAAGAAATCCAAACATGAAACGGCCCGTGTGGGAAGATATGCAACTTGTGATGAAGGAGCTCAAAAAATGAAAAGGTATCTTTACATGAGTGTGCCCCCAGTCATTGCGAACGTAAGTGAAGCAATCTCACATAATTTCTTTAGAAATTATGTGAAGATCGCCACGAGTTCTTTCAGAACCCTCGCGATGACAGTTTTTCTGTTCTCTCATTTTTCTTATGCGGGTACGGTGGGTGTCATCACTGTGAACGGGGGTATTAATCCTGCTTCAAATGATTTTATTCAAGAAAGCATTAAAGAATCTCATGTGCGAGGTTATGAGGCTTTAGTGATTCAGTTGGATACACCAGGCGGGCTTTTAAATTCAACACGAGAAATTGTTCAAGCTATTTTAGAAGCGCCACTTGCCGTTATTGTTTATGTTTCGCCTAGCGGTGCGCATGCAGGAAGTGCAGGAGTGATGATTACATTGGCTGCACACATTGCAGCTATGGCTCCAGGAACAAACATTGGTGCAGCTCATCCAGTTATGGGAACAGGCCAAGATGTTAAAGGAAACATGGGCGAGAAAATTGAAAATGATACAGCTGCTTTTGCTGAAACCATTGCTGAAACTCGCGGTAGAAACAAAAAATGGGCTATTGATGCTGTCAGAAAATCAGTTTCTATTACTGCAAAACAGGCTTTAGAAAAAAATGTGATTGATTTTGTTGCCCTTTCTCTTAAAGACCTTTTGCAAGCAGTTCATGGAAAAAAGATTAAGGTTAAAGATAAAACGGTTATGCTTAATACAAAGGATGTTTCCCTCGTCACGTTAGAAATGAATTTACGTCAAAAAATTGTGAATACACTTTCTGATCCTAACATTGCTATCATGCTTATGGCATTAGGAGGTATGGGAATTTATTTTGAAGTGACTCATCCAGGGTTGATTGTACCAGGTGTTGTCGGGGCCATTTGTTTGATTTTAGGTTTTATCTCGATGCAAACACTTCCTATTAATCATGGTGGGCTTCTTCTGCTTATTTTGGGTTTTTGTCTTTTATTCGCAGAGCTTTTTATCCCTTCATTTGGGGTTTTAGGAATTGGGGGAATTATTGCTATGGTTTTAGGGGCCATCTTTTTTATTGATCCTAATCACCCTGGGGATATCGCTGTTTCACTTGCTTTTGTTTTACCTATGATTATAGCTATAGGTCTTCTCATGCTGGCAGTTATTTTTGTGGTGCTCAAAGCGCGCAAAAGAAAAAAATGGACAGGCAAGGAAGGGCTTATTGGAGAAAAGGGAGAGGTTCTCGAAGAGGTTTCTCCAACTCAAGATGGAAGGGTTTTTGTAGATGGAGAATATTGGACAGCAAAGGCTGATGAAGTTATTCACAAGGGTGAGCGTATTGTTGTAGAAAAAGTGGAGTCTTTAGGAAGAATTAAAGTCAAAAAACTTTAAAAAAGGAATGTCATCCCCAAACTTTAAAAAAGGAATGTCATCCCCGCGAAGGCGGGGATCCAGAAATCTAGATTCCAGCCTTCGCTGGAATGACACGGAAAAAAAGGAGGAAATATGTTTGAAATAGGGAGTTTAGGTTTAGTTATTTTATTTTTGTTCGTCTTGTTAGTGAGCGGTGTTAAAATTCTTACAGAGTATGACCGAGCAGTTATTTTTCGTTTAGGGCGTCTTATAGGTGTTAAAGGGCCTGGCATTATTTATGTCATTCCTTTTGTCGATCGTATGATGCGCGTTGATTTGCGAGTTATTACAATGGATGTTCCGCCACAAGACGTTATTACTAAAGATAACGTGTCTGTGAAAGTGAATGCAGTTGTGTATCTTCATGTGATGGAGCCTGATAAGGCAGTTGTGAAGGTTCAAAACTATGGTTATGCAACAAGCCAATTAGCTCAAACAACACTTCGAAGTGTTGTGGGTGAAGCAGAATTAGATGAAATTTTAGCTCATCGTGAAAAGATCAATGCAAAACTTCAAGCGATTTTAGATAAAGATACAGATCCGTGGGGGGTTAAAGTTTCTAAGGTTGAAGTGAAACACATTGACCTACCTAAAGAAATGCAAAGAGCCATGGCAAAACAAGCTGAAGCAGAAAGAGAAAGACGTGCTAAAATCATTGCAGCCGAAGGAGAGCTACAAGCTTCAGAAAAACTTTCTCAAGCTGCTCAAAGGATGGAGATAAGTCCTATGTCGCTTCAACTTCGTTATTTACAGACCTTGGTGGAAATAGCTACAGAAAATAATTCAACAACTATTTTCCCAATTCCTATGGATCTTCTCAAACCCTTTTTGGAAAAACATACGTCATCCCGCACTTGATGGAAATAAAATGTCATCCCCCGGCTTGACCGGGGGATCCAGTTTCTCCTGTCATCCTGAGCCGCCAGGGGAAGGATCTAATTCCTAACACCCACTGTACTTTTTTTAATCAATATAACCTCCTATAACTGTTTAGTTTTTTGAATCCTCTCAAAAACGATCAAAAATTAGACAAATCTATAATGTTTAAACATCAGACGGTTTTTTCAGAAATAAACTAAAATATAAATAATATCAATAGGTTATATAAAAACATTTTTTCTGGCACAACCCCTGCAAACTTAAGTAAATGAAGCAAGGCCGTATATCATATCATTGTCATTGCAAGGCTCCTTTTCGTCATTGCGAGGTGAAGCCGAAGCAATCTCATCACGAAGTGATGAACCCCGGCCTTCTTCAAGAGAGGGAGTCATGAAAAAGATATTTTTAGTTTTTATAGGAACCATCCTTTTAGGTGCACTTGTAGCCTGCGGTAATGAAGAACTTCTTCGCTCTGCAGCTTCAACGGGCGTACCCAATAATAGCAACACAGCTACTATTGTTAGGTAACCCCTAAAAAAACTTATAAAAGTTTGAGTTCAGGGAACTCAAAAAAAGCCAGGGGGCTTTAAAAAAGTCATCTCACGATGACGCACAGAACGTAAATTCAAGGAGGCCGTAAAATGAAAAAACTAGTAACACTCTTCATGGGATTATTTCTCGTATCCTCTTTTTGGGGATGTAGTAATGGTGGGGGAGAATCAGCAAGTATGACTGATGCCATGGAGCAAGTAGCTCAAGCAGCAGCTTATGAAGTACTACCTAGCAGTAATTTTTTCTCGTATACATTTAGTAAATACAATCCTACGACCCAAGAACTCACAAATGCAAATTTAACTGCTCCCTCTATTGTGATGGTTGAGGTTGCAAGTGAAAAAGAAATAGGGCGTATACTTGCAACTGCTATGTCTGCTCTAGATCTTTCAGATTTTTCTCTTAATTTAAATGGTGTAGCTTTTCAAGAAGCTTATAAACAATATCTCGCGCTCGTGCTGAGTGTAAGTGGTACCACTCTTAACGCAGTTGTATATCCTGAACAGAATCAACCACTCATAGTAGAATTTCTTGAGCAAGGAATGCTTTTGTATGTGGCGCTAGAACGTAAGGAAGAAACAACACCTCAAACACAAGAAGAAGCGATTGCTCTGATTGAAACAACAAAAGGAGAAAGTGCTGTAGCTACTTTAGACCTTTTTAAAGAAATATTTCAAAGATTTCAACTTGAATCTATTGCCGCAGGTTCAGCATATGACACCGTTGTGAATGCAGGAACTGAGAGCACGGTTTTTTTGTATGAAGTAGGGTATGGAAATTACAATTTTGAAGGTGCAAATAAATCTGCCTTTTTTATCGTAGGTGCGAATGAGATAAAAGACCTAATTGTACATGGTCAAAACATGGCTCTTATTTTAATTAATAATTCTCAGGTGGAAGTTTCAGGAGAAATGCATAGTGACAGTGCAGTGATGATTACGAACTCAAGTGGAAAACTAAGTATACTAGCACTTGCATCCACCATTGCTCTCATTGAATCTTCCGTGAGTGCAACAATTAATGCTGTAGAATCTAAATTTTATGCCTTTCAATCTACACTAAAAGGTCTATTCTACTTGGTAGATTCAGCAATGAACATAGTAAGTAGCACTATAAATGCTGTGATGAACTTAGACAATGGTGCACAAGTTAAGATTGAAAATTCTCAAGTTGAACTTGCTGCAAATATGAGTGGTGGTTCTTTGATCTTGGATGGTTTTTCTGGACTCTTTAGGATCAATACTATTGGTGGGTCTGCAACTGCTACAGGTTCTGGTGACGTGACTATTCTATCTAACGATAACGTGTACGTAGCAAGTACTAACAGTACTGTGCTTGTAGCAGGTCAGAATTATGCAAACATGTTAGGAAACTGGTTCCTAAGCTTTTTGCAGTAATGAAATAAAAAATCCCCCAGTTAAGTTTGGGGATAACATAAAAAAAGGGGCCCTTCGGGCCCCTTTTTTTGTGCTGCATTCATTGATTTCCCTCTCCCTTGATGGGAGAGGGTTAGGGTGAGGGTGATAGTTTTCCTGAATTAAGGTATAATAGAGGATAATCCCATGAAAAAAGCCTTTATTGCACTTGTTTTGTGTTCTTACGCCCTGCTTTCCTGTGGTGGGCAGAGTGGCTTAAGCCCTGTTTTTCATGTAGATTCAGCAACCATTGCTCAGGCCTCTTCTATACTCTCAAATAACCCAACTGCCTTTTCTCAAGCTGTTTTAGATGTGGTTAATTCCTACCGTGCCACAACGGCTTATATTGATAAGCTTGATCCTATTACAGGAAGTATGGTTCGAGTCACAAGGGTTCAAGAACAGAAAAATCCTTTAGCATACAATGCCCAGTTAACTTCTACTGCAAGTCAGCATTCTTCTGATGTAGATCAAGGTCGATTTCTTATTTCTTTAAAAGGTGTTACGAAAGCCATGGTCAAACAAGCACGTCCTGAATGTGTTAAAGAAAATATTCCTTATACTTATAAATTAAATTCTATAGCCACAACTATTTATCTTGATGGAATTTGTCCCCATTATAATCCCACAACTCAAAAAACATCGTGGATGCGTGTGGATGATGCGGGTATTTCAAACAATGGGGTTGGAGAAGTGATTGTAGGAATTCCCATTCTTGATTTTGTAAATATGAATTACGATACAACTCTTCTTGCCAAAAGAGTTGTAGGAGAGTGGATGGCTAGCTCGAGTCACAAAGAAGTTATTTTAGATGCTAACTCGGGCCCTTCTGTTGGATATGCACAAGAATCAGGTGTTGGTTTTTATGTTTCAAGCTATTACGGCATGATTATCGTCACGCAGATTTTTATCAGAAATTAAAACTCTCACTTCTTGACTTTAATTTCCACCACACTATTCTCCTTCTTCATGCAACTTGCCGATTTTGATTTCAGTTACCCTGAAGAACAAATTGCGCAATTTCCTCTTAAAGAAAGAGATCAATCAAAACTTCTTATCGTCGATCGCAAAAAAGAAGATTTTTCGCTTTGTGATTTTTACGACATTCATCATTTTTTTGAAGAGGGCGATGTGCTTGTTGTGAATAACACTCAGGTCATGAAGGCACGGTTTTTTGGAAAAACAAACACAGGTGGCAGTGCAGAAATTTTTCTTCTCTCTGAAGTATCCGAAGACACATGGAAGTGTCTTGTCAAAACCTCTAAAAAAAATAACATTGGAAACATCATTCGCATTGCAGATGATTGTGTTGGAGAGGTCGTTGCTTTTCACGAAGAAGTTCCTATTTTACATTTTTTCTATGCAGGCGAGTGGAGTTCTATTTTAGAAAAATATGGGCATATTCCTTTACCTCCTTATATTAAAAGACAAGACTCCAAAGAAGATACAAAGGCATATCAAACTATTTTTGCACACAAAGAAGGTGCGGTTGCAGCACCCACTGCGGGGCTTCATTTTACAAACAGAGTACTCACACTTTTAGAAAATAAAGGTGTTCACGTTGTGCCCGTAACGCTTCATGTTGGGTACGGAACCTTTCAACCTGTAAGATGTGAAAAAATAGAAGATCATCACATGCACAGTGAACGCTTTGAGCTTTCGCTTCCCTCAGCCATTCACATCAATAAAGCAAAACGAGTGATTGCTATAGGAACAACAAGTGTTCGTGTTTTAGAATCTTCGTGGATTCGCGGTGAAGTTCGTCCAGGGGAGGGTTCAACAGATCTGTTTATTTATCCTGGGTTTCAATTTAAAGTAACACAAGGGATGGTTACTAATTTTCATCAACCTCGTTCAACGCTTTTGATGCTTGTTTCTGCTTTTGGAGGCGTTGAAAAAATAAAAAAAGCTTATCACTATGCCATCTCCCACAATTGTCGCCTTTTCAGTTACGGCGATTGTATGTTAATCCTCTAACCGTAACCGTCATCCAGAGCGAAGCGAAGGATCGATATTTATGAAATTCGAAATTCTTAAAACAGATGGCAAAGCCCGTACTGGGCTTATTCATACAACTCATGGCGTGATTGAGACCCCTGCTTTTATGCCTGTTGGAACACAGGCAAGTGTCAAAGCTATGCTTCCAGAAGAATTAGAAAGTATAGGCGCTGAGATTATTTTAGGAAACACTTATCATCTTTATTTACGCCCTGGTTCAAAGCTTATTGAAAACTTAGGCGGGCTTCATAAGTTTATGCATTGGAATCGCCCGATTCTTACAGACAGTGGTGGTTATCAAGTATTTAGTTTAAGTAGTCGACGAAAGATAAGTGAAGCAGGAGTTGTTTTTCAATCGCACATCGATGGAAGTAGAATTGAACTTTCCCCAGAAAAATCAATAGAAATTCAAAAAGAACTCGGAGCCGATATTATTATGTGCTTTGATGAGTGTACACCTTATCCAGCAACGCATGAAGAAACAAAAAATTCATTAGAGCTTTCTCTTGCTTGGGCTAAGCGCTGTAGAGAAGTTCCATTAAAACCTCATCAAACTCTTTTTGGAATTATTCAAGGCGGCATGTTTCAAGACTTAAGAGAACTTTCAGCCTCGTCCATGAAGAAAATAGATTTTGAAGGTTATGCTATTGGTGGTTTAAGTGTAGGTGAAGATAGCGACACTCTTTATGAGATGACACAGACCACTGCTTCTTTTTTGCCTTTTGAAAAACCACGTTATCTGATGGGTGTTGGGAAACCAGAAGATATTCTGGAGGCTGTTAAATCTGGGGTCGATATGTTTGATTGTGTTTTACCCACAAGGCATGGTCGAAATGGACAACTTTTTACAAGTGAAGGAACTCTTGTTATTTCACACGCAAAGTTTAAAGAAGATTCTAACCCGCTTGACCCACAGTGCGAGTGTTATGTGTGCAAGAATTATTCAAGAGCTTATTTAAGACATCTTTTCGTAGCTAAAGAAATTTTAGCCTCTAGACTTAATACCTGGCACAATCTTCATTTTTATCTTCAGTTTATGAAAAATATCCGAGAAGCTATTAAAAAAAGTCAGTTTGACAAACTTTACCAAGATTTTTATAAGAGTGAGGCCGTGTCTTGTCATTGCGAGGAGCGTTAAGCGACGCGGCAATCCCATCACCTTTGGTGATGAGATCACCACGGGTTTTTTTCAAAACCCTCGTGATGACAGAAGAGACAGACTAACTGAGTTAATTTTAAGGAGACAAATTTATGATTTCTATCGCATGGGCAGCCGGAGCCTCTCAACCTTCACAGTGGATGAACATGGTGCCATTACTTTTAGTTTTTGTTGTTTTTTATTTTTTACTGATTTGCCCGCAACACAAAAAAGCAAAACAACATAAAGAATATTTAGAAAAACTACAAAGGGGTGATCAAGTCATTACCTCAAGTGGGCTTTATGGCACAGTAACAGGGATTACAGATTCTGTTGTCACATTAGAAATTGCTGATAATGTGAGGGTTAAAGTTTCAAAATCAAGTGTTGCAGGCAGTGTCCAGACACAAACGGGGCAAAATCCCTAGGGCTTCCTCTCCCTTGATGGGAGGGGGCTTAAGGAGAGGGTGTTAAATAATGCAATCAGGTTCTAGGTGGTGTTTTACATTTGTTTTATTGGCGGTTGTTTTTTCCGTTCTTTATGTTCTCCCTAGTTTTGTTTCTGTAGAAAAAATAAATCCAATATGGTTGCGTTCACTTTTACCTAACCAAAAACTTAATTTAGGTTTGGATTTGGCAGGGGGTGTTCACATTGTGATGGGTGTGCGAAGGGAAGAAACACTGAATGCAACTGCTGAAAGAGATGTCGAGTTCTATAAAACTGTTTTGGGTGATTTGGTTGAGAGTGTAACCTATGTTCCCGATACAACACATATTAAAGTTATTGCTAAGGGTGAAGATCACATTGATGAAATACGCAAAAAAGTGCGTGAGCAGGGCAATAACTCCATGTCTACCCAAGATATTCAAGGTAAAGAAGTTACCTTTGGTTATCGAGGTGAGTATGAAGCCCGTATTTTAAAACAAGCCCTTGATCAAACCATACAGAGAATTCGAAATCGTATTGATGAATTTGGCGTTGCTGAGCCTGCTATTACTTCTCAAGGTAATGATCGTATTGTTATTCAAATTCCAGGCTATAAAGACCCAAAAGAAGCTAAAGAAATTATTGGAAAAACTGCCCAACTTGAATTTAGACTTGTTGAAGGTATCCAAGTGGGAAGTAATTACGACGGAAAGCCAAGTTATGATTCTAGGGTTTTTATAGAACCTAAAACTAAAAAACAAGTTGTTTTGGGTGATCTTGTCGACCAGGTAGAAAAAGAAACAGGCCTAAGTTTTGTAGAAGCAGGCAGTACACAAAGCAAATCTGAACTTAAATTTTCTGATTATGTAGATCGGCTTAATAAGGCGTTGAGGGGAAAACTTCCAGAAAACACAAAACTGATGTTTGAGAAAAAAGAAGATTCTGCAACAGGTCGTGTTACACGCACGCCGTATCTTCTTTCTTCAACCGAGGTTGTCACAGGTGAACATCTTAAAAACGCTTACGTAGGGTTAGATCAAATGGGTCATCCTTCAGTTGATTTTGAATTTGCATCCAAAGGGGCAAGACAACTTGCACATGTTACCCGTAAAGAAAATGTTGGAAGACAAATGGCTATTATTCTTGATGGGGTCATTAAAAGTGCTCCCGTACTTCAAACAACTTTAAGTGAAGGACGCGGACAAATTACATTAGGAAGTGGTAGTATTGAAGAAAAAAGAAAAGAAGCGGATCAAATTGCGATTGTCTTAAGAGCTGGTGCGCTTCCCGCACCTTTAGATTTTCTTTTTGAAAGAACAGTAGGACCTTCTTTAGGGGCCGATTCTATCGCACAAAGTAAAATTGCCATGGTGTATGGCGCCTTAGCCGTCATGATATTTATGGTTATTTATTATGGTTTGAGTGGTTTTGTGGCTCTTATAGCCCTTGTTCTTAATGTTCTTTTTATACTTGCTATTCTTTCTATGCTTCAAGCAACACTCACCTTACCGGGTATTGCAGGTATTATTTTAACGATTGGTATGGCTGTAGATGCAAACGTTATTATTTTTGAAAGAATCAGGGAAGAACTCGATGCCGGAAAAATGCCTCATGGTGCTATTGAGGCAGGTTACAACCATGCGTGGTCTACTGTTTTAGATGCAAACGTAACAACCCTTATTGCTGCTTTTGTTCTTCTAAAGTACGGGACAGGTTCTGTTAAAGGTTTTGCTGTCACACTTATTATAGGAATTATAACGTCTGTATTCACAGCCTTTTTTATTACTAAAATGATTTTTTCTTACTTTATACGTAAGCAGAACATTCAGAGGTTAAGTATTTAATTATGGCACTACGATTTTTTAAAAAAAATGCAAACTTTGATTTTCTTGGAAAGCAAAAATTGTTTATTGCTATTTCACTTTTTCTTATAATGTTGTCATTAATAAGTCTTTTTACCCGAGGGCTTAATTATGGCATTGATTTTGCGGGTGGGGTTGAACTTCAACTTCGTTTTAAAGAAGATAAAGGCATTGGATTTGTACGAGATACGTTGAAAGAAATTGGTTATAGTGAATCCAGTGTTCAAAAGTTTGGTGATGTGCACGAAAAAGAATATCTTATACTTTTTAGATCTAAACTTTTCAAACAAGGCGAAACAGAAGAATCTGTTTTAGGGCGTTTTAGTACAGAGGTTTCAACTACCTTTCAAAAGAAGTTGGGTGGTGAAGAACACGTTGAAGTACGGCGTATCGATATGGTGGGTGCTAAGGTCGGGAGTGATCTTAAACAAGCTGGTATTTTATCTATGCTTTTTGCTCTTGTTCTTATTCTTATTTATATCTGGTTTCGGTTCGAATATAAATTTGCACCGGGCGCTGTCGTTGCTTTAGTGCATGATGTTACTATCACTTTAGGTGCATTTTCTTTTTTACAAAAAGAGTTTAATCTTACTATTTTAGCAGCGCTTCTTGCTATTATTGGTTACTCTCTTAACGATACCATCGTTGTTTTTGATCGAATCAGAGAAAATATTATTGTGAGAAGTGGAGAACATTTTTTTCAGATTATTAATAAAAGTATTAATGAAACATTAAGTCGTACCATCCTTACTTCTTCAACAACTTTATTTGTTGTTGTGGCGCTTTTTATTTATGGCGGTGGTGTTATTCACGATTTTGCCTTCACATTACTGATTGGAATTGTTGTAGGTACCTATTCTTCTATTTTCATAGCCTCGCCTGTGCTCTTATGGCTTCATAATAGAGAAGCTCAGAAGACAAAAAAGTGAGTTCTCAAAAAACCAAGTGGTGTTTTCGCGAAGTTGAAGATTCAACCGCACAAGCCCTTTCTAAAGAACTTAATCTTTCCCTTTTAACCTGTCGGCT
The DNA here is from genome assembly GCA_016186995.1 of Deltaproteobacteria bacterium. Lineage (GTDB taxonomy): Bacteria > Bdellovibrionota > JACOXK01 > JACOXK01 > JACOXK01 > JACPKQ01. The sequence goes on along the minus strand of JACPKQ010000009.1, from coordinate 26,298 downwards.
TCTTGTTCAAAGGGGGCTAAAAACTCCTGAAGCAGCCCAAAAATTTTTAAATCCTTCACTTCTAGATTTACCCAATCCCTTTCTTTTTACAGATATGGAAAAAGCAGTTGTTCGTATTTGTGAGGCGGTTTTTCAAGATGAAACTATCTGTGTTTATGGTGATTATGATGTAGATGGCACAACAGGTGCTTCTTTGATGACTCAGTTTTTTAAAGAAATAGGGGCTCACGTTTTTTTCTATATTCCACACAGAGTGCATGATGGTTATGGGTTGACAACGAATGTTATTGAAATTCTTGCAGAAGAAAAAGCTAAGGTCATGATTACCTGCGATTGTGGAAGTACAAATCATAAAGAAGTTGATGCCATTCAGGCAACAGGAATTGATGTGATTATTACAGATCATCATCAGGTTCAAGCCCCGTATCCTAGTTCTTATGCTTTTATTAATCATCAAAGAGCAGATTGTACTTATCCAGAAAAAACACTTTCAGGGGTGGGTGTTGCCTTCAATCTTATGATGGCAGTAAGAGCACGTTTAAGAAAGAAAGAATTTTTTAAAGATAAAATTGAACCCGATTTGAGGGATTATTTAGATCTTGTTGCCTTAGGAACGGTTGCAGATATGGTTCCTCTTTGTGGAGGAAATCGAATTCTTGTTGTAAATGGTTTAAAAACTTTAAATTCTCCCAAAAGAGTGGGAATGCAAGTTCTGATTGAAAAGGCTCAGCTTCAAAAGAAAAAAATTACAACACACAGCATTGGTTTTGGATTAGGCCCACGTATTAATGCTGGGGGGCGTTTGGATACAGCGCGAGTTATTGTTGAGCTTTTTACAACAGAAAGTAGGGAGAGAGCTGAAGTGCTTGCAGATGATTTAGAAATAAAAAATCAAGAAAGGCGAGCAATTCAGCAAAGGATTTTTCTTGAAGCAGTGCAGTTTGTAGAAAAAAACCTTCATTCCCTGTCATTGCGAGCGCAGCGAAGCAATCCCATCACCGAAGGTGATGAGATCACCACGGGTTTCGAAGAAACCCTCGTGATGACACAAAGCGAAGCCTCTGCAATTCTAGGACGGGTAAGCCCTCACGCTATTGTAGTAGGTTCATCCAAGTGGCATCCAGGTGTTATTGGTATTGTAGCTTCAAAGCTTGTCGAAAAATACTATCGTCCTACTGTTGTTATTGCCTTTGAAAATGGCATTGGGAAGGGGTCATGTCGCTCCATTTACGGTTTTGATGTAACAGGGGCCTTACGCGAAAGTAGTGAGTTTCTTATTCAGTGTGGTGGGCATGCAATGGCTGCAGGCCTCTCTTTAAAAGAAGAAAACATGACACATTTTGCAAGAAGGTTTGAAGAAGTGGTTCAAGGGAAAACAACTGCAGAAGATTTTATTCCAACACTCACACTTGATATGGAAACAGAACTTAAAAATATATCGAAAGAGTTTGTATATGAGTTAAAATTTTTAGAGCCTTTTGGAACAGCTAATCCTGAGCCTGTTTTAGGATCTCGAAATCTTAAAGTATCAAGCTCTCGAGTTGTGGGTGAAAAACACCTTAAGCTTTATGTAAAGGACGATAAAGATGTTAAAGAAGCCATTGCCTTTAATAAAGCTGATGTTTTTAAAGATATTTCAGGTACACCTATTTCTCTAGACCTGGCTTATGTTCCAGAGCTTAACGAGTGGCAAGGAAAAACCTCTATCCAGCTTCGAGTGAAGGATTTAAAAATTTAAGTAAATACTTTTAAGAGATAGGGATAGTACTTCCTTCGGGTACGGCGTCACTTTTTTCCTGCGAAAAAGTGCGCCTCGCGTCTCAGGCAATCTGCTGCATATACTATGCAGACCAAGCCAGATTACCTTCCGACACGACCCTCAGTAAGCACTATCCCTATCTCTTAAATTACACTTCGAATTTATGTTAAAAAATGGTTACTGTCTGGAGCGAAAGTAAAGCGCAGCACACGGTTTGTAAATATTCAAAACTGTGCATCCCGGACAGTGCTTTAGCACTTACGGGATAAAGAAAAATTCATGTTGGATCACTACAGCGAGCCATGAAGTGGAAGATAGTAACCATTTTAAGAACCTAATTTGATAAAAAAGAGTGAAAGAACATTTTTTCCAACTTGACACTGTAAATGGGAAAGAAGTATTTACTCTATATGGCTAAGCTAGAGGTTGAAACAGAAAACATTACAGATCTTTTAAAGAAAAGGCTCGAAAAAGCAAAAGGAGTTCTTATGCTTTTAGAAGGTTTTTTGCCTACTTCTAAAGATCTTGAACCGCTTAAAAAAACAAGTGAAAAGATTTTACACTGTCTTGGTGTTCCTACTGTAAGTGATATAGAAAAGCTCAATAAAAAAATAGATAAACTGTCTTCTAAAAAGGATAAGTCATGAAAAAGTTTTTTGAGAAAGAAAGAGCATTGCCCTCATTTCAAATTGTAGAATCACTTTTAAGAAAAACAGTTTTCACATTTACACGCCCCTTAGAAGCTCAAGTAGAAGAAATCACCCATCGAGTCGATCGCCTTGTTCGAAGAATTGAAAAGCTTTCAAAAGATGCCTAAAAATAACACCCGTCATCCCGGGCGAAGACCCGGGATCCAGTATTCCCCCAAAATTGTTCCTTCACTGTGACAAATTGTGGTTTTGATACCCTTTAAGTTTTTGTAAGTATTTGTAATTACTAAGGTAATATTTTTTCTTTTTGTGGCACAAGACTTGCTCATACATGAAAGTAAGTAGTATGAAGGCACGTTGTACGTAGGAGGTATAAAATGAGAAACCTATTATTAGTAGCAGGTATTATTGCTCTATTAGGTGTAGTGGGGTGTGGTAATGGAAAAAATGGGGAACAAGTCATTGGTCTTAATGAATCCCCTGCTGAAGAAATTCAACCAGTTGTTGAAGAAATAGAAGTACCAGAAGTTATTTTTGAATTAGCAAAAGACATTTCTTATGTTGGGGGTATGAAGAGTATCTCTGAAGAAGACGGTTCAGAAGGGCCACAAGTAGCATCTATTTCTATGACTTTTTCGGATGAAGCAACAGGCGACGAAATGAAAACCATTCTTAAAGAGTTTACTATTCAATTTTCTGAAAAAGTTTACTCACAAGAAAGCTTTGAGTCTGAAGTGAAAGGACTTAATTCTGAAGATAATGGTTTTGCAGTTGTACTTACTGAGAAAGTTGAAAGTAATGCTCTGCGCATGCTTTTGCATCTTGTTCGAACCGAAAAAGGTCTTACCGGTCTTCTTCAAATAGGGCTTGCAGCTGAAGGTGGAATTATTGAAGCTGTAGACACCTTTAGACTTGAGATAGTTCGTCAAGATCCACAAGAAGAAGTTAAAGAAGAAGTTAAAGTTGAAAAAGAAGTTGGAACAGAACTTAATCAGATTCTAACAGAAGAAGATACAGAGGCTATTAAAACAGCAGAAAGACAAGCAGAAGAATTAAGGAGACATCCTAAAAAGTAAATAAAGTATCTGTCGAAGACTTGAAAAGAAGGGTCTTCTTAAGTCTCCGACAGATTTCCACAATACTACTCCTCTCTCAAAAAAGAGCCCGGGATAACCCGGGCTCTTTTTTTTATGGCTCTCAAACGCTGTATCTGTTATCTTATATATGTGCACACAACTTTTTTAGTTGTTAGTCGACACGAATCTGTAAGTTTCCAATCCCAAAAAAAGGAGCAGAGATGAAGAAGCGATTTCTATTAGATACGAATGTCCTTCTTTATGATCCCCAAGCCATGTTTCGTTTTGAAAACAATGAAGTGGTTATCTGTCTCACTGTTATTCAAGAACTGGATAAATTTAAGCGAAGACTTGATGAAACAGGGCGTAACGCAAGAGAGGTCGTCAGGCACCTCGATGAAATTCGTGAACGAGGCCTTCTTACAGAAGGTATTGAAATAGAAAAAGGAAGTGTTTTAAGAGTTGATTTGTGCTTAGAAGAGGAAAAAGGTTCGCTTGCCCCAGAGCTTCAGGGTGATAGTCATACAGATGCTATTTTATTAGCGACTGCAAGAAGATATCAAAAAGATGAAGAACGTCCTGTTATTCTTGTGACAAAAGATGCCAACTTAAGAGTGCGAGCAGATGCTCTGGGTATTGTTGTTGAAGATTATGAACCTCAGTCTGTCGATATCGAAGACCTTTATTCAGGAACCCGAATTCTTGATGTACCAGGGGAGGTTGTCGATCGTTTCTTTGCAGAAAGAAAACTTGAACTTTCCCCACAATTATACAGTTTTTATCCTAATGAATTTCTTATTTTGAAAGATAATGCAAACGAATCGCACACAGCTTTAGCTAGGTTTCATGCAGATAAAGGGTTGCTTCTTCCTCTTGCGAAGAAAAAAGAAGGAGTGTGGGGAATTACACCTAAAAATGTTGAACAAAACTTTGCACTTGATCTTCTTCTTGATGACAGCGTTCAACTTGTTTCTCTCATTGGTAAAGCAGGTACTGGAAAAACACTTTTAGCTTTAGCAGTGGGTCTCAGTAAAACCATTGATGAAGGGCGATATCACAAACTTCTTGTCAGCCGTCCTGTTTTTCCGATGGGAAAAGATATTGGTTATTTACCGGGTGATTTAGAGGAGAAATTAAACCCTTGGATGCAACCTATTTTTGATAATGTAGAGTTTTTACTGGGTGGCACAGGTAAAGAATATTATAAGCGTGCATCAGGGGGCTATAAGGATTTGGTCAATCAAGGAATGCTCAACATCGAACCTCTTACTTATATTCGAGGTAGAAGTATTCCTAATCAATATCTCATTGTTGATGAAGCTCAAAACTTAAGTCCACATGAAATTAAAACTATTATGACTCGTGTTGGAGAAAACACTAAAATAGTGCTTACTGGGGATTGTTATCAAATTGATAATCCTTATATTGATTCAGCTAATAACGGTTTGACTTATGTAGTGGAGCGCTTTAAGGAGGAGGGCATTGCGGGCCATGTTACTTTAACCAAGGGTGAGAGATCACAATTAAGTGAGCTTGCTACAAAATTATTGTAAACTTCTTTCAAAAACTATGAATACCATTCCCTATCGCTATTTTAAGGATGAGCTTTCAAATGGATTGAGAGTCATTACCGTTGAAATGCCTTATGTGCATGCAGCTGAAATTGCACTTTATGTTCGAGTAGGCTCACGTTATGAAACGATTGAGAACAACGGCATCTCCCATTTTTTAGAACATATGTTTTTTAGGGGAAGTCACCATTATCCTTCTTCCTTTCAGATTAACGAAGCTTTTGAACTCATTGGTGAGGGTCTTATTGCAAATACATTTCGAGAGTTTACGTGTTTTTGGTCTAAAATTGATTCTCAATTTTTAGATAAAGGTATGAGTCTTTTTGGGGATGTTTTTCGCTCACCTATTTTTGAAGAGATTGAAACAGAAAGAAAAATCGTTCACATTGAACTACTTGAAGATTTTGATTCTGAAGGAGAACCTCTTGATATGGATAATGTTTCACGTCCTTTTCTTTGGCCGGGTCACTCTCTCGGATTTTCGGTTATTGGAACAAAAGAAAACATTAATAAATTTACTCGCGATGATATTATTTCCCATTATGAAAAACATTTTGTGGCTTCCAACATGGTTCTTTGTGTTTCAGGTCTCGTAACACGAGATGAAGTATTAGAATCTTCTAAAAAATATTTTGGTGATTTTAATACGGGAAAACTTATTTATCCCTCTCCACTTTTGATGTCCCAAGAGTTCCCACTTTCAAAGTTTATTTACGCTGAATCTAGTAAAGTAGATATTCAACTTTCTTTTCGTGCTTATGGAGAGACTCATCCAGATATCAAAACTTTATATCTTATTCAAAGAGTTTTAGATGATGGTATTAGTTCCAGGCTTCAAAAATCAGTGTGTGAAGAACAAGGCCTTGCCTATGATATTTCAGCAGCGCTTGATTGTTATTCCGATATTGGAGTTTTTGATATCGATGTTTCAGTACCACCAGAAAAAACTTTTTCTGTTCTTTTAGCTATTCTTGATGAGTTAAAATTACTTAAAGAAAAGGGAATCACAATTGAAGAACTAGAGAAGGTCAAGAGTCGGGGCATCCGAGAGTATGAGTTTCATTTTGATCATCTAAGACAAATGTCTATCCAATTTGGAGAAGGAGAGCTTCTCTACGGGCTTAAAACACCTGAAGAGTGTATGCAAGACATCACTCAGATAAGTTTGGAAGATATTAAGCGATGTGCGGAAGACGTTTTTGATTCAAAGAATTTTAATTTAGTTGTTCTGGGCCCGTATACCTTGCAGCAGCAGAGAGATATGAAAGAACTTTTACGATCCCAACCTATTTAGAAGGCTTTTCCAAATTAAAAACTTTGTGCGGCCCTTTTTCTTGATAATCTTCTGCAAGCTCATAAAGTTCTCGAGTCAGTGCTCTTTGAGAGATAACATCCATCAAATCTTCACCAAAAAGAGCAAGTTCTATATTACAAGGATCTTTCTTAATAGCCTCATAATATTGAATAAGCTCATCTAAAAGTTCAGCTTTTTCCATGTAAAAAAGCTTATCTTTTGTTAACATTTGGTTCTTAAGATCTCGGTATTCACAAAGACTGACAATTTTATTAGACTGTTTCATTCCCAACCCCAGAGTGCAGTAGAGCAAAAAAAATGCCAACAATAACAAATGTAAATAAGTCATTGATATCTTTTGAAAAGATAAAATGCTTAAGGAATAAACTAAGTGATATTTTATGATGAATTTTTTGACAGTGTTTAGCCCTTAAACAAGGGGTAGACATTTAAAATTCATCATGTTAGCGTTTACTTAAGTCGTAGAAGTCGGGTTTTAAAGTAGTTCGGTAGTTTAGAATCGGAAGTCGTCCGCACGTCTTAATGACGATTAAGACAGGAGGAACAGTGATTTCCCAAGTTATCACCGAACACGCAGTACCCGGGAGTCCCCATCAAAAGGGGTGCTTACTCATCAGAGCAGAGTTTTGTGATTTTGATGAGTTTGTTCTTGCTTACACTCCAGACATTGAAGGTGGTGGCATTTTTCTTGAAACGCCAAATCTTGTTCCGCCCAGAACAAAGATCAACATTGAGTTTTCTATCACTTCAACACAGCTTAAAATTGTAGAAGGTTTGGGTGAGGTGGTTCAGGTTGTAAAGCCAGCTCCTGAAACGGTTGGGGGAATTTTCATCCGGTTTTTAGATCTTAAAGAGAAGAGTAAAAAACTTTTATCAAAGCTTTCTGAAAGCTATATTTGATAAAAGGAAAATCTTTTTTGTCATCTTTTGTCATCGCGAGCGCAGCGTGGCGATCCCAACATGCTAATGTTACCTTATAATTGTTATTGCAATTATAAGAGATTGCTTCGTTTCACTCGCAATGACCCATGACAGATGTAATTCTCTTGAAAAGCTTACATTCCTATTTTACTATAAACTCGATTATGAATCAGGATGTGAGCTGTCGAATTACGAATTCTATTATTCAATATGCTAAAAGGCATAGCAAATCAGTGCTTCCGTTCTTTGATGATCTAGGGGTTGCTTTAGAGCATTTAGCAGACACAAACTCGTGGATTGATCGCAAAACTATTAATCATGTTTATAGCCGTTTGCCTCAATTTTTTCATGATGAAGATATTATTTTTAAAATAGGCAGAGAGTCTCCAACTCTAGAAGCATGGGGTGTTTTGGATAGTGTTTTTAGAATGATAGGGGAGCCTAAGCTTATTTATCACCAGAGTCGAAAGTTTATTTCTTATTTTTATAAAAATATTTTTGTCCGCCTCTCTGAAAAAGAAGAAAACAGTATTGTTCTTGAGTTTGATTCCTCATTGAGTGAGGCTGATGTGTGGTATTTGAAAGGGGCTCTTTCTGGTATTCCAGAATATTGGAATTTAGGTGTTGCACACATTGAAAACCGCTCGCCCCATGCTTGTGTCATTACGTGGGCTGAAAAACCTCAATTTTTTGGTGAGGAAAAGATACCTACCCATTTAAGTCCACAGCTTATTCAAGAAGCGGTGGCTCGTCTTGAAGAGCAAAATGAAAAATTAGAAAAGACTAACAGAGAACTTCGTGAAACAAATAAAAAATTAAAAGAGTCAGTAAGACAACAAGTTCAAACTGAGAAGATGTCTTCCATTGGACAACTGGCCACTGGGATTGCGCATGAAATTAATAATCCATTAGGTTTTATTATCAGTAATGTCACACGTATAAGAGAATATGTTACAAAGCTTTTTCAAATTTTGGAAATGTATGAACAGATGAGTGGAGATCTTCCACAAAACGTTTCCTATAAAACAGAAAGAATATTAAGAAAATTGGATGAATATACAGCTCAAAATAATCTTCAAAGCATTAAAGAAGATTTTCCTCTTATTCTTGCTGAAACAAGTGAAGGATTAGGAAGAGTCAAACAAGTTGTTTCTGATCTCAATCATTTTGCCCATGCTGGTAGCGAAAAAACAGAGCTTTGTGACATTCAGCAATGTATTGAAATATCTCTGAATATGCTTCGCTATGATTTACGACGTAAGGTAACTATTAATAAAGATTATGGAGAAATTCCTGAAGTTCCCGGGCATCCAACACAACTTAATCAAGTTTTCTTGAATCTTTTTCTGAATGCTTATCAAGCTATTGAAGGACATGGCACCATTAAAATTTCTACTTTTAAAGAAAATGGAAGAGTTATCGTGACTGTCAAAGACAGTGGCTGTGGAATTCAAACAGAAAATCTTGAAAGAATTTTCGAACCTTTTTTTACAACAAAAAAGCCGGGTGAGGGTACTGGGCTTGGGCTTTCTACAGCTTTTGGTATTATTAAAAATCACAAGGGCGATATTGAAGTAGAAAGTCAACCTGGAGTAGGCTCAGTTTTTCGTGTAAAACTTCCTTATGAAGCAGAGAGTTTATTAAAAAATGGCGTCTCTTAAAAAAATTATATCTCGAGAAATTTTAGATTCTAGAGGAAACCCCACCATAGAAACAGATATTATTTTGGATACGGGTCATGTAGGGCGCGCCGCCGTTCCCTCGGGTGCTTCAACAGGTTCGGATGAGGCCTTAGAACTCAGAGATAAAAATAAAAGATATTGTGGAAAGGGTGTTCATAAAGCTGTTTCATATGTGAATAATATAATTGCTCCAGAACTTCTAGGTAAAGATGTTTCAAAACTTTTTGAAATAGATCAAAAAATTTTAAGCCTCGATGGTACACCCAATAAATCTAAGTTAGGGGCAAATGCTATTCTTTCAGTTTCGATGGCTGTTATGAAAGCCTATTCTGTTTTTAAAGGAGAACCTTTATTTCGAATTATCGGACGAGACAAAGCTAAAATTATGCCTGTACCCCTTATGAATATTTTAAATGGCGGAGCTCATGCCGATAATAATTTAGCTATTCAAGAGTTTATGATCATGCCACTTAAGTTTATGACATTTTCAGATGCTTTAAGAGCAGGGGTAGAAGTTTTTCACGCACTTAAAAAAAAGCTTAAAGAAAAAGGTCATAATACAGCTGTTGGAGATGAGGGCGGTTTTGCACCTAATCTTAAATCTCACAGTGAAGCGCTTGATTTTATTATGAGTGCTATCGAGGAAGCAGGGTACAAACCACAAGAAGAAATTTGTATTGCTTTAGATGTCGCAGCCAATGAGCTTTATAAGGGTAACCATTATGAATTTGAAGGAAAAGAATTAGAAAGTTCTGATCTTATTTCTTACTATGAAGAAATATGCGGAACCTACCCCATTGTTTCTATCGAAGATGGTTTGGCTGAAAAAGATTTTGACGGTTGGAAACACTTAACTCAAAAATTAGGAAATAAAGTACAAATAGTGGGTGATGATTTGTATGTCACAAATCCAAAAAAATTAGAAAAAGGAATAGAAGAAAAATGGAGTAATTCTATTTTGATCAAACTCAATCAAATTGGAAGTGTTTCAGAAACACTTCAAACCATTGCGGCCGCCCAAAAAGCGAATTTTTCAACTATCATTTCTCACCGTTCTGGCGAAACAGAAGATACTTTTATTGCAGACTTGGCAGTGGGAACTAACGCAGGACAAATTAAAACAGGCTCTGCGTGCCGTTCTGAAAGAATGGCAAAATATAACCAACTTCTCCGAATTGAAGAGTTTTTAGGCCAAAACGCTATTTTTCCAGGTAAAGATATTTTCTATAATCTTCGTTAAAAATTTAATTATATCAATAAGTTATCTAAAAAATAACAAAAGTTAATCATTCCATTGTTTTTTTAAGAAATCTGGGATATAAAGAGCCATCTTTTTAAGGGTAGTTTATGAAAAAGAAACAAATCAATGAAGGGGGAAAAATGAAAAAATTGTTTTTAAGTATCCTGGCGGGTACTCTTGTTTTTGGTGCTATTGCTTATTCTGCTGAAGAAGCAACAACAGTAACTGCCAAAGTTCCAGAGAAACCATGGAGTATTTCTACAACTTATTCAGTGAGTCGTGCTATAGAAACAACAGATGCTATCGCAGGTGCTGGATCTTTAACTGCGGCTTGGAAATGGAGCGATCAATTCAGTTCTTCTCTTACCTTAGGGTTGAAAAATGCTTGGGGTACGCCGAATTCTTTAGCTATTCAAGATGCTGTTTTAGCACTTACAGCACCTAGTTCTGTGAAAGTGCCGGCGTTAGGTCTTGATTTTACTCCTCTTCTTTCTGTGAAAGCACCTATGAGCGCAGCAAGTCGAAATCCTGATTCAGGCTTTTATGTAAAAGCATTGGCAGAACTTCGCGTGGCTAAAGCTGTAGAACTTGGAGTTTTCAAAATAGGTGGCGCTAATCCTTTAAATGGAAAAGTTTCTGGTGTGACCATGTCCTATAATGCAGCTCGTTCTAAAGAAGTGCCTGTTCCTGAACCTAAGGAGGGTGAAGAACCAAAACCAGAGGACCCAGCAGCCAAGCCTACAAAAAATCTTGTTGGACTCCTTGGTGCACATCTTTTTGCTTCGGTATCTTGGTTAGGTCTTGATTGGGGTACAGGTTTATGGTTAGACGCTCTTTCAAATCATGATTCAAGTCCAGTTTACAGTGCTTCAGTAACTCCGTCTTTAAGCTGGGGTGTATTTGAAATTAAAGATGTTGTTTCTGTTTCACTTTTGGGAGGATCGAGCGTTTCTTATTCTTCTGCGAAGGGGTTAAGTGCTGAAACATCACTATCACCTTCAGTTTCTTGGACACCTGTTAAAGGTGCTTCTGTAGATCTTTCTTATTCGACGAAATTTGAAAATCGTCAGTGGAAACAATTGGCTGATTTTAAAAAACATGAAGCTTCACTTGGCGTTACTTATACTTTCTAACTAACTATCAAATGTCATTCCCGGCAACAGCGGGAATCTTAAAAAAGCCCGCTTGTAAGCGGGCTTTTTTTTTGTCCTTGCGGTCATTCTAAGGCCCTTCTTTTGTCATTGCGAGGAGTGAAACGACGTGGCAATCTATATTTTATGAAAAAAGTAGACCATATTGCCATTGCCGTTTCAGATTTAGAAAAAGCAAAGAAAACTTTTAAAAAACTTGGATTTTCATTTGAAGAGACTCATGAAGTATCCGCTATGAAAGTAGAAACAGCTTTTGCTAAAATTGGAGAATCTCATATTGAACTTATTACACCCACATCAAAAGATTCTACCGTTAAAAAATTTCTTCAAAAAAAGGGGGAGGGAATACATCATATTTGTTTTGAAGTTACAAATATTGAAGCATCTATTCAAAAAATGAAAGAAAAAGGCTTCCAACCTATTTATGATAAGCCTCAAAAAGGGGCTCAAGGGTTAGTTACTTTTTTACACCCAAAAGAGACACATGGTGTTTTAGTTGAACTTATTCAGCGTGGTTTTGGTGAGCGTGAACATAATCACGAATAAGCTGTTTTGCCTCTGGTGAAAGATCTAGGAATTTAATACCGGTTCCTTTTCGGTTTTTCTTTTTTTCAGAAATAGAATCATAAACAGGTTTACCTTGAACAACGATAAGTTGTTGAGAAGTAGGAAGTCTGAAAAGGTAGGTAGAGATAGTATTCTTCTTCACCACCACTTTATTTTCGAGGAATAAACCCCCAATACTGATGTTGCTTGCACGGTGAACAAAGTAATGTTCTTCACTCTCTTCTTTAACCCACATCTCAACCGGAGCTCTCAAATGCTTTCTTTTCTCACTTGTCATGAACAACCTTCTGTCCTCTCTCCGTCATTCTGAGGGAGGCTTGTAACGCCGACCGAAGAATCCATTTTTCTTTTTTAGATTCTTCGTTTCACTCAGGATGACAAAGAAGAGCCTGTCAAATTGACAACACAACGAAATTCCCCTAGCCTCGCACGCAGTGTTTAACCCTGCGCTTCTGATACCTTACACTTTTAAAAAAGAGCAATTATTATGCCAGGGTTTTTTCACATTAGTTAATCTTAAAAAATTTAATATTTTTGAATGGTTAGCTAAAAAAATGAAAAAGAGATTTTTTTATTTTTTGGAAAATAATGGTGTAAAAATTACCTGATTTATAAAAATTGAGGCAGTTTTTCATTTTAATTATGCTAAAGTTAAAAATAGGTTGTGGAGAACTTATAATAAGATGAGATATTCCCATTTTTCTAAACAATCATTTTCTCCTTTTGGTTATTCGGGGTGGACTCCTGTTGTCAAAGCTCTGATCACTCTTAATGTAGCTTGTTTTTTTCTCCAAATACTCATTCAGCTTTTTTTTGGTAGAGAAGGGTTTTCTTATTTCTTGAGTTATTTTGCTTTTATTCCCGAAGTGGTGGTTCAAAAATATTATATATGGCAACTCTTTACTTACATGTTTTTACATGGTGGTTTTTGGCACTTATTTTTAAATATGTTTGTTTTGTGGATGTTTGGTTCTGAAATTGAAAGATTTTTAGGAAGTCGTGAGCTTCTTAAATTTTATTTTATTTGTGGGTTAGGTGCAGCGCTCACTCATTTTATTTTTTATTTTCATTCTTATACTCCTGTTGTGGGTGCAAGTGGCGCTATTTATGGTCTTTTAGCAGCCTACGGTTTATATTTTGGCGATCGAGTTATTCTTTTTATGTTCTTCTTTCCGATGCGGGCCAGAACTTTTGTATTTTTTATAGGTTTTATTGAACTTTTTTCATCTATGACAAGTCATGAAAATGGAATCGCTAATCTTGCACATTTGGGAGGTCTTGTTGTTGGTTTTATTTATCTTTATTATTGGAAGGGTGGAAGACGCCCCCCAAGTATGACAGATTTAAAACATTGGTGGAAGATGAGAAAACTTAAAAAAAGTTTTAGAGTTATTCGGGGAAGTGATATCGAACTTCATGACGATGATTATAAATGGCATTAAGAAAGCCAAAATTTGACATAAGTTTTTTGCGTGATATCTCAAGACAAGTGAAAAAAATGAAGAGGGGGTTTTAAAGGTGGTAATGAAAGATGAAAAATTGTTTGATATAAGACTTGTTGAAAAAAACATTGCGAAAGGTCTTATTACACAAGACGATTTTGAGAAATATTTAAAATCTCTTAAGGATGAAGAAACAAACGCTCGAGAAGTTATTTTTAATAAGGATGAAAATTCATAATAATGAGAAGGCATTTCTATCTTTTTGCCTTTTTATTTTTTCCACTTTCTCTAGGCTTAAGTCTTCCTAAATATACTATTAAGGAGAAAAAACGGTGTGATTATTGTCACATCAGTAAAAAAGGTGGGGGGCCTCTTTCTCATCGTGGACGATACTACGAAAAATATAAGTCTTTTAAGGGATATCAATCGCCCTCAGAAGTGAAAAAAAAACAAATTCAACCCCTCCAAAAAAAACAGCCGGTTATAAGAACAGCAAGAAAAGATAAGAAAAACTATCCTCAAACTTCACTTAAACCACCTCAAACAATAAAAGTTGTTAAAAAGGGTGAGAAAAAGCGGGTTGTGGTGGCAGTCAAAGAGCAAAAAAAAACAACAACTCAAACAGCACTTGAAGGCATTCAAGAGAAAGTTAATTTTTTTGGAAATGCACGCGCTTGGTACATGCCCACACAAGGAGGCCCTAACCCACATACTTTTTTTCTGATGCAGGTAGAACCTGGTTTAAGTGTAGAGTTTTTGAAAGAGCTCAATCTTGTTTTATCTTATAATATTCCTACTCCACTCATAACGGCCTATCTTCAATATGAATTTACACCCGATCATTATATTCAGGTAGGAAGTTTTAACGTTCCTATGGGCTTAGGATATGACGATCACACGACTTTCCTTCTTGATCAACTTCATATTGGAACAGATACCCGAGATATAGGAGTGATGTTTGGTTCTACAACCGATTTTTTTTATAAAGTTGCTTTTACCTTTGGAGAACGCCAGCCAAAAAAACACTTGAAAGATGGTTCTACAATTACAAAAAGCGATGCCATTTATACGCTTAATTTAGGTTATCAAGGAAAGCTTTTTGGTCTCTCAGCCTTGAGTGGTGGCTCTTTTATGTACGAACAAGGATCCATTTCAAGCGCTCAACCAAAAAGAGATACAAGTATTTTTGATCTCTACTTAACACTTATATGGAACAAACTTTCTTTTTTGGGTGAAGCAGCTTTAGCTCTTGATAAGCCTACCCATGGTAAAGACTCTCTTTCTACCTATCTAGGATTAACATATGATTTTATTCCTCAAGTTTCTGCCTTAGTACGCTATGATTGGTATGCTGAAGATGCTAACTTTTTAAAGGATTTTACACATCGTTTTACGTTAGGTGGGAGGTGGAGAATCTTTGATCATTTTGCCCTTGAACCCTATTTCCGCTTTGAGAAAAGTTTTAAAGCAGGTACGAATATCCAACCCAGTAACAGTATTTTTATCTTAGGTCACCTCTTTTTCTAAATTCTAAAAATGGCATCATGGGCAACCTTGGTTCTTAAAAATGGTTACTGTCTTTCGCTTCATGGCTCGCTGTAGTTATTTAACATGAACTACTTTTAATCCCGTAAGTGCTAAAGCACTGTCCGGAATGCACAGTTTTGAATATTTACAAACCGTGGGCTGCGCTTTACTTCCGCTTCAGACAGTAACCATTTTTTAACATAAACTCGAATACTGTGAGAAAAAAAACTTGCCATGTAAATATTTTTATATAATCATATATAAGTACTTATATAAATAAAAAGGGGGAAATCATGGAAGATCAAAAAAAAGGTAAAAAGGTTTTAAAAGATTTAGAAGTCCAAGTGAAGTCCCAAATAAGCAGTGAAAAAGCAGATGAAATGCTTGAAACCCTTTATACAAGTCGTGGTGAGTTTGGGCTTGAAGACGACATTCCAGAAAAAACCATGCGAAAGCTTCTTCGTCGAAGGAAAAATCAACCTATTCATTATAGAACTGTGTGTATTTCTTTGTATAATAGAGATATTGCTCTTTTAGAACAAATGCTTCGAAAATTAAGACGTTTAGGACATACAAAAATAAATAAGTCGCAAATCATTCGGTTTGCCTTATCTCAGGTGGATGTTGTAAACATGCCACGAGCTCTTTAATGAATGATCCTTTAGAGAAGTTTGAAAAATATTTAAAGTATGAGAAAAATGCATCTTTGCATACGCTCAGAAATTATCTTACCGATTTAAAAGAATTTTCTCTTTTTTTAAAAAAGAAGGAAAAAACATTTGAAACCATCGATCTTGTTTTTTTGAGAGGATATTTAGCTTCTGTTTATGGAGATCTTTCTTCAAATACAATTTCAAGAAAGCTCTCCGCTCTTAAAACATTCTATAAATTTTTAAAAAGAGAAAATATTATTAAAAATAATGTTGCAGAATTAATCTCACTTCCCAAAAAGAGAGAAAAACTACCTTCTTTTTTGAATATTGATGAGATTCATATTCTTTTAGAAGCACCGGATGTGAAGACCTTTTTGGGTGTTCGAGATAAGGCTATTTTAGAGTTGTTTTACGCTACAGGAATTCGGTTAAGTGAATTAGTCAGTATTAATCATGAGAGCTTTTCTGAGGGATTTTCACAAGTAAAAGTTTTGGGAAAAAGAAGACGAGAAAGAATAGTACCTATTGGAGGAAAAGCCCAAAAAGCCCTCATGTTCTCGGCAAGTAGCGCGTATCGTTGATAAGTACATTCAAAAATGTGAAGTAACTCGTAAAATGAGCCCGCATAGTTTAAGACATACTTTTGCAACGCACCTTCTTGAAAACGGGGCAGATCTTCGCTCTATTCAAGAGCTTTTAGGGCATGTAAACCTTTCAACAACCCAAAAGTACACCCACCTCTCTATTGACAAACTTATGGAAGTTTACGATAAAACACACCCTCGCAAATAAAAAGTTTCAAGTATGTTTAAAGGTACAACAATTATAGGTATAAAACACAATGGGCATGTTGCTTTAGGAGGCGATGGCCAGGTCAGTTTTGGTCATGCTGTCATGAAGCACGGTGCTAAAAAAGTGCGTCGACTTTACAATGATAAAATCTTGGCTGGTTTTGCAGGAAGTACGGCAGATGCTTTGACCCTTTTTGAAAAGTTTGAGACAAAACTTGAAGAGTTTCATGGCAATTTAAAGCGGGCTGCTGTAGCTCTTTCTAAGGATTGGCGTACAGATAGGATTTTAAGAAGGCTTGAGGCTCTCATGATTGTAGCAGATCACAATGAAGTTCTCATGCTTTCAGGTTCAGGTGACGTCATAGAGCCTGATGAAGAAATTATTGCTATTGGTTCTGGAGGTGGCTATGCCCAAGCAGCAGGGCTTGCTCTTAAGAAACATGCCTCCAATTTAAGTGCTAAAGAAATATGTGAAAAGTCTCTTTTGATAGCTTCTCGCATTTGTATTTATACGAATGATCATATAACAGTTGAAGAATTATGAAAAACTTTACACCTCGAGAAATTGTTTCTGAACTTGATAAATATATTATTGGTCAAGCTGAAGCCAAACGTGCTGTTGCTATTGCACTTCGTAATCGTTGGCGCCGTTATAAAGTTGATCCAGAACTTCGAGATGAAATTGCACCTAAAAATATTATTATGATAGGTCCTACAGGTGTGGGTAAAACAGAAATTGCAAGACGCCTTGCAAAGTTAGCTGAAGCCCCTTTTATAAAAGTAGAGGCTACAAAATATACAGAGGTGGGTTATGTTGGAAAAGATGTCGAATCTATGATTCGAGATTTAACAGATATTTCGGTCAACATGGTTAAAGAAGAAGAAAAAAGTAAAGTTGTGTTCAAGGCAGGGGAACAGGCTGAAGAGCGTATTTTAGATCTTCTTCTTCCTCCTCTTTCACACTCACAACAAAAAGAAATGGTTCAAAACTTTGAGACTGAAGAAGATCGTGCTTTTTCAACAAGAGAAAAGTTTAGAAAAATGTTGAGAGAGGGTGCTCTTAATGATCGTCTTGTAGAATTAGAAGTTCAAGATAAAAGGGCAATGCCTGTCTTTGAGGTTTTTTCAGCTGGAGGGATGGATAGCATCGACAATATCAAAGAAATGTTTTCAAACATGATGCCTCGTCGAAAAAAAAGAAGAAAAGTAAAAGTTCAAGAAGCTCTTAAAATTTTACAGCAAAGAGAAGAAAATCGTTTGATTGATATGGATAAGGTTATTGAAAAAGCTCTTTATCGGGTTGAAAACTCTGGTATCGTTTTTCTTGATGAGATCGATAAAATAGCAACCCAGGGAAACTCACATGGGCCAGATGTTTCAAGACAGGGAGTTCAAAGGGATATTTTACCTATTGTCGAAGGTTCAAACGTGAATACTAAATATGGCGTGGTTAAGACAGATCATGTTTTATTTATTGCAGCAGGCGCTTTTCACGTTGCAAAACCTTCGGACCTTATTCCAGAGTTACAAGGGCGTTTTCCTATAAGGGTTGAACTTCAATCCTTGACTCGAGAAGATTTTATTAAAATTTTAACCGAGCCAGCAAACTCTCTGACTCGCCAGTACAAAGCCTTACTTGAGACAGAAGAGATTGTTCTTAAATTTACTCAAGATGGTATTGAATCTATTTCTGAAGTAGCTACACGGGTGAATGAAGGAACGGAAAATATAGGAGCCAGGCGCCTTCACACTATTATGGAAAAACTTTTGGATGAGATTTCTTTTAACGCGCCAGATTTACAAAAAACAGAAATTATTATTGATAAGGCTTATGTTACACAACACCTTGAAAAGATTGCCAAAGATCACGATCTCAGTCGCTATATTCTCTAATTATCTTCAACAATTTTTCTGTAGGCTTCAGGATCCCCTATATTTTTTTCGACGAGTTTTTCAAACTGAAGAGCTTGTTCTTCTGTTATAACTCGTGTTGCATAAGTCATTGTAATACTGTTGTTTTGGATAAAAATCGCTTTAAAAGCTCGAAGTGAAAAAGAGTTATGAATGTAGAGAGCTTCCCTTATTCGAACATCGTACACGGTTCTATAGGTATAATGAGGTCCTTCAGAAGCAAAAAGAAATGCTTCTTTTTGATATTCATTTGTAATTCTAAGCACATATTGAAGAGAATCGTAAGAGGGTTCGCAGTTTTGGCTACGAGGATAATCTAGAATAAACTCAAAAACTTTTGCTGCATGTTCGTTTGAAATAGTACTTGCTTCTGCATAAAAATTAAGATTTCTAAAATTTTGAGCAATCAGCTTTTTGAAAATAGAAGTTTGATAATCTTGAGTGATCCTTTTTGCGTAAGCTACGCTCCAAGGATCTAACTTATCAGCTCTTGCAAGTTCAAAAAGTGCTGAATTGTCATCAATCATTATTTCATAGATTTTTTTGTTTCCTATTTTTGGGTGATCTAAAAGTTCAAAATACTCACCTGACAGAAGCCCTGGATCAACAACCCCATACCCCCATCTTTCAATAAGGCTAGAGCCCATTCCTTCACTGCTGTAGGCTTTATAGTCTTTGATCCTTATAATAAGTTCGTTAAATCTTTTAACAATGTGGGGTGTGTTTCCAAGAGCAATAATTTCGTTTCTTGCCTCAAAAAGACGAGTCATGAGTGTATCCCTTTTATTCTTTATCTCTTCATCTGATCTTGTTTGCCACGTGCTGTAATGATCACATTCATTGCCAAGATAAAGGAGAAGCTCAAAAAGAGAATTGGATTCTGTTGCTTTGTATTTTTGAGAAAGTTTTTGTGCAATCTCAAGACAAAGAGTGATCATTTCAGCATTCAGTTTTTTTTCTAACTCAAAAACCTGAAGGCTTTTTTTGGTGTCATAAATTTCCTCAGAGTTGTTATCGTCAACTTCATAATGTGTAATGCTATGGAAACGGGCTATTGTGTATTGTGAATCTTCAGGTAAGGACTCAACATGGATTGATATTAAGGAATCTCTGAAAGCTGTTCCCGTAGCGCCTTCTGTGATAAGTTTAAATTTATAAGTTTGATTCTCAAAACTAATATTATATTTTACCCTTAAAGAAAGATCCATATCAGGCATCTTAACGGTAACTGTGAGGATATGGTTATCTTCATTATAATCTGTTGAAAGTACTGGAGTTGGTAGAAAGGCTTTAATGTGATTCATGAAGAAAAGATCATAGTGTACAACCTCTTTTTGAATAAAATCAAGGGGAACAGGGATAATGAGCTCTGATTCCATTTCAAACAGATTTTTTTCAGGGGGGTTTGTAACAGTAAATTTTATATTTTTGTTGAGATAATTTTGAAAAAGCTCTCTATGATGAGGATCTTGTATTTGGTCAATCAAGCCTTCTTCTTGGGCAAAGCCACAGCCTAAAAAAAGCCCTAATATCAGAGGAAAGAATATGGTTAATGTCTTTATCTTCAAAGCGGGGCATAGCCTATACCATTAAGGTTACTTTTTCAACGTTCAAAGTGATGGTTATGTTCAGGCGGCGGCTTTGGCTTTAAGATAGCTGTGAATAATATCAATAAGGTCTTCTGCATTAAAAGGCTTTATTAAATATTCATTAGCCCCGCTATTAAGACCCCATTGAATGTCCTCGTCTTGATTTTTACAAGAAAGCATAATAATAGGAGTATTTTTAAGTTGAGGATTTTGACGTATTTCTTTACAACATTGAAAGCCATTAATTTCAGGAATAATAACATCAAGGATAATGAGATCAGGCTTCTTTTTTTCAGCTATTTTAAGCCCTTCCACAGGGTTTTGAGTGGCTATGACTTTAAACCCATGATTTTCAAGGTTTGTCCGTATAATCTCTAAAAAGTCTTTTTCGTCATCAATGACAAGAATAGTGTTCTTATTCATATAATAACTTGTCGGTTGTTTTTTATAAAACTTTATAGGTCGAGGAGGGGATCATCTTAAGTTCTTGATGGGCTGGAGGTCTCTCAGGGGCACCCTCCGCCCGGTGTGGATCCTCCCCTTCAAAACCTCCAGCCCATCTTCACATAAACACGAATTTTTTGTCATCTTGAGCAGCCCCCTTGTCATCTTGAGCGCAGCGAAAGATATAATTTGTAAACTGATGACCCAGCTTTTTGAATACAATCAAGAATAAAGAGGGGGTGGTAAATTCTCATATTTTTGATATGAAAAAGGCACAACCATCTAACGAGTGAATAAATGAATAAGGAGAATCAAAAAATGAGCGTTTATGATGTAAGAAGTTGGAATGTGGGCAAAGTTATTAAAAATCCTTCTGATGATGAATTGAGAAAATTAGCTAAGCATGACGAGCAAACAACAGAATTTGGTTCGGCTAGTTATGTAACAAAAATAAGGTCTCGAAGTGCCCAGTTTACACGGAGCTCTGTTGATAAAGAGATTTTACCTGAAGATTTAAAGTACATTGAAGATTTAAGCCAGAATGTAAATCGATATGAGTTGATTCAGTTGGATCGACAAGTGGGGCAAGGGGAGTATGCTTTTCATGTTCGTCTTTATGTTACAAAAGAATACGCCCGTCTTGCTTACGAGCTTTCGAGAAGTCTTGTAGCTTACCGGGAGCCAGATCATACTCCTGATTTTATAACCCTTGATATCCCTGAATGGAATACAGCTGAAAGGCGCATGCTTGTTTTTGCAGACAAGGGAATTACTTTTCTTTTAGGGAGCGATTATTGGGGAGAGATTAAAAAATCTTTTCTACGACAAGCCATGTATCGTATGAAACAAAAGGGCGGCTTAGGCCTTCATGCAGGTGCAAAAGAAGTAACTTACTCTAAGAATGGAGAGAAATATACAGAAGGACTTCTTCTTTTTGGGTTAAGTGGAACTGGAAAAACTTCTTTAACTTGTCATGATTTTGGTTTTGGTAAAGATACAGTTATTAAACAAGATGATGTTGTTCTCTTAAGTGGAGAGGGTAAATGTTATGGCACAGAAGAGAGAGGGTTTTATATCAAAACAGATGGGCTTACACAAAAAGAGCAACCTTTACTTTATAAAGCAGCCTCTCATCCTCATACTGTTTTTGAAAATGTGTGGGTCGAAAAAAACGGTAAGGTTGATTTTTTTAGCGATAAGCTTACTTCCAATGGAAGGGCTGTTGTTCCAGTGAGCGAAATTGATCATACATCTCCGGACAATATTCATTGTGATAATGTGCATAGACTTTTTTATATTACTCGAAATCCACTGATGCCTCCTATTGCAAAATTGACGCTAACTTTAGGGGCTGCTTATTTTATGTTAGGGGAATCTATTAAAACCTCAGCAGCAGATCCTAAAGCAAAAGGAGAACCCGTAAGAGAAGTAGGAACGAATCCTTTTATTATGGGTCCTAAAGGAGAAGAAGGAAATCGCATTTATGAATTAGCTGAAAAGTTAGGATTTGAATTTTATGTGGTGAATACTGGCTTTCTCGGTCCAAATAAAAACAAAAAAGTAAAACTTGATGATACGGTATTCTTTTTTAGAAATACTTTATTAGGAAATATTGAGTGGGAAAAGGATCCTGATTTTGGATTTGAGATACCTGCTAAAGTTTTAGGAAAAACAATGGATGAGTGGCGTGTGAAAAAGTATTTTACTGAAGAAGAATATGTTCAAGCTGTTTCAGGTCTTAAAAAAGACAGAGAAAAATGGTTTGCTCAATTTCCAGAGTTAAGATCTGAAATTCTCAATGCGATTCATTAGGCAGCCGCTCTTTTATAAGAGCATTCTTTAACATGACAATAGATAGTAGTGCCTTCTTTTTTTGTTATTTTTTCTAGTAGGTAAGGAGCTCCACAATCTGGACATTTTTCTGGAATAGGTTTATTCCAACTTACAAAAGTACATTTTGGATAGTTAGAACAACCAAAAAACATCCTTCCTTTGCGAGATCTTCTTTGAATGACACTGCCATTGCAACCCTCAAGGGGGCATGCAATGCCAATACTTATGGATTTTGTGGATTTACATTCTGGATACTTTGAACAAGCTAAGAATTTTCCAAAGCGGCCGCGTTTAACAAGCATAGGATTTCCGCACTTTTCACATTTTTCATCTGTCATTTCTTCTTTTACTAGTTTTATTTTTCCGCCAACTTCTTGAAAGTCAGTGGTGGACTTACATTCTGGGTAATTTGAACAGGCTAAGAATTTTCCGTGTCGTCCCCATTTAATAACCATTGTTCCTTGGCATTTAGGGCACTTATGATCTGTGGGTGTTTCTTCACCCTTGACATTTTTCATTTCTTTTTTGGCTTTTTGAACTTTTTCTTCAAAAGGGCCATAAAATTCATGAAGGGTTTTTCGCCAATCGGCTTTACCTTCTTCAATTTCATCAAGAACACCTTCCATTCGTGCTGTAAACTCAACGTTGAAAAGATCAGGAAAGCTTTTAACAAGAAGATCTGAAATAAGAATTCCTAATTCAGTTGGGAAAAGACGTCCTTCTTCTTTTTCAACATATTTTTTTGCAAGAATATTAGAAATAATAGCAGCATAAGTAGAAGGTCTTCCAATGCCATTAGATTCAAGTTCTTTAACAAGGCTTCCCTCATTGAATTTGGGTGGGGGTTGGGTAAAGTGTTGACTTGGGTTAATTTTTTGAGCTTCGAGTTTTTCTTTTTCTTGAAGAAGAGGTAATGTTGCAGTATCCTCTCTATCACCAAAAACTTTTAAAAAGCCTTCGAATTTAAGAATAGATCCCGTAGCTCTGAATAAATGAGAACTATTCATAATATCAATAGAGGTTTGATCAAAAATGGCTTCACTCATTTGAGATGCCACAAAGCGATTCCAAATAAGCCCATATAATTTAAACTCTTCGGCACTTAAATATTTTTTAATTTTTTCGGGTTCGAATTCAAAAGTAGTAGGACGAATACATTCATGAGCTTCTTGAGCCCCTTTTTTAGCTTTGTAGACATGGGGTTCAGTTGGGCAAAAATCTTTTCCGTATTTATCTTGTACGTGATTTCTTACAGCACTTAAGGCTTCAGGAGCAGCTCGAGTTGAGTCTGTACGCATATAGGTGATAAGTCCATGAGTTCCAAAGTCTCCAAGATCAATACCTTCATAAAGTTTTTGGGCTAGAGCCATTGTCCTTTTAGCAGAAAATTTATATCGATTATAACCATCTTGTTGTAGAGTACTTGTAATATGGGGTGGCAGAGGTTTTTTCTTTCTTTCTTTGTTTTCGATCTTATTAATAAGAAAAGTATTTCCCTCAAGGTCTTTTAAGATTTTTTTTACTTCCTTTTCGTTTTTAATTTCTGCTTTTTTATCTTCAATTTTAAGAAGACGAGCTTCAAATTCTTGTGAATTTTTTTTGAAAAGAGCGGTAATATTCCAATATTCTTCGTGTTTGAATTCTTTGATTTCTTTCTCACGTTCAACAATGAGTCTTAAAGCAACAGATTGAACACGTCCTGCTGAAAGGCCACGTCTTACTTTATCCCATAGAACTGGGCTGATGAGATAACCTACAAGTCTATCTAAGATACGACGTGTTTGTTGTGCATTGTAACGATCTTTATCAAGATCTTTAGGCTCTTCAAAAGCTTTAACGACAGCTTGTTTTGTAATTTGGTTAAAGCTAACTCTAAAAATATGTTTGTTTGTTTTTTTAAGTTCTTCATAAATATGCCAGGCAATAGCTTCTCCTTCTCTATCAGGGTCAGGAGCTAAAAATACTTTTTCAGCTTTTTCTGCTGCTTTTTTAATTTCTGAAAGGATTTTCTTTTTATCTTTAAGTACTTTATACTCTGGTTCAAAATCATTTTTAATATCCACACCCAGTTTTGATTTAGGAAGATCTTTCACATGGCCCACTGAGGCTTTAACCTTGTACCCTTTGCCTAAATATTTTTCGAGCGTACGAGCTTTTGCAGGAGACTCAACTATAACAAGATATGACATAAAAATATTCCCTTTTTATAAATTAATGGTAGAGGAGAGTTATTGATGGGTTGGAGTGTGTTTCATTTGCTCTAAATAGACTCATTTGGACTATTTGTTTCATTTCCTCAGCATTCACCTCATCAAGTGATTCATTCATGGCTCTCTCTAAGATCTCCTCAATAAGCTCGTCGTCGATGATATTTAAATTCTTTAGTTTTAAAAGCATTCCCCAAGCCTCCGGGGATATTTTAGCTTTCTCATGTTCGGCTAGTATTCTTAATGATTTTCCATAGTTAGAGTAGTTTTGAGGAGAAAGTATAGTTTGTGCCATCCACTTAAAAGCACTTTCTATTTCTTTAAGGGAGAATCCCTGTCCTAAGAGGATATCAATCATATCATCTTCTTTAACAGATTTGGATGTTAAGCTTTCAAGAATAACGCCAACAACGTCTAAAGTTTTTTCGTTCAAGCTCCTGCCTCCTCTGCTCTCACAAATTTTTTACCTGGTAGTTCTTTGACATAGCCCTCTAATTGCATATGAGTTAAAGTTTCGTGGATAAGTTCAATATCAAGTTCTGTCATTTGTTCAATTTCATTGAGTGAATGTCCCTCTTCACTTAATGTACTTAAAATTTTCTTTTCTTCATCCGTCAATTCTTTTAAAAAAGAAAATCTTTTTTGGCTATAGGAATTTTGAACTTTGTTGTCAATGCCAAGTTCCCAAAGAATGTCATGGATCGATTGTACTAAGCAAGCGCCATCTTGAAGAAGTTTATTGGTGCCAGAATAATGATATGAAAGAATAGATCCAGGAATAGCAAAAACTTCTTTACCTTGTTCTAAAGCCATTTTTGCCGTGATGAGTGATCCACTTTTTAAAGAAGCTTCAACAACAAGAGTGCCTTGCGAAAGACCACTTATAATTCTATTTCTTTGCGGAAAATTTATTTTATAAGGTGGTGTCTTAAGAGGAAACTCAGAGACAATACAACCTTCTTTTTCAATTTGGTCAAAAAGTTTTTTGTTTTCAGTGGGGTAGCAAACATCAAGGCCACATCCTAAAACAACAATTGTTTTTCCAAGAGCCTTAAGAGCAGATTTGTGAGCTTCTGTATCAATACCTCGAGCTCCACCGCTTACAATGGCTATATTTGCCTTTACAAGCTCAGGCACAAGTTGGGAAGTGACTGAAAGACCGTAAAAACTTGCTTTTCTAGACCCTACAACGGCAAGAGAGAGCATTTGAAGAAGTTCTGCATTTCCTTTTACATAAAGTACTTGAGGAGCATCCACTAAATTTCTTAAATTATGGGGATAGTCTTTGTGGGTGAAAGGGATAATAGAAATATCAAGTTGTTTGAGCATTCGAAACTCTCTTTCACTTTTTTCAAAATCTGAAAAATGTGTAATAGCTTTTAAGACAGTAGGTGTCATACTTTCTATTTGAGAAATTTTTTCTGGAAATGTAGAAAAAATATTTTGAAAACTTCCAAGCTCAGTGATGAGCGATCTTTTTTGTGTCAGTGAAACTTGATATAAAGAATTGAGTGCAAGAGCACAAATAATTTCAGAAGGTAATGTTTTCATTAATCTTCTTTAATTTAAAAGGTTTTCAATATAAGTTGTCAAGAAACTCATTCATATCTTTATTCCATTCCAAAACTTAAGTTCTTAAAAATGGCATCATGGACAATCTTGGTTCTGAGTAGGGACTGGGTATTTTGGCTCCTGAACGTGCGCCAAAACACCCAGTCCCTACTCTCTCATGGATATGTCAGATCTTTCCCCTTCAAAACCTTCAGACCATTTTTACATAGACACAAACATAAAGTTATCTAGTATGTTTTGAAGGCCGTCTCGGAGGCCAAAGCGGGCATGGATTTTTTACGAAGTAAAAAAGAGCGAGGCCGAGAGGCGTGCGACATTTTTCTCGCAGGGAAAAATGATCGCTGTGCCTGAAAAATATACTAGATAACTTTATGTGAAGTAACCATTTTCAAGAACT